>NZ_JBEFZE010000008.1:0-154288 GCF_042762395.1 Pseudogemmobacter sonorensis
GCGGCGGGCGCTGCGCAGGCGCGAAGGGCTCGCGCCGCGGCGCCTCGGCGGCGGGCGCGGGCGCCGGATGCAGGGTCAGCGGCTGCGCCATCGGGCGGCGCGCGATCGGCTGCTCGGGCTTGTGCTGCGCCGAGGCGTCGATCCCGGTCGCCACGACCGAGACGCGCAGCCGCCCCTCCATAGTGGGGTCGAGGGTGGAGCCGACGATGATATTCGCCTCGGGGTCGACCTTTTCGCGGATGATGTTCGCGGCCTCGTCCAGTTCGAACAGCGTCAGGTCGTAACCGCCGGTGATGTTGATCAGCACGCCCTTGGCGCCGTTCAGGCTGATCTCGTCCAGAAGCGGATTGGCGATGGCCTTGCCCGCCGCCTGGACCGCGCGATCCTCGCCCTCGGCCTCGCCGGTGCCCATCATCGCCTTGCCCATCTCGTCCATCACCGCGCGGACGTCGGCGAAGTCGAGGTTGATGAGCCCCGGTCGCACCATCAGATCGGTCACGCCCTTGACGCCCTGGTAGAGCACGTCGTCGGCCATGGCGAAGGCCTCGGTGAAGGTGGTGCGCTCGTTGGCCAGGCGGAACAGGTTCTGGTTCGGGATGATGATCAGCGTGTCGACCACCTTTTGCAGCGCCTCCAGCCCCTCGTCGGCCTGGCGCATGCGCTTGGCGCCCTCGAACTGGAAGGGCTTGGTGACGACGCCGACGGTCAGCACGCCAAGCTCACGCGCGGCCTGGGCGATGATCGGGGCGGCGCCGGTGCCGGTGCCGCCGCCCATGCCGCAGGTGATGAAGCACATATGCGCGCCGGCCAGATGGTCGACGATTTCCTCGATGGTCTCTTCGGCGGCGGCGGCGCCGACCGAGGGGCGGGCGCCCGCGCCAAGGCCCTCGGTCACCTTCACGCCCATCTGGATGCGGGCATGGGCCTGGCTTTGCTGAAGGGCCTGGGCATCGGTATTGGCCACGACGAATTCGACGCCTTCGAGCTGCTTCTCGATCATGTTGTTGACCGCGTTGCCGCCCGCGCCGCCCACACCGAAGACGGTGATGCGCGGCTTCAGTTCTTCGCGCTGGTTCGTCATCGTCAGATTGAGTGCCATGGTTCCGCCTGTCCGTTTCTTGTGACGCCGCTGTCAGTCTTCGCTTCGATGGAGAAGGCCTGTCCCGGACCCGGATCCACCACATTTTCGCCGATTCTAGCCATATCGCGACGCGAGGTCACGAGAAAAACGTGCAATCCCCACAAAATATGGGGGTTTTGGCGCGGTAATCGGCGGGATTTCGCGACTTTCGCTGGATATGGGGGTCACCAGTTGTCCTTGAACCAGCGGAAGGCCCGGCGCAGGCTGCGCGCGGGGTAGCGTTCGGCGGGCACCTCGAAGTCCCACCACTCGTCCTGCGGGTGCGCGGCGAAGAGGCAAAGGCCCACCGCGCCCGCGAAAGCCGCGCCCGCGGCGGCCTGGGGCAGGCCCTGGACGCGCAGCGGGCGGCCCGCGCGCACGCGCTGGCCCAGGATGCGCGCGGCCAGATCCTCAAGCCCCGGGATCTGGCTGCCGCCGCCGGTGAGGACGATCTGCTGGCTGGGCATGTGGTCGAAGCTGGCGGCGTCCAGCACCGCGCGGGTCTCCTCCAGGATCTCCTCGACGCGGGGGCGCATGATGCCGATCAGTTCGCTGCAACTGATCTGGCGGCGGTCCTTGTCCCAGTCGCCGGTCTCGGCGCCGATCTCGATCATCTCGCGGTCGTCCATGCCGGTGGCGATCAGCCCGCCGTGGCGGGTCTTGATCCGCTCGGCCATGGACAGCGGAATGTCGAGCCCCTTGGAGATGTCCGAGGTGACATGGTCGCCGCCCATCCGCACGCTGTCGGCATAGATCATGTGCTTTTTCATGAAGATCGACACGCCGGTCGAGCCGCCGCCCATGTCGATGCAGGCCGCGCCCAGTTCCTGCTCGTTCTCGACCAGCGTCGAGATCGCCGAGACATAGGCCGAGGAGGCGATCCCGGCGAGTTCGAGGTCGCAGCGCCGGATGCAGTAAAGCAGGTTCTGGATCACGTCGCCGTCGACCGACAGCAGATGCATGTCGCAGGCCAGCCGGTCGCCGATCTGGCCCCGGGGATCGGCCAGGCCCGAACGGTGGTCCAGCGCGAAATTGATCGGCTGGGCGTGCAGCACCTCGCGCCCATGGCCAAGGTCGGGGACCTCGCAGGCGGCCAGGGCGCGGGCGATGTCCTGCTCGCTGACCACATGTTCGGCCAGTTCCACCTCCCCCGCGAGGCCGTAGCTGCGCGGCTCGGCGCCCGAGAAGCAGGCGATGACGTGGTCGACGCGGACATTGGCCATCTTCTGCGCGGCCTGGACGGCGGTGCGGATCGCGCGTTCGGTCTCGTTCATCACCGCGATCTCGCCGAAGCGCACCCCGCGCGAGCGGGTGGTGGCGGCGCCGATGATGCGGAACTGCGACTGCCCCGCCATCGGGCCCACGCCCTCGGTCTCGCGCGAACGGGCCTCGCCGTCGAAGCGCAGGATCAGGCAGGCGATCTTCGAGGTGCCCACGTCAAGGATTGCGATCACGCCCCGCTGCATGGCGGCCCGGCGCATGTTCCGCATGGCGCGTTGGGTCTGGTAGAGGTCGGTCACAGGTCTGTCTCCACGATGGGCAGGCCCTTGGCGCGGCGAAGCTCGTTCATCGCATGCGCGGTCAGGCGAAGGGTGGGGCGGGCGGAAAGGCGAAGGTCGACGGCGGCCAGGTCGCGCGCCAGGATCCCCTGCGCGGCATCCAGCGCCAGCAGGCGCTCCAGCGCGCGGACGGGGGCGGTCTCGGGCAGCAGGATGCGCTGGCCGCGGTCGAGCACCAGATCCCAGCGGCGTTCCCCCATGCGCACCAGGCCCCGGATGCGCGGCGACAGCGGATGGGCGGCGGCAAGGATCTCCAGCGCCTCGGCGGCGGCGCGGTCGGCGCCCGCGCCCGCCACCAGCGGCAGGTCGGCGCGGTCGGTGCGCTCGATCAGGCTGGCGACGCGGTGGCCGGTCTCGTCGATCAGGGTCAGGGCGGGGGCGGCGCCGGTGCCGTTGTCCTGGCGCCAGACCAGGGCGGGCGCGCGCTCCACGATCAGCACCTGCAGGATGCCGCCCGAGCGCACGCGCAATTCGGCCGATTTCACCGCATCCAGCGCCTCGATCCGCTGCCGCGCGGCTTCGAGGTCCAGATCGAAGGAACTTCGCGGCAGGTCGAGCTGCAGCCGCGCGCGCACCGCCTCGGCAAGGTCCTTCGAGCTGCCCTCGACCGAGGCGAGGGTGACCATGAACTCGGGGCGCTGCTCGAAGGCCTCGCGCAATTCGGTCCATTTGCCGGTCAGCGCGGCGCGGCGGTCGGGATCGCCGAGCCAGAGCGTGCCGCCCGCCAGGATCGCAAGGCAGGGCACGCCCACGCGCAAAAGGGCGCGCAGATGCGGTGTCAGCATGATCCGCTGCATCCGGTAGGCCCAGAGGCTGGGCGCCGGATCGCGCGGCGCGGCCGCGGCGGGCGCGCGGCGCAGGGGCGGCTCGATCCGTTCATAGGGCCGCGCATGCGGGCGAGGGGGGGCGCTCAGCGGTCGCATGAGGCGTCCCTCACCATCCAGTCCATCAGCTCGGGGAACGAGATCCCCAGATGCGCCGCCTGTTCGGGCGCGAGCGAGGTCGGCGTCATGCCCGGCTGGGTGTTGGTCTCAAGCAGCACCAGCCCGGCCAGCCCGCGCGCCTCGTCCCAGCGGAAATCGGTGCGCGACAGGCCCCGGCAGCCAAGCGCGCGATGCGCCCGCAGCGCATAGTCGAGACAGGCGGCGGTGATCTCTTCGGGCAGGTCGGCGGGGATCTGGTGGCGCGATCCGCCGGGGGCGTATTTCGCGTGATAGTCATACCAGCCGTCGGTGATGATGTCGGTGACCAGCAGGGCGCGGTCGCCCATGACGGTGGTGGTCAGCTCGCGCCCCGGCACATAGGCCTCGACCATGACCTCGGCGGGCATGGTCTCGGCCAGGCGCGGCGCGTTCGAGCCGGGATGGACGATGTAGACCCCCACCGAGGAGCCTTCGTTGTTGGGCTTGACCACATAGGGCGGCGCCAGGACATGGCCCGCCTCGACCGCCTCGCGCGCGACGACCAGGCTTTCGACCACCGGCAGGCCCGCGGCGCGATAGACCTCTTTGGTGCGCTGCTTGTCGAGCGCCAGCGCCGAGGCCAGCACACCCGAATGGGTATAGGGGATGCGCAGCCATTCCAGAATGCCCTGGACGCAGCCATCCTCGCCCCAGCGGCCATGCAGGGCGTTGAAGACGACGGCGGGTTTCAGCCGCGCAAGCACCTCCGGCAGGTCCGGGCCCGCATCGACCTCGACCACCTCGTAACCCGCCGCGCGCAGCGCAATGGCGCATTCATGCCCCGTCGCGAGAGAAACCTCCCGCTCGGCGGACATGCCACCTTGAAGAACCGCAACGCGGGGAAATCTGCCCGATCCCACCGCCATATCTGCCTCGAAGAGCCTTTGATGGCCCTATTTCTGTTTATTTTCAGGGCTTTTGCCCCTTGGTCTTCGCGCTGTGGGAACTGCCGTCCCGCCTGTCCGCGATCATGCCGCCGGTTCGCCGACGCACATGATTTCCCATTCTAGCGTGATCTTGCTGGATTGGAACACTTTTTTTCGCACTTCCTCGCCAAGCGTCTCAAGATCGGCGGCGCTGGCCCCGCCGGTGTTGAGCATGAAATTCGCGTGAAGCTCGGACATCTGCGCGCCGCCCACCCGGGCGCCGCGCATTCCGGCGTCGGAAATCAGCTTCCAGGCCTTGAGGTCGTGGCTGTCCCCGGCCTCGCCGGTCGAGGAAAATCCGGCCGGATTGCGGAAGGTCGAGCCGGCGGTGCGCGCCTTCACCGGCTGGCTGGCGTCGCGCCTGGCCAGTTGCTCTTCCATCCGGGCGGCCAAGGCGGCGGGCTCGCCGGGCGCGGCGCGGAAGGTGGCCGCGACGATCACCGCGCCTTCGGGCAGGTCCGACTGGCGATAGCGCAGGTTCAGGGCCCGGGCGGGCAGGGTCAGGACCTCGCCCTCCCGGGTGACCAGGCGGATCTCTTCCAGCGCATCGGCGGTGTAGCGGCCGTAGCAGCCCGCGTTCATCCGCACCGCGCCGCCGATGGCACCGGGGATGGTGCGCAGGAAGGTCAGGTCGAACCCGGCCTCGGCGGCCTTGCGCGCGACATGGGCGTCAAGCGCCGCCGCCCCGGCGGTGACGGGCGCGCGGCCGGTGCCGTCGGCCGCGCCCACCTCGATCGCGTTGAAGCCGCGCCCCAGCCGGATCACCACGCCCCGGATGCCGCCGTCGCGCACGATCAGGTTCGAGCCGACGCCGATCGGGAACACCGGCACCTCGGGCGGCAGGTCGCGCAGGAAGGCGGCCAGGTCGGCCTCGTCCGCGGGCTGGAACAGCCAGTCCGCCGGGCCGCCGACGCGCAGCCAGGTCAATTCGGCAAGGGAACGGTGGGGCGTCAGCACGCCGCGCGGAACGGGAAGATCGGTCATGCCCGCATGGGTAGCGCCGAAGGGCGGGGCGCCGCAAGGGTGCCCGGCAGGGACGGCCGACATGGATGGCCGACAAGGACGACACTGGCCCGCGGCGCCTTTCGCCCGGACGGGGCGGCGGATGCCACTGGAAACGCGGCGCGGCGGGGTGTAGGGGAAAGGGGTCCCAGCCTCCCCGAACCCTGCACGGAGCAAGCCGATGAAAGCCGCCGTCATCACCTTTCCCGGATCGAATTGCGACCGCGACCTGGCCGTGGCCTTCGAGGCCGCCGGTTTCCAGGTCGCCCGCGTCTGGCACAAGGACAGCGAATTGCCGGCCGGGACCGATGTCGTCGGCGTGCCGGGCGGCTTTTCCTACGGCGATTACCTGCGCTGCGGCGCCATCGCGGCGCAATCGCCGATCTCGGCGGCGGTGCGCGCCCATGCGCTGCGCGGCGGCCATGTGCTTGGGATCTGCAACGGCTTTCAGGTCCTGACCGAGATGCGGCTTCTGCCCGGTGTCCTGATGCGCAACGCGGGGCTGCGCTTCATCTGCAAGCCGGTGGCGCTGAAGGTTGCGACGGCGGATTCGGATTTCACCCGGGGCTATGCGCCGGGCCAGCGGATCACCATCCCGGTCGCCCATCACGACGGCAACTACACCATCGACGAGGCCGGGCTGAAGACGTTGCAGGACGCGGACCGCATCGCCTTCACCTATGACGAGAACCCCAACGGCTCGGTCGGCTCCATCGCCGGGGTGCTGTCGGAAAACCGCCGCGTGCTGGGGTTGATGCCGCATCCCGAACGCGCCGCCGATCCGCTGCATGGCTCGGCCGACGGGGCGGCGATGTTCGCCGGGCTCGCCTCGGTCGCCATGGGCGGGTTGGCGCTGGCCTGAGCGGGCCCGGCTTGAGGGGCAGGGGGCAGGCGCCTAGAATCCCGTCCATGTTCGCCGACCACATCAAGGCAGAAACCACCGAGACCGCGCCCGGCCTGGCCGAACGCGTGTCGTGGCGCGTGCGGCTTTCGGTCGGGCTGCTTCTGGTGCTGGCGGTGGCGGTGGTGCTGATCTCGAACCGCTGGCTGACCGAACGGTTCGAGGAAAGCACCCGCAACCGCTCGGACGTGCGGCTGGCACTGTATTCGGGCAATCTGGTGTCCGAGTTGCAGCGCACCTCGGTCGTGCCGCTGCTTCTGACGCGCGACCCCGACCTGATCACCGCGCTGCGCGACGGCAATTTCTCGCGCACCTCGGCCAAGCTGATCGCGCTGCAATCCGAGATCGGCGTGGCCTCGATCCGGCTGCTGGATGCCGACGGGCGGGTGGTCGGCGCGACGAATCGCAATATTCTGGGAACCTCCTACCGCTCCGAGCCTTATTTCGTCGATGCGCAGCGCACGAACGAAACCATCTTCACTTCGGCCCCGCGAGAGGCGGGCGGCTACGACTTCACCTATTCGCGGGCCTTGCGCGCCGACGGCAAGGTGCGGGGCGTGATCGTGGTGTCGGTCGACCTTCTGAAATACGAGCGCGCCTGGTCGGGGTTGCAGGACGCCGTCGTCGTGACCAACAGCGAGGGCACGGTGATCCTGACCACGGTGTCGAGCTGGCGCGGCCGCGCGCTGGCGGACGCGCTGGCGGTGGCGCCGCCCGCCTCGGGGCTTGCGCGCGCCTTCCAGGCGATGACCGACTGGGTGCGCGCCCGGCCCGATGCGGTTGTGAACGGCGAGCCGATGATGCGGACCGAGGCCCGCATCCCCTTTCGCGGCTGGCGCATCGTCACCTTCACCGACCATGCCCAGGTGCGCGAGAAGGTGAACGGCATCCTCGCCCTGGAAATCATGGCCTTCGCCATCCTGATGTCGATCAGCTTCTATTTCCTGTCGCGCCGGGCCTGGTCGCGCTCGATCAGCCTGCAACGCGAATCGGCCGACCTGCGCCAGCTCAACGCCCGCCTGCAACGCGAGATCGCCGAGCGCGAGAAGGTCGAGGCCAATCTCCAGGTCGCCGAACAGACGCTGGAGCAAAGCTCGAAGCTCGCGGTCCTGGGCGAGATGTCGGCCGCCGTCAGCCATGAGCTGAACCAGCCCCTTGCGGCGATGAAGACCTATCTGGCGGGCGCGCGGCTTCTGCTGCAGCGCCGTCGCCCGGAAGAGGCGCTCTCTTCGTTCCAGCGCATCGACGACCTGATCGAGCGGATGGGCGCCATCACCCGGCAGTTGAAATCCTATGCCCGCAAGGGCGGCGAGGCCTTCGAGCCGGTCGACCTGCGGCTTTGCGTCTCCTCGGCGCTGGCGATGATGGAGCCGCAGCTCAAGAGCCGCGTGGTCAAGATCACCCGGGGCATGCCCCGCCAGCAGGTCATGGTCATGGCCGATCGCATCCGGCTGGAGCAGGTGATCATCAACCTTCTGCGCAACGCGCTGGATGCGATCAAGGATGTGCGCGCCCCCCGGATCGACCTTCTGCTGTCGGCGGGCGAGACCGCGACCCTGACGGTGCGCGACAACGGCCACGGGATCACCGATCTCGATAACCTTTTCGAGCCATTCTATACGACGAAGAAACCCGGCGAGGGCGTGGGCCTGGGCCTTGCGATCTCCTCGGGCATCGTCACCGATCTGGGCGGCAGGCTCACGGCCCGCAATGGTGAGGGCGGAGGCGCGGTCTTCGAGATGCAGCTTCCGATCCTTGGTAAAGAGCAGGCAGCAGCGGAGTAGCAGGCATGGCACGGGCGATGAAAGTGGCGATCGTGGACGACGAGGCCGATATGCGGGCCTCGATCAGCCAGTGGCTGGCGCTGTCGGGTTTCGACACCGAGACCTACCCCTCGGCCGAGGATGCGCTCAAGGCGATCGGGCCGGAATTCTCGGGCGTGGTGGTGTCCGACATCCGCATGCCGGGGATGGATGGCATGGCCTTCCTCAAGCGGCTGATGAGCCAGGATTCCGGCCTGCCGGTGATCATGATCACCGGCCATGGCGATGTGCCGATGGCGGTCGAGGCGATGCGGGTGGGTGCCTTCGACTTTCTCGAAAAACCCTTCAATCCCGACCGGATGACCGAACTGGCGAAAAAGGCCAGCCAGGCGCGGCGGATGACGCTGGACAACCGCGCGCTGCGGCGCGAGCTGTCGGACGGCACCACGATCATGAAGAAGCTCGTCGGCTCCAGCCCCGCGATGGAGCGGCTGCGCGAGGATATCCTCGATCTCGGCCAGGCCGACAGCCATGTGCTGATCGACGGCGAGACCGGCACCGGCAAGACCCTGGTCGCCCATGCGCTGCATGCGGTGGGGCCCAGGGCCGCGAAGAAATTCGTCACCATCTCCTGCGCCGCCTGGTCCGAGGACCAGCTCGCCGCCCGGCTCTTCGGCCCCGGCGAGGACGGCGCGATCCCCCTGGTAGAGGAGGCGCGCGGCGGCACGCTCTGCCTCGAAGACATCGAGGCGCTCAGCCAGGGCCTGCAGGCGCGGCTCCTGACCTTCATCAACGACCAGGGTATGCCGCCGGAAACCCGCATCATCGCCATCCGCAACCAGCATGCCCCGGATGTGACGCTGGAACAGGCGCTGCGCCCCGATCTCTTCTACCGGCTGGGGGCGATGACCATCGTGCTGCCGCCGTTGCGCGCGCGCGGCGAGGATATCCTGCAGCTCTTCACCCGGCTCTCCGAGGGCTTCTCCGAGGAATACGGCTGCGAGGCGCCCCAGGTCACCGCGCAAGAGGCCGCGCAGCTCCTCCAGGCGCCCTGGCCCGGCAATGTGCGCCAATTGGTCAATATCGCCGAACGCGCGGTGCTGCAGAACCGGCGCGGCTCGGGCTCGATCGCCTCCCTGCTGATGGCCGACAACGAGGCCACCGGCCCGGCGATGACCACCGAAGGCAAGCCGCTGAAGGAATATGTCGAGGCTTTCGAGCGCATGCTGATCGACAATACCATGCGCCGCCACAAGGGCTCGATCGTCGCGGTGATGGAGGAACTCTGCCTGCCGCGTCGCACCTTGAACGAAAAGATGGCGAAATATGCCCTCCAGCGCTCGGACTACGTCTGACCCCCCCTCTTTTTCGGCCGCGGGCCCGCGAATGGCCCGCGCCCGCCCGAAGACCGACCCGCGGAACCATCTCCCAGATCAGCCCCCCGGCCCAACCCCACCGAACACCACCACAGCAAAGAACCCGCCTCTCCCCCATTCTTCTTTGCAAAAAATATCCCGGGGGTGAGGCGCCAAAGGCGCCGAGGGGGCAGCGCCCCCCCCCACCCCCCACAACAAACCAACCATGACGGCCATGTGAATTTCCCGTTGCCCTCGGCCCGGCTTTGGCCTTAGGGTCGGCATAAGACGTCCCCGCATGGGGCGTTTGGTGAATTCTCTCCCCTTCGGACTGACGGGAGCCCGATCAGACGGGCGCCCGGATCCGCGTCGCGAAACGCGGGGGAGCCGGATCGGTCGCAAGATCGTGAACATTGCCGCAACGCCCGCCGCAAGGCCCGGGCGCCAGGGTCAACAAAGGCGGGGGGCCGCGCGCCCCCTTGACGTGAACCGCGATGAGGTGCGTGAGCATTGCAGCAGGAACAGGGACCCGCCCGCGGGGCGGTCCCGGCCATGCCTTGCTTCGCGCCCGCGCCCAGACAAGTCGCCCCGAAATCTCGAATTTCTCCTCCGGTCCGCCCTGGCGGCTGGCCGGGGGCGTTTCGCCTTCGGGGCGCGATGGAACAATATGGCAAAGAAGATGCTCATCGACGCCACCCATGCGGAGGAAACCCGCGTCGTGGTGGTGGACGGAAACAAGGTCGAGGAATTCGACTTCGAAACACTGAACAAGCGGCAATTGGCGGGGAACATCTACCTCGCCAAGGTGACGCGGGTCGAACCCTCGCTCCAGGCGGCTTTCGTGGATTACGGCGGCAACCGGCACGGGTTCCTCGCCTTCGCGGAAATCCATCCCGATTACTACCAGATCCCGGTCGCCGACCGTAAGGCGCTGATCGAGGAGGAGCGCGCGCTCGCCCGCGCGGAGGAGGAAGAGGAAAACCGCCGCCACCGCCGCAAGAAGCCCTCGGGCCGCACCCCGGCGCGGGCCGAGGCGGCGCGCGGCGATGCGGTGGTCAGCGCACCGGCAGCCGAGGGCGAACTGCCCGAGGGCATGGCGGTGATCGACCTTGACGATGGCGGGCAAGATGGCGGGATCGAGGCCTATGAGGCCGAGGGCGCCGCAGAGACGCCTTCGGTGGCGCAGCCGGATGACGAGGCGACCGCCGTCGAGGGCGCATCCGAAGACGCCCGCGAAGACGACGGCGCCGAGACCTCGGGCGACGAGATTTCGGGTGACGAGGCCCATGCCGATGCCGACGACGGCATCGAATCCATCGCCGAAGAGGACATGGCCGAGGAAATCTCGGCCCCCAAACGGGTGCGGGCGCGCAAATACAAGATCCAGGAGGTGATCAAGGTCCGGCAGATCATGCTGGTCCAGGTCGTCAAGGAAGAGCGCGGCAACAAGGGCGCGGCGCTGACCACCTATCTCAGCCTTGCCGGGCGCTACTGCGTCCTGATGCCGAACACCGCGCGCGGCGGCGGCATCTCGCGCAAGATCACCCAGGCCGCCGACCGCAAGAAGCTCAAGGAAATCGCGGGCGAGCTGGAGGTGCCGGAAGGCGCGGGCCTGATCATCCGCACCGCCGGCGCCAAGCGCACCAAGCCCGAGATCAAGCGCGATTACGAATATCTCATGCGGCTGTGGGAACAGGTCCGCGACCTGACACTGAAATCCATCGCCCCCGCCGCGATCTATGAAGAGGGCGACCTGATCAAACGCTCGATCCGCGACCTTTACTCGCGCGAGATCGACGAGGTGCTGGTCGAGGGCGAGGCGGGCTACCGCACCGCGCGCGACTTCATGCGCATGATCATGCCTAGCCACGCAAGGCAGGTGAAGCTTTACGCCGACGCCATGCCGCTGTTCGCCCGCCATCAGGTGGAAAGCTATCTGGGCGGCATGTTCAACCCGGTCGTGCAGCTCAAATCCGGCGGCTATATCGTCATCGGCGTGACCGAGGCGCTGGTCGCGATCGACGTGAACTCGGGCCGCGCCACCAAGGAGGGCTCGATCGAGGACACCGCGCTCAAGACCAACCTCGAAGCCGCCGACGAGGTGGCCCGCCAGCTTCGCCTGCGCGACCTTGCCGGTCTGATCGTGATCGATTTCATCGACATGGAAGAGCGCAAGAACAACATCGCCGTCGAAAAGCGCCTCAAGGACAAGCTCAAGACCGACCGCGCCCGGATCCAGATCGGTCGCATCTCGGGCTTCGGCCTGATGGAGATGTCGCGCCAGCGGCTGCGGCCGGGCATGCTGGAATCCACCACCCAGCCCTGCGCGCATTGCCACGGCACCGGGCTGATCCGCTCGGACGACAGCATGGCGCTGACCATCCTGCGCGCGCTGGAGGAAGAGGGCACGCGCAACCGCTCGAAAGAGGTGCTGCTGAAGGCGCCGGTCGGCATCGTCAACTATCTCTTCAACCACAAGCGCGAACATATCGCCCTGATCGAGGCGCGCTACGGCATGGCGGTGCGGATGGAGGCGGATCCCGCGCTGATCTCGCCCGACTACCTGCTTGAGAAGTTCAAGACCGCGACCCGCAGCGTGCCCGAGCCCGTGCAGGTGATCTCGGGCCATGCCGGGCTGATGGGCGCGGCGGTCGAGGAAGAGGATCTCGTGGACGAGGTCTTCGAGGAAGAGGAAGAAGAGGTGGCGGAGTCCGCCGCCGCGAAATCCGGCCGGGCCGAGGAGGAAAACGGCGCCGAGGCCGAGGGCGGAGACGGCAGGAAGAAGCGCCGCCGCCGCCGCCGCCGCCGTGGCAATGGCCGCGACGGTCAGGTCGAGGGTGCCGAGGACGGGGCGGAGGATGCCGCCGAGGCGGTGACGGAGGATGCCGCGCTCGAAGCCGCGGCGGAGGTTCCGGCCGGGGCGGATGCGCCCGAAACCGCCCCCGAGGCGGTCGAGGCCGCGCCGGTTGCGCAAGCCCCGGCCGAGCCTGTCGTCGAGGCGCCCGCCAAGCCCAAGCGGACCCGCAAGCCGCGCGTCTCCAAGGCGTCCGAGGCGGTGGCGGCCGCGCCTGTGGTCGAGCCCGCGGTCCAGCCTGTGGCGAAACCGGCCCCGGCCGAGGCCGAGGCCGAGGCCGCGATGCCGCCGGGAACCGCCGAGGCGGCAGAGCCTGCGGCCAAGCCGCGCCGCAGCCGGGCCTCTTCGGCCAAGGCACCTGCCAAATCGGCCGCCAAGCCGCGCGGGAAGAAGGCGGCGGAAGCTGTGGCGGATCCCGCCGAGACGGTGGCAACGGCGGCGCCCGCCTCTGAAACCCGCGTCGCCGAGGCGCCCGTGGCCGAGGCGCCGGTTCTGCCCGCCCTTCAGCCCGATCCCGGCCCGGCGGCGGTGGACAGTGTCCAGCCCGATCCGGCGGCCGAGGCCGCGGTGGAGCCGCAAGGCGATCTCGCCATCGCCCCGGCGCCCGGGCCTGCCGCCGCGGATGAGGCGGCGCCGGGCAAGCCGCGCCGCTCGGGCTGGTGGTCCTTGGGCCGCTGAACCCGCGCCCGACGCGCGAAAGCCTTGGACGGGGCGTGCGGGAACCCTCCCGCGCGCCCCGTTCCATTTCGGGCGGGTGGATTGGGGGGGGCCGCGTTGTCTTGGCCCGGGCCCTCTCGGGCTCAGGCTCAGGCGTGGGCAAGGGCGAGGACGAGGACGACGCGAATGACATCCGGTCGCTCCGCGACGTTCCGGCGCTTGGTTGGTCAGGCCCGCGCGGCGCGGATGAAATGCAGCATGACCGCCCCTTCGGCGCGGCGGCCCAGATATTCATGGCCGGTCTGGGCGCAGAAATGCGGAAGATCCACCGCCGCCATGGCATCCGTCGCGCGGATGCACAGCACCTCGCCCGGCCGCATCGCGATCAGGCGCTTTCTCGCCCGCAGCACCGGCAGCGGGCAAAGCAACCCCTCGCAATCGCTGATGCCGTCGGGTGTGGGCAGGGGGCCGCCGCCCCCGTCTCGATCCCCGGATATGTCGTCCCTGTCCGCCATGGCCCCCGTGATACCGCCCTGCGACGGAATGCGACAGGAAAATCCCGCGAAAGTGAGCGCGCGCCCGGTGACGCCGCCCCGGCGCCGCGCTAAGGAGGGCCATGTTCGGGATCGACCTCTTCGAAGCCAGCCTCGGCCCTGCCGCCCTTGTCGCGCTTGTCGCGGGGGTGCTGTCGTTCCTGTCGCCCTGCGTCCTGCCGGTGGTGCCGCCCTATCTGGCCTATATGGGCGGGATCTCGGTCGGCGATATGAAGGGCCCGGGGGCGGCGCGCCGCCGCATCCTGCTGCCCGCGCTGTTCTTCGTCCTGGGACTTTCGACGATCTTCCTGCTGCTGGGCTTCACCGCCTCGGCCTTCGGGGCCTTCTTCCTGTCGAACCAGTTGCTGTTCGCCCGGATCGCGGGCGGGGTGATCATCGTCTTCGGCCTGCATTTCCTGGGGCTGATCACGATCCCGATGCTGAACCGCGAGGCAAGGGTCGATGCGGGCGACCAGGGCGGATCGGCCTTCGGGGCCTTCGTCCTGGGGCTGGCCTTCGCGGCGGGCTGGACGCCCTGCATCGGCCCGCAACTCGGCACCATCCTGTCTCTGGCCGCGCAGACCGATTCGGTGCAGAAGGGCACGCTGCTCTTGGGGATCTATGCGCTTGGCCTCGGCCTGCCGTTCCTGGCCGCCGCCCTGTTCATCGAGCGCGCCATGGGGCTGATGAACCGCCTCAAGCGCCATATGAAATGGATCGAGCGCGCCATGGGCGGGCTTTTGCTGATCGTCGGCGTGATGATGGTCACCGGCGCCTTCACCGATTTCAGTTGGTGGCTGCTGGAGATCTTCACCGCGCTCGGCCTGCCCCTGCCGGGCTGAGCCCGGGACTGATCCTGCGCAGCTATCCCCTTATTTCCGCCGGAATTCTGTGCCAGTCTGGCCCCCGGAGGGGCGCAGATGGACGAGGCATCCGAGAGGCGGGCGGCGAAGGCGGCGGAACCGGCGTTCCGGCGCCGGGTCTTCTACATTCCCGGCTACGATCCGTTCCACCCCCGCCGCTACCGCGAGCTTTACCGGCGCGAGGGCGCCGAACAGGCCGCGCTTTCGGGATATGGGCTGACGTTGCGCCCGAAGACCACCAAGGGCCCCTATGGCTGGCATGTCACCGGCCTGATCGAGGGCGCGCGGGCCGAGGCCGATGTCGAGGTGCTGGTCTGGTCCGACATCGTCAGGGGCTCGATGTCCGAGACCATCCCGGCGACCTATCTGCAACTCCTGCGCACCGCCTGGGCCTATATCGGCTCGGGCGCGCTGTTTCGCCTGATGCGGCTGAGGAAGGGGCCGATGATCGCGGCGCTCTACCCGATCGTCTTCCTGATCGCGCAACTGGCGCTTTGCGCGGGCCTGGGCTGGCTGCTTGGACGCCTGGTCGCGGGATGGAGCCACTGGAGCCTGGGGACTCTCGTCTTCGCCCTTGTGACCGGCCTGGGGCTGCGCTGGTTCCGGGCGCATGACAACAAGGTCTTCGCCTGGTATCTGATGCATGATTATGCCTATTCCGCGCAGTCGAAAGGTGCGAATCCGCCAGAGCTCGAAGCCCGGATGTTCGAATTCTGCAAAAGGATCGAGGCGGCGCTTGCCGATCCGGAACTGGACGAGCTGCTGGTGGTGGGCCATTCCTCGGGCGCGCATCTGGGGATCTCGATTCTTGCCGACCTGATCCGCGCCGGGCACGGGACGCGTGACGGAAGCGCCGCGCCGCCGGATCGCCCGGCCTTGTCCTTCCTGACGCTGGGGCAGGTGGTCCCCATGGTCTCGTTCCTGCCCGAGGCGCGGCGGCTGCGCGCCGACCTGCGCTATCTGAGCGCGCGGGACGAGGTCTTCTGGCTCGACGTGACCGCGCCCGGCGACGGTTGCGCCTTCGCGCTTTGCGATCCGGTGGCGGTCTCGGGCGTGGCGCCCGAGGACAAGAAATGGCCGCTGGTCGTCTCGGCCGCCTTCACCCGCACGCTTTCGGCGCAGAGGTGGCGAAAGCTGCGTCGGCGCTGGTTCCGGCTGCATTTCCAGTATCTTTGCGCCTTTGACGCGCTGACCGGGGCGATGGGTGAATATGATTATTTCCGCGTCACCGCCGGCCCCCTGACGCTGGCGCAAAGGTTCGGCGCCCGGGCCCCGTCGAAAAGCCGCATTGAACGCGCGGTCAATCGTCATAGAAGCGTGGCATGAAAGATCCCGCGAAATGCCCGTTCCACGATGGCGCCCCGCCGCTGCCCGAGCCGCCGCCCGAGCCGCCCAAGCCCCTGCCGCGACCCGAGCGGGTGTCGCTCATGACCTATCTGCGGCTGTTCCGGCGCGACATCCTTTCGGCCCAGCCCGCCCGGCTCTACCGCGCCTGGATGGCGGAATTCCGCACCCCCTTCTTCCGCAGCTATCTGTGCAACGACCCGGCGCTGATCGACCTTGTGCTGAAGGAGCGGCCCGGGGATTTCCCCAAATCCGACCGGATCCGGGCCGGGCTCGACCCGCTTCTGGGCAATTCGGTCTTCACCACCAATGGCGAGACCTGGAAGCGCCAGCGCCGCATCATCGACCCCGCCTTCGAGGGCGGACGGCTGAAGGACACCTTCCCCGCCATGGTCGCGGCGGCGCGCGCCGCCTTGGCCCGGATGCCCGAGGGCGAGGTCGAGGTCGAGGAACAGATGAGCCATGCTGCGGCGGACGTGATCTTCCGCACGCTCTTTTCGATCCCGATCGAGCATGAGGTCGCGGGGCGGGTGTTCCACGAATTCCGCACCTATCAGCGCAGCCAGCCGATCCTGAACCTTGCGGCCTTCCTGCCGCTGCCGCGCTGGTTTCCGCGCTTCTACCGCCGTGGCACCCGGGCCTCGGCCAGGGTGATCCGCGGGCTGATCACCCGATTGACCGAGGACCGCGCTGCCCAGATCCGCGCGGGCACGGCGCCCGACGATCTGGCGACCAAGATCATGACCACCGCCGATCCGGTGACCGGCGCGCGGTTCGCGCCCGAAGAGATGGTCGACCAGGTGGCGATCTTCTTTCTGGCCGGGCATGAGACCAGCGCCTCGGCGCTGGCCTGGTCGCTCTATCTGCTCGCGCTCGACCCCGATACGCAGGAGCGGGTCGCCGCCGAGGCGGAAACCCTTGGTCCCGATCCCGATTTCGGCGCGGTGGGCCGACTGAGGTTCACCCGCGACGTCTTCCGCGAGGCGCTGCGGCTTTATCCGCCGGTGCCGATGATGGTGCGCGAGAGTCAGCGCCCCGAGACCCTGCGGGGCCGAAAGGTCGCCCCCGGCGCGCAGGTGGTGCTCTCGCCCTGGCACCTGCACCGGCATGAGCGGCTGTGGCAGGCGCCTGATGCCTTTTGCCCCCACCGCTGGCAGAGCGAGGCGGGCAAGGCCTCGGCCCGGGCGGCGTTCATGCCCTTCTCTGCGGGGCCGAGGGTCTGCACCGGCGCCGGATTCGCGATGGTCGAGGGGGTCTTGCTGCTTGCCATGCTGGCGCGCCGGTTCCGGTTCGAGCGGATCGCGGGCCAGGATCCGGTGCCGGTCGCGCATCTGACGGTCAGGGCGCGGGACGGCATCCGGCTGAGGGTGGTGCCGCGTCCGGGCGGCGCGGCGGGCTGAATCCGTGCCGATCCGCAGTGTCGGCCTCCCGGTTCCAGTCTCCCGGTTCCAGCCTCGCTGGTGACCACGCGAGCCGATGCGAGCCCCGGTCCCGAGGCCCGGCTTGCGATCCCCGGCCTTCCGCCCGGCTCAGGCGATCTCGACGCGGTAGCTTTCGATCACGGTATTGGCGAGCAGCTTCTCGCACATCGCCTTGACCTCGGTCTCGGCGCTGGCGCGGTCGGTCGTGCCCAGTTCCAGCTCGATCACCTTGCCCTGGCGCACCCCCTCGACCCCGGTGAAGCCGAGCGCGCCGAGCGCATGGCGGATCGCCTCGCCCTGCGGATCGAGAACGCCGGATTTCAGCATGACGGTGACGCGGGCTTTCATGGTCGGGCTCCGGTGGCTCTGGGATGGCGGAGGCAATAGCGCCCCCGCCGGAACGGGGCAAGGGGCGGCAGGCCTAGTTGATCGCCGAGGATTTCGCCGGATGGGTCACATTCGACGGCAGCACGCCCAGGCGGCGGGCCAACTCGGTATAGACATCGGCCAGGGGCGCGGGTTCGGGCGTCTGGCCATCGGCGCGCTCGGGCTGGCGCAGGTCCCACAGCAGCATCGAATCGGGGCTGATCTCATCGGCGAGGATCAGGCGCATGAAATCGCCCTCCCAGATCCGGCCGATCTCGATGCGGAAATCCATCAGCCGCACGCCGATGCCCAGCATGATGCCCGACAGGAAGTCGTTCACCCGCAGCGCCAGGGCGATGATGTCGTCCAGGTCCTGCTGGTTGGCCCAGTTGAAGGCGATGATATGCTCTTCCGAGACCAGCGGGCTGTCGAGATTGTCGTCCTTGAAGTAATATTCGACGATCGGGCGCGGCAGGGGGGTGCCTTCGGGGATGCCGAGGCGTCGGCTCAGCTCGCCTGCGGCGAAGTTGCGCACCACCACTTCCAGCGGGACGATCTCGACCATGCGCACCAGTTGCTCGCGCATGTTCAGGCGGCGCATGAAATGCGTCGGCACGCCGATATTGTTCAGCCCGGTCATGAAGAATTCCGACAGCCGGTTGTTCAGCACGCCCTTGCCTTCGGTCGCCGCCGAGAACTGGGCGACATTGGCGGGATTGCCGTCGGTCTCATCCTTGAAATACTGGATCAGGGTGCCGGGTTCGGGGCCTTCGTAGAGGATCTTCGCCTTGCCTTCATAGACCTTCTTGCGTCGTGCCATGCCTGCCTCTGCGGGAAATGCCGAAAGGGGCAGCCCTGCCGCCCCCTCTTTGACCATGGCCTATAAGGCAAGGGGCCCGCGCCCGCAAGGCGGGCGCAGAACGTAAGGGCATGGGGCCCGCAAGGCGGGCGCGGAGCGTAAGGGCATGGGCCCGCAAGGCGGGCGCAGAACGTAAGGGCATGGGGCCCGCAAGGCGGGCGCGGAGCGTAAGGGCATGGGGCCCGCAAGGCGGGCGCGGAGCGTAAGGGCATGGGCCCGCAAGGCCGTCGCGGAGCCTGAGGGCAGGGGTCTCGCCGCCGTCGGTCCGGGCGGCTTTGGTCTTGCGGCCTCGGCCTTCGATGGGCATATGAACGCACAGGATCTCTTGCAGCCGGAGCGGGCCATGACCACCTTTGACGACCGCGAAAACGCCTTCGAAGCCAAATTCGCCCATGACAACGACATGCAGTTCCGGGCCGAGGCGCGGCGCAACAAGTTGCTCGGCCTCTGGGCGGCGGAGCTGCTCGGCAAGACCGGCGAGGCGGCCGAAGCCTATGCGATGGAAGTCGTCGCCTCGGATTTCGAAGAGGCGGGGACCGAGGATGTCGTGCGCAAGGTCGCGGGGGATCTGGCGGGCAAGGCCTCGGCCGACGAGGTGCGCGCCCAGCTTGCCGCGCTGCTGCCGGTCGCCAAGGCCCAGCTTCTGAGCGAGATCTGATAGCGAGATCTGAATTCCGGGCGAGATCTGAGCGGACGGCCGCCGGATCCTTGCGGCCCGGTCGGGCGCCTGTTGCCGTCGCCTGCGCCCCATGGTTTCGGGGCGCGCGCGGGGACCCCGCAGCGGCATGGCCCCCTGATCGGGGTCGGTGCCGGTTTCGGTGAGAGAGGTCGGATCCATGGGGCGCGACGGCGCAGGACAGCGGAAGGCGGGCGGCGATGCCCTGGCGCGCCTTCTGGAAAGCCGCGACTGGCTGATGGCGGATGGCGCCACCGGCACCAATCTTTTCAACATGGGCCTTGCCGCGGGCGAGGCGCCCGAGTTCTGGAACGCCGAGCGGCCCGACGACATCCGCCGCCTCTACCGCGATGCGGTCGAGGCCGGGTCGGACATTTTCCTGACCAATACCTTCGGCGGCAATTCCGCCCGGCTGAGGCTGTTCGGCGGCCAGCAGCGGGTGCGCGAGCTGAACCGGACCGGCGCCGCGCTTGGCCGCGAGATCGCCGATGCCGCCGGGCGCGCGGTCGTGGTGGCGGGATCGGTCGGCCCCACCGGCGAGATCTTCGAGCCGATGGGCCGCCTGACCCATGCGCTCGCGGTCGAGATCTTCCACGAACAGGCCGAGGCGCTGAAGGAGGGCGGGGCGGATCTGTTGTGGGTCGAGACCATCTCGGCGCCCGAGGAATATCGCGCGGCGGCCGAGGCGGCGGCGCTTTCGGGCATGGGCTGGGTCGGCACCATGAGCTTCGAGACCGCCGGGCGCACCATGATGGGGGTGACCAGCGCCGCGCTGGCGGGCCTTGTGGAGAAACTGCCCGATCCGCCGCTGGCCTTCGGGGCGAATTGCGGGGTGGGGGCCTCGGACCTGCTGCGCACGGTGCTGGGCTTCGCCGCAACCGGCACCGGGCGGCCGATCATCGCCAAGGGCAATGCCGGGATCCCGAAATATCACGACGGCCATATCCATTATGACGGCACGCCGGAACTGATGGCGGAATATGCCGTCCTGGCCCGCGATGCCGGGGCGCGGATCATCGGCGGCTGCTGCGGCACCATGCCCGCGCATCTGCGCGCGATGCGGGCGGCGCTGGAAACCCGCGCGCCGGGCCCGCGCCCGACGCTGGAAGAGATCGTGGCGCGGCTCGGCCCGTTTTCCTCGGCCTCGGACGGGACCGGCGACGATCCCGACGGCGCCCCGCGGCGCGAGCGGCGCGGCAGGCGGAGCTGAGGCGCCGCGCGGTCCGGGGAAGGGGCTCCCCCCCGGGTGCGGGTGGAAGCATATGGCTAGAACAGGCCCAACTGGTCGCCGCGCGCGAAGGGCGGGGCGAAAAGGTCGCAACGCAGCGGCGGCATGGGTTGGTCCAGCCCCAGCCGCGCCACCGCCTTTTCGAATCTCTGGGCGATCAGCCGCGACCACACGCCCTCGCCCCGCATCCTCTTGCCCCAGGCGGGGTCGTAATCCCGCCCGCCATGGGTGTCGCGCACCCGTCCCATGATCTTGGCGGCCCGTCCCGGCTCGGCCTGTTCCAGCCATTCGCGGAACAGCGGCGCCACCTCTTGCGGCAGGCGCAGCATGATCCAGCTTGCCGCCGATGCGCCCGCATCGCGCGCGGCGGTCAGGATCGCCTCGATCTCGTGGTCGGTCAGGCCGGGGATCACCGGCGAGACCATGACCCGCACCGGGATACCGGCCCGGGCCAGCCGCTCGATCACCTGCAGGCGGCGGGCGGGGGCGGGGGCGCGCGGCTCCATCCGCCGCGACAGGCCCGCATCCAGCGTGGTGACCGAGAGGCCCACCCGCAACAGCCCGCGCGCCGCCATGTCCGACAAGAGGTCGATGTCGCGCTCGATCAGCGTGGCCTTGGTCACGATGGCCAGCGGATGGTTGAAGGCCGAGACCACCTCGACCACCTCGCGCATCACCCGCCATTTCGCCTCGATCGGCTGGTAGGGATCGGTGTTGGTGCCAAGCGCCACCGGCGCCACGCGATAGGCGCGGGCGCGGAACTCGCGGTCCAGCACCGCGCCAAGGCCGGGCCGTGCCACCAGCCGGGTTTCGAAATCCAGCCCGGGCGAGAGGTTCAGCCAGGCGTGGCTGGGCCGTGCGAAACAGTAGATGCAGCCGTGTTCGCAGCCTCGGTAGGGGTTCACCGAGCGATCAAAGGGCAGGTCGGGCGAGCGGTTGTAGCTGAGGGCCGAGCGCGCGCGCTCTTCCCGCGTTTCGGTGCGCAGAAGCGATTCCTCATGCGCGATCTCCCATCCGTCGTCCACCGCCTCGCGCAGATTGGCCTCGTAGCGCCCGGCCAGGTTCGATCCGGCGGCGCGGGCGCGGATCCGCTCTCCGGGCATCAGGCCGGGGGCGGGGGGGCGGGTGAAGGTAGGGGGCGATTCCATGCACCCAGTCTAGAACATAGTGGGAACACTTGCCAAGTGTCGGCTGTGGCCTCCGCCCCGGTGGGCGGCATCGGCGACGGTTTTGGCGCGGGGGGCTTGAGTTGGCCCGCCCGAGGCCCCAGATTGCGGATATGTCCGACCCGCGACCGCGCGCCTGCGTGCCCCTCGTGTCGGCCCCGAGCCCGCGCGGCCTTCCTGCGGGGACGGCCTTGAGGAGGATCCCGATGCCGCTGACGCATTTCCTCGGCCTGATGGCTTTCGTGCTGCTCGCGGCGGGCCTGACGCTGGCGCTTGCCTTCTGGATCGGGCTTCCCCTGGCCGCGCTGGCCTTCGCCGCGCTGGCGGGCAGCCTGTTCCTGGGCCTGCGCCAGTTGCGCTGAGGCGGGGCCGCGCGGCTTCGCGCCTTTCGCGCCGGGGACCCGCAGGCTTCTCCCAGAACCTGCCCCTGCGGACAGGCAAAGCCGCCGTCGCGGCCTCAGCCCCGGTCGCGGTAATGCGCCAGGCAATAGATCCGTATCGCCGAGGCCAGCCCGTCCTCGGGCGCGCGGGCGGCGTCGATCTCGGCCGCCAGCGCGTTCAGCGCCACGGCCTTTTCGGCTGCGATCGCGCGGAACGCCTGCCAGAACGCCGGTTCCAGCGTGACGCTGGTGCGGTGGCCTTGCAGGGTCAGCGAGTGTTTTTCGGGCGGCATGGCCAAGTTCTAGCCGATCACCACGCCCCGGGGAACCGGATTCCCACGCCGCGCCCCGGCAGGGCAGTCTCGCGGACTGGTTTTTTCGCGCCGCCGCGGCTAGTCCTTTTGGCGGGACAATGATGCGCAGGAGAGCATGGAATGGACCGGGTTCTGGTGACGGGGGGCGCGGGCTATATCGGCTCGCATGCCTGCAAGGCGCTGGCGCGCGCGGGGTTCGAGCCGGTGGCCTTCGACAACCTCTCGACCGGCTGGCGCGAGGCGGTGAAATTCGGCCCGCTGGTCAAGGGCGACCTGCTGGACCGCGCCGCCATCGACGCCGCGCTTTCGCAATACCGCCCGGTGGCGGTGATGCATTTCGCTGCGCTTTCGCTGGTGGGCGAATCGATGAAGGACCCGGGGAAATACTGGCGGGTCAATGTCGACGGCGCGCTGAACCTGGTCGAGGCCACGGTGGCGGCGGGGATCCGCGATTTCGTCTTCTCCTCGACCTGTGCGACCTATGGCGACCAGGACGGCGTGGTGCTGACCGAGGAGACGCCGCAATATCCGATCAACGCCTATGGCGGCTCCAAGCGCGCCATTGAGAACATCGTCACCGATTTCGGCGCGGCCTTCGGGCTGAACCATGTGATCTTTCGCTATTTCAACGTGGCGGGCGCCGATCCCGAAGGGGATCTGGGCGAACAGCATGTGCCCGAGACCCATCTGATCCCGCTGATGCTGGATGCGGTGGCGGGCAGGCGCCCGGCCCTGACGGTCTTCGGCTCGGACTATCCGACCCGCGACGGCACCTGCCTGCGCGATTACGTCCATGTCTCGGATCTGGTCGACGCCCATGTGCTGGGGCTGAAATGGCTGCTCGACGGGCGCGGCAGCCGGGTCTTCAACCTTGGCACCGGCACAGGCTTTACCGTGCGCGAGGTGATCGAGGCCTCGCGCGCCGTCACCAACCGCGAGGTGCCGGTGGTCGAGGGGCCGCGCCGCCCGGGCGATGCGGTGGCGCTGGTCTCTGGCTCGGCCCGGGCGATCGAGGAACTGGGCTGGGCGCCCAAACGCTCCACCCTGCGGCAGATGATCGGCGATGCCTGGGGCTGGGCGTCGCGGCCCGGCTACGGCGGCTGAGGCCGGGGGTCGGCGTGCGGCATTGTCACCCGCCCCGCTCCCGGTCTATCCCTTTGACGGATGATGCGAAGCGGAGGCAGGCGATGGCGGGAATTGCGGTGATGGGGGCGGGGGCGGTCGGCTGCTACTACGGCGCGCTTCTGGCCGAGGCGGGCGAGGCGGTCACCCTGATCGGCCGCCCGGCGCTTGCGGCGGCGGTCCGGGACCAGGGCGGGCTTTTCCTTGAGACCGGCGGGCACAAGCGGCTGGTCCCCGCGGCCGAGGCGGCGGGAAAGCCCGGGCTTTCGGTGGTCACCGGGCCCGAGGGCGTGGCGGGCGCCGATCTGGTGCTGTTTGCGGTGAAATCCGGCGATACCGAGGCGGCGGGCCGACAGATCGCGCCGCATCTCGCGCCCGGGGCGGCGGTGCTCAGCCTTCAGAACGGCGTCGGCAATGCGCCCGCGCTTTCCGAGGTGCTGGGGCGCGAGGTGATCCCCACCGTGGTCTATGTCGCGGTCGAGATGGCCGGACCGGGCCATGTGCGCCACAAGGGCCGGGGCGAATTGATCCTGGGGCCGGGCGCGGGGGCCGATGCGGCGGCGCTGCGGCTTGGCGTCGCGGGGATCCGGGCCGAGGTCTCGGACCGGGCGCAGGCCGCGCTCTGGACCAAGTTCACGGTCAATTGCGTGTTCAACGCCGCCTCGGCGCTGACCCGCCAGCCCTATGGCGTGATCGCGGCCCAGCCCGGGGCCGAGGCCTTCCTGCGCGGGGTGATGGCGGAATGCCTGGCGGTCGCCCGCGCCTCGGGCGTCGATCTGCCCCAGGATTTCTGGCCCATTATCGAGGGAATCATCACCGGCATGCCGGGGCAGTTTTCCTCGACCGCGCAGGATCTGATGCGCGGCAAAAAGACCGAGATCGACCATCTGAACGGCGAGGTGCTGCGCCGGGCCGAGGCGCTCGGGCTGGCGGTGCCGCTCAATGCCGCGCTCTGGGTCATGGTCAAGGCCGCCGAGGCGGGCTGAGCCGGGACCGATTCGAGCGCCGCGCCGAAGAGGGGGCGGCGAATCCGGCCGGTTCTGCCCGGTTCTGTGCGATTTTTTTCAGGCTGTGCGAGTTGTGAAAGAATTGTCACAAACTGGCGCTAGACGCTCTTGCATGGATCCGGCGCCCGCCGTTACCTTTCCGTTACAATCGCGCAACTGCGATGGACGTGCGGAAAGGAGGGGCCGCGCGCCACGGACAGGCCGAAGATGATCACCAACAGGGGAGAGACCCATGAACTTCAGAACCAGACTGGCCGCGACGGCAAGCATCATCGCGATGCTTGGCTCGGCGGTTTCGGCTCAGACGCTGGCCGAGCTTGAGGCCGCCGCCAAGGCCGAAGGCATGCTGACCACCATCGCGCTGCCGCATTCGTGGTGCGGCTATGGCGATGTGATCGCGGGCTTCAAGGCGAAATATCCCGAGATCAGCGTGAACGAGCTGAACCCCGACGCGGGTTCCGCCGACGAGCTTGAGGCGATTCGCGCCAACAAGGACAACAAGGGCCCGCAGGCCCCCGACGTGATCGACGTGGGCCTGGCCTTCGGCCCCGCCGCGCAGGCCGAGGGGCTGCTTGCGCCCTACAAGGTCTCGACCTGGGACACGATCCCCGATGACGCCAAGGATGCCGACGGCCATTGGTATGGCGACTACTACGGCGTGATGTCGCTGGTGGTGAACACCGACCTCGTGGACAATGTGCCGACCTCCTTCGCCGATCTGCTCAAGCCCGAATATGCCGGTCAGGTGGCGCTGGCGGGCGATCCGCGCGCCTCGAACCAGGCCATCCTGGGCATTCTTGCCGCTGGAATGGCGCGCGGCGCCGAGCCGGGCGCCGAGGCCGCCGAAGCCGGTCTCCAGTTCTTCAAGGAGCTGAACGAGGCCGGGAATTTCGTGCCGGTCATCGGCAAGGCGGGCACGCTGGCCCAGGGCACCACGCCCATCGTCATCGCCTGGGACTACAACGGCCTGTCCTGGCGCGACGGTCTGAACGGCAACCCGCCGGTCGAGGTGATCGTGCCTTCGGACGTCTCGCTCGCGGGCGTCTATGTCCAGGCGATCTCGGCCTATGCGCCGCAGCCCAATGCCGCGAAGCTGTGGCAAGAGTATCTCTACAGCGACGAAGGCCAGCTCGGCTGGCTGGCGGGCTACTGCCACCCGATCCGCTTCAACGATCTGGTCGAGCGGGGCGTGGTGCCGCAAGAGCTTCTGGACAAGCTGCCTCCGCCCGAAGGCTATGCGGTCGCGGTCTTCCCGGCGATCGAGGCGGTGAACGCCAATTCCGACGCCGTCAAGGCGGGCTGGGACAGCGTGGTCGGCGCTTCGGTCGTCGACTGATCCGGCAGGCCCCGGGGGCGGGTCGGTCTCGGCCCGCCCCCGATAGCCTGACCGACCGGGCGCGCGCCTGCTGTTTCGTTTCGGACCTTTCGTCCCGTCCCCGCTTTCCGTCTTTCGTCTCCGTCTTTCGTCAAGGAATGATCCGCGCATGGCCGCACCGCGCTTTGCTTTTCGTCCGGGCCTGTCGAACTGGCTGGGCGTGGCGCCGTTCTTTTTGTTCGTCTTCTTCTTCCTGATCCTGCCCGCGCTTTACATCGTGGTCGGCGCCTTTCGCGCCCCCGACGGCAGTTTCACCTTCGCCAATATCCTTGGCCTGAACACGACCACGATCCGCAATGCCTATTGGGTCTCGATCCGGGTCAGCTTCTGGTCGGCGCTGATCGGTTGCCTGATCGGCTTTGCCATGGCGGCGGCGGTGGTCTTCGGCGCGCTGCCCAAGGGCATCCGCGCGCCTTTGCTGACATTCTCGGGGGTGGCGTCGAATTTCGCGGGCGTTCCGCTGGCCTTCGCCTTCATCGCGACGCTGGGCCCGGCGGGGCTGATCACGCTTTGGCTGCGGTCGGAGTTCGGGATCAACCTGCGGGCCTGGGGGTTTAACCTGTTCTCCTCGCAGGGGCTGATCCTGACCTATCTGTTCTTCCAGGTGCCGCTGATGATCCTGATCATCGTGCCGGCGCTTGACGGGCTAAAGCGCGAATGGCGCGAGGCGGCCGAGATGCTGGGCGCATCGGGGTTGCAATACTGGCGCATGATCGCGCTGCCGATCCTGACCCCGCCGTTGCTGGGCACTTTCGCGCTGCTTTTCGCCAATTCCTTCGGCGCGGTGGCGACGGCCTTCGCGCTGGCGGGGCCGCAGCTCAACATCGCGCCGATCCTTCTGTTCTCGCAGATCCGGGGCGACGTGCTGGGCGATCCGGGCCTGGGCTATGCGCTGGCCTTCGGCATGATCGTGATCACCGGCCTGTCCAACGGCATCTACCTGTGGCTGCGGGCGCGCTCGGAAAGGTGGCAGAAATGAACGGCGCGGAGCTTTCCGGGATCGAGGGCGCGCTGGCCAGCCTGGCCTGGCCCTTGCTGCGGGCCTTCGACTGGCTGAATGCGGTGGTCGAGATGGCGCTTTCGCTGGGCGGGCGGCTTGGCCATGACGGCGGCAAGCTGCTGGCGGCGCTGGCGCTTGGCTTCGTCTTTCAATTCGCGGCCCGGCTGCCCCTGCGCGCGGTGGTGGCGATCGTGGCGTTGGCGACGCTGGCCTTCGCGCTGCCGGTCCTTTTGATCCGGGCGCTGGAGACGGGCGTGGCGCCGCCGCATCTGCTGGCCTTCGCCTGGGGGATGGCGCTGGCGGCGGGCTGGACCTCGCTGCGCTGGTGGAGCTGGACCGCCTTCGTGCTGGGCACGATGATCTTCGTGCTGCCGCTCTTGGGCATGGCGGAATTCTCGCTCTCGATGCGGCGCGGGGTCTATTCCTTCGACGCCTATGTCTCGGTCCTGGGCGATCCGGCGTTTCGGCGCACTTTCCTTTATTCGGTGATGATGGCGGGGCTGACCATCGTCTTCGGCGTCCTGATCGTGGTGCCGACCGCCTATTGGGTGCGGCTGCGGATGCCGAGGCTGCGACCGGTGATCGAATTCATCACCATGCTGCCCCTGGTGATCCCGGCCATCGTCGTGGTCTTCGGCTATATCCGGCTTTACAACACCTCAAGCTGGCTGCCGCTGACCGGATCGGACCTGGGCACCAACATCCTTCTGATGTTCGGCTATACCATCCTCGCGCTGCCCTATCTTTACCGCGCGGTGGACACCGGCATGCGCGCCATCGACATCGCCACCCTGACCGAGGCGGCGCAATCGCTCGGCGCGGGCTGGCTGACGATCTTCGGGCGGCTGATCCTGCCCAATGTGCTGGTCGCGGTCCTGTCGGGCGCCTTCGTCACCCTGGCCATCGTCATGGGCGAATTCACCATGGCGGCGCTGCTGAACCGGCCCGCTTTCGGCCCCTATCTTCAGCTTGTCGGTGTCAACAAGGCCTATGAGCCCGCCGCGCTGGCCGTCATCGCTTTCGCCATCACCTGGGCCTGCATGGGCCTGATCCAACTGGTCACCCGGTTGCAGAAACACACAAGGGCCGCGCGCTAGTCTCATGGCATATCTCGACATCGAGCATCTGGAAAAAAGCTTCGGCGACAACCGCGTCGTCAAGGATTTCAACCTGCCGGTCGAACAGGGCGAGTTCATCTCGCTTCTGGGGCCCTCGGGCTGCGGCAAGACCACGGTCCTGCGCATGGTGGCGGGGTTCGAGACCCCCACCTCGGGCAAGATCGTGATCGACGGCCAGGACCTGACCCGGGTCAGGACCTCGAAGCGCAACGTGGGCATGATGTTCCAGGCCTATGCGCTGTTTCCCAACCTGACGGTGGCCGAGAATGTGGGCTTCGGGCTGAAGGTCGCGGGCGTGGGCCGGGCCGAGCGCGAGGCCCGGGTGACCGAGATGCTGGATCTGATCGGCCTGCCGGACAAGGCGGGCAATTATCCGTTCCAGCTTTCGGGTGGCCAGCAGCAGCGGGTGGCGCTGGCCCGCGCGCTGGCGCCGCGGCCGCGGGTGCTCTTGCTCGACGAGCCGCTGTCGGCGCTGGACGCCAAGGTGCGGGTGTCCCTGCGCAACGAGATACGCGACATCCAGCGCGAGCTGGGCATCACCGCGATCTTCGTCACCCACGACCAGGAAGAGGCGCTGTCGATCTCGGACCGGATCGTGGTGATGAACGGCGGCGTGGCCGAGCAGGTCGGCCCCCCGCATGAGATCTACAACCGCCCGGCCACACGGTTCGTGGCGAATTTCGTCGGCACCCTGAACACGTTCGAGGCGGTGGCGCAGGGCGGCAATCTGGTCAGCGTCGGCGGCACCCCCGTCGTTCTGGCCGAGCCGCATGGCGCCACCGGGCCGGTCGCACTGGCCCTGCGCCCCGAGGCGGTGCGCCTTGGCCGCGCCGAGGGGCGCGAGGTGGTGCTGCCCGCCGTGATCGAGGAGGTGCATTTCCTTGGCTCGGTGATCCGGCTCAGGGCGCGGGCCGGGGGCGGGCTGGTCGACCTGGATACGTTCAACCGCGCCGATACCCCGCCGCCGCCGGTGGGCTCCTCGACCGAGATCAGCTTCTCGGGCCGGGACGCGATCGTGCTGCGGGGCTGAAAGGCGCCGTCTATCCCTTGTGCGGTGCCCTCCATCCGGCGCCGTCCCTTCGGGTGGTGACTTGCCTGCGGGGCCGCTTGCGTTCTATGCTGGCAAACATATCGCCTGCACCGAACCGCCTAGCCGACCACTGACGGAGGGACGCCTTGCATCTTGGCTATGTCTGCCTGCCCGGCGACGGCGAGACCGACCGGCTTCTGGCCGAGGTCGCGGCGCGGCTGAAGGCGCAGGGGCTGGCGCTGGCCGGGGCGGTGCAGGTGAACAGCCACCGCCCGGGCAGGCGCAAGGCCGATATGGACCTGCATCTGCTGCCCGGGGGGCCGGTGGTCCGCATCAGCATCGACCGGGGCGAGGGCGCGACGGGATGCCGTCTCGACACCGCCGCGCTGGAGGAAGCCGCCGTGGTCGTCGCCCGCCGGGTCGAGGGGGCGGATGTGCTGTTTCTGAACAAGTTCGGCAAGCAGGAGGCCGAGGGCCATGGCTTTGCCGACAGCCTGGCCGAGGCGTTGTCGCAGGGGATCCCGGTGGTGGTCGGCATGGTCGATCATTTCCTGGAGGGGTTCCTGGCCTTTGCCGATGGCCATGCGGCCGAGCTTCCGGGCGAGGTCGAGGGCGTGCTGGACTGGATCGCCGCGGCGCGGCGCGAGCGCGCGGCCTGAGGGATCGGCCTTCGGGATCTGGTCGGGGCGGGGAGGGGGCGCTGCCCCCTCGGCCCGTGCCGGGCCTCACCCCCGGGATATTTTTGCAAAGAAGAATGAGGCAGGGGGCGGATCCTTGGGGCGGCTGGGTCTTGGGGATCTGGGCCTTGGGGGTCAGAGGCCGAAGCCGCTCCAGGGGATGTAGTGCAGGCGGTCGCCGGGGCGGATCCGTTGCAGATCCTCGGGGAGTTCGATGAGGCCGTCGGCCCAGGCGAGGCTGGAGATCCGCGCCGAGCCCTCGGAGGGGAAGACTTCGGCGAGGCCATGTTCGTTCAGGCGCGCGCGCAGGTATTCGCGCCGTCCGGCGGGTTTGTCGCGGGAGAAACCGGCGATGACCGGGTGGCCGCGCGGCGGGCGCCAGCCCGCGCCCGCGCGCAGGGCCAGGGCGGGGGCGGCGAAGACCATGGCGCAGGTCATCGCGGCCACCGGATTGCCGGGCAGGCCGAAGACCGGCACGCCTTTCCAATGCGCCAGCGCCAGCGGGCGGCCGGGTTTCATCGCCACGCGCCAGCTTGAGAGTTCGCCCTCGGCGCGCAGGAGGGCCGAGACGTGGTCCTCGTCCCCGCCCGAGGCGCCGCCGGAGGTCACGATCGCATCGGCCAGACCGGCCGCCCGGTCCAGCGCGTCGCGGATCGCGTCGCGGTCGTCGTCGAGGATGCCCAGGTCCAGCGCCGCATGCCCCAGCCGCGTCAGGGCCGCGATCAGCATCGGGCGGTTCGCGTCGGGGATCGCCCCGGGGATCACCCCGGGCGCCGCGTGGTCGAGCGCCAGCTCGGCGCCGGTCGACAGCACGCCCACCCGCAGCCGGGGCCGCACCACCAGGTGGGTGAGGCCGGTGGCGGCGGCGAGGCCGATCTCGGCCGGGCCGAGCCTTTGCCCGGGCGCCAGGATCGGGGCGCCGCGCCGCACATCCTCGGCCGCCGGGCGGATATTGGCGCCGGGCCTTGCGGGCGGATCGGCAAGTTCGATCCCGCCATGCGCCATGCGGGTGCGTTCCTGCGCGATCACGGTGTCGACCCCTTCGGGAAGGGCGGCGCCGGTCAGGATGCGAAGGGCGTGGCCGGGGGGCACGGTGCCGGGATAGGGGACGCCGGGGGCGGCGCGGCCGGGCGCCAGCGGCACCGGACCCGCCGCGGGGTCGAGCGTGGCGAAGGCGTAGCCATAGCCGTCCAGCGCCGAATTCGACATGGGCGGGTGGCTGCGCGCGGCCCGGGCCTCTTCGGCCAGGATGTGACCGGCGGCTTCCTCCAGCGGCAGGGTCAGCCGGGTGGTGATCGGCCGGATCCGGGCGCGCAGCCGGGCGAGGACCTCTTCGACCGGGGCGTCCCGGCCCGGCCCGCGCGGCGGCGGCGGGGGGATGAGCCCGGTCTCGGCGGCGATGAAATCGGCGATGGCGGGGATGTCGTCGAGATCGAAGCGGGGCAGGCCGGGCCGGGAGAGATCAGGCAGGTCGAAAGGGTGGTCCGAGGCCAGCGCCCGGATCGAGCCGAGCCCGGGCGCCAGGGGCGGTTCGGCCGCGCCGCGCCGAATGGTTTCGATCTTGGCATGGGGGGCGGTCTTGAACCCTTCGACCAGCACCAGATCCACCGGGGCGAGCCGCGCCAGATGCGCCTCCAGCCCCGGTTCGGCGCCGCCCATCAGCGCCCATCCGTTGGGCGCGGCCAGCACGACCTCGATGGCGCCCGCCGCGCGGTGGCGGTCGCTGTCGGTGCCGGGGCGGTCGAGGCCCGCGGCGTGATGGCTGTGCTTGATCGTCGAGACCCGGAGCCCGCGCGCGGCGAATTCCGCGACCAGACGCTCGACCAATGTGGTCTTGCCCGAATTCTTCCGCCCGGTGATCCCGTAGATCCGCATCCCGCCTGCGCCCGTCTTGCCCCTGTGTCCAGAAGCTTTGCCATGCCGGATGCGCCGGGGCCAGCCCGCCGCTTGTCCCGCGCGGCATGAAGTCGCCGCAGGCGCCTGGCGGGGCTGGATCCCGGGGCGCGTCAGATCTTCGGCAGCGGGCACCGGACCAGAAGGTGCCGCTGTGCGGCAGGGCCGAACGGGAGGTGAAAAAGTCGAGCATCGCCCCGGGATCGGGCTGGCCGGTCAACCGCGGATGCCGCGCGAGGGCAAGCGCCCCGGGCCGCGCCAGATGCGGTGGCGTGTCGTTGACCATGTGCCGGACGGCCAGAGCGCGGCTCTCACGCGCGGCTTCGGGCACCGGGGCGTCGCCCCGTGCGCCAGATAGCGGCCGAGACCCCCGGCCCGAGCGCCATGCGGCCCAGGCCCGGGCGCCATGCCGCCGCGATCCGCGACATGGCTGCAGCCGGTGGCGAGATATAGAAATCGGGGGTGGCGGAGAGCATGCCCTCGACCGAGAACTGACGGGTCGGGGCATCCGCGAAGAGGCCCTCGGGCAGGCGGCCTCCGGCGGCCTTGATCATGTCGGCGAAGGCGCCGTCGCCGACCAGGGTGCAGCAGGGCATTCCGTCGGCATGGAGATGGATCATCACCTCGGGACGCTCCGCGCCGTCGATCAGCCCGGCCAGCCGACTGGGCCCGGCGGCGTAGCGGTCGGCGATCGCGACGGCGCGGGGCCTCTTCGCCGCATAAGGCGCAGGCTGGGTTCGGTATTCTCCAGCGGGCGGGCGAAGAAAACCACCAGCGCCACCGGGATTCCCGCCGTATCGGACAGGTCCATCACCGGCCTCTGCATCCCGCCCGCGCCCGCCTTGCCGCTTGTCGTTCAGCGAGGCGTTCGCCACGCGCCCCTCGCCCCGGAAGCGATATCCGGTCAGGCCCGCCCTGTTGGTGCTGCCGCCCACCAGCGGGCAGGAGGCGATATATTCCTTGTCGAACAGGTTCGAGACCGCGAGGTTCAGCTTCAGCCCCTTCAGATCGGCATTGCGCGCGCCGAAACCGCAGGAAAGCGACAGGTCGGCGACGGTTAAGCCGACACCTTGTAGATGTTCGATGCGTCGCCCCGGCTTGAACCGACATGGCGCCCCCCCCACCGATCGCCAGACCGGCCAGCGCCGTGTCGTCGCCAAAGCGGCAATGCGCCCGGAGTGCGGCCTGATGGGTCGGCGCCGCCGCCGGTGTCCTGCCGATATTGGCGCCCTGGGTATTCCCGACCGTGGTATGGCTGTAAGGGCCGATCAGGTCGAAGCCCCGGGCGATCTGGGCCCTGGCCTAAGGCTCGATCCCGCGCGAGCGGACCTCGCCCTGCGGGTCGAGCAATTGGCGGGCGTGCTGCATCCGGGATTGGCGATGCCGCTTGACACGATCATGTTCTGCCGGCGGATGTCGAACAGCGCGACGGTGAAAAGGCCCGGGAAACTGCCCGGCTCATAGCGCAGGCCGAGCTCCCATTGCCGCCGGGTCATCGCTTCGAAACTGGCCAGATTGCCCGAGGCGTCCAGCCCCGTCACCGCCGAGGACTGCGGCTCGAACGAGGACGAGCAGCTTGCATAGGGGGCAAAGCCATTGCCGAAGTCGTAGGTCGCGCCGATCCGGCCGCTGGTTTTCGAGGCCTTGACATCGTATGGCGTGGTCGCGCCGGTTGCCGGGGTGGTGGTGCGGCCCCTGGATTCATAGCGGTCGTGGCGCAGGCCCGCCGTCACGGTCAGGGTGCCGATCTCCATCCTGTCCTGCGGGTAGAAGCCGGGTTGCTCGCGCGTCTCAGTCGCGTGAGGGGTGAAGGGCGCCGAAGCCGCGATGCCGCAGACCGGGTTCAGATCGTCGATGTTCGGCACCGCGACCGAGGTGGTATGGTCGCGGGCGGAATCGAGATCAGGGTCGTCGAGGCCGGTCAGCAGGGTAGCATGGCAGCGCCGGTCTCGAACCTGAACTCCAGCCGCGTGTCGGTGCCCGGCATCCTGCTGTGCTCAAGGAAACGCGAGCCGAGGCGGCACAGCTCCGACCCGTTCGGATCGACCCAGGCCATGGCGGCAAGGGGCGGCGCCATGATGCTGTATTGCTCGGCTTCGAGGTGCGTGCAGCGCAGCGCGTGCGTCAGCATGACACCGGGCGAGAAGCGGTGCGTCACCTCGTAGCCGATCCATTTCTGTTTCCGTTCCAGCCCCGACCATTCCGGGCCTTCGAGGTTGAAATCATAGGAATGCCCAGCCCGGCCGGATGGTCGAAGAGGACGCCCACGGCGGGCAGGAACGGCGCATGGTCGTTGGCCGGGGTCGCGGATGATCCCGGCCTGCACCGTCAGTTCGGTCGTCTCCGAGATCTTCCGGGTCAGCGAGGGCGCCAGCATGTAGCGTTCGGTCCTTGAGCCGTCGACATTGCCATCAATGCCGCTGGCAAGGCCGGTTACCGGGAACGGCAGCCTGCCGCCCTCGGTCAGCGGCTGGCTGAAGTCGAAGGCCAGCCCGGCCCGGTCGGGCGATCCGAAGCGCAACTCTACCTCGCGCGTGACCCCGGCGTTGCGGGCGGAATGGAGTGCTGGAACGGCTCAAGGTTTTCCTCCTGCCAGAAAGTTGTCAAGAAAACAGTCGGGTAAGCTATTTCTTGACTACGGGCAGGCAGGTGGGCAGGCGGGTGGCGCGACCACATCGCCACCTTTGAAGGCCAACCTGGGACCTATGGCTGCCAGTCAAGCCGGTGTTGCCGGGCGGATTCGGCGGGTAGGGATGGCGCGATGAATGCAAGCTCCAGCATGCCGGGCGGGCCGGAAAATGGCGGGGCCGATCAAGATCCGGCCCCGGGGCCGACGCAATGGCAGGGGCAGGCCGTCCGGCTGCGTTTCCGCGACATGTCGCGGGTGACGGCCGCCCAATCCATTCGCCACCCGCCCGATCTTTCCGCCTTCGCGCCGGATGACGTGCTGATGGAGTGGTGGGGGCCTCAACCGCGAGCTCCGGCCCGGGCTGCATCTGCATGCCGCCGAGGGGGAGGAATGGCATGCGCTGGTGTCGCGCTCGGAACACCCGCCCGGTCTTTACTGCCTCTTCCTGCTCGGCGATGCGCTGGACCTGCGCTTCGGCGAGCAGGGGATCGGCATCGGCGGAGCCAATGGCGCGGCGAAGAGGCATATCGGCCCTGCGCCATCGGCCCGAACTGTTCGAACGGCGGGCCAAGCGGCGCCGGTCGGTGCGCAAGGTGATCGTTTGGGCAAGCCTTGAATGGCTGAACCGCGACGGCGCCGGTTTCCTGGCCGCCCTGCCGCCGGAGATGGCGTCGGGCGGTATCGCGCGGGATGTATTTGCGCGCCTCGTGGAACTGATCAGCCAGATCACGCGGCCGCAGGAGATGTCCGAGCCGCTCGCGCCGCTTTGTTTCGAGGGGCGCGCGATCCAGGTGGTCTAGGGGACGCTGGCCGCCCACCGATACGATCCCCCGCGCCGCGCTGCCCCCGGGCAACCTGTCGGCGCTGGAGCGGGCGAAATCCTGGATCGGCGGCGCGCGGCCCGAGGATCCGGCCGCCGAGTCCATCGCCCGCGAGGCCGGGGTCAGCGCGCGTGTTGCAGTGATTGTTCCAGGCCTCGGAGGATTGCGGCGTCCATGAATGCGTTCGCGGCTTCCAGCTTGATCGGGCCTATGCCGGGTTGCGGAGCGGGGTTTCGGTCCCGGACGCCAGCCAGAACGCGGGGTATGATTCGGCCACGAATTTCGCGAAGCTCTTCCGCAACAGGTTCGGCGCCCCCCCGCTCGCCGCTGCGACCCCTGCGCCAAGGGCGCGCGGGGTCGACATGGGGCCGCCCGCCGGGAGCTCGGTTCGAAAGCCGCGATATGCCTTGCTTTGCGGACTGATCGGGGGCGCCTGTCTGGCGCAGGTCGGCTTTGCCCCCCGGCCGCGAGACGGGCCGGAGCCGGTCACGCGCCGACGACCGCGCGGGACAGCCGCGCTCAGGAGCGCGGGACCGGCCTGCCGTTCACCCAGGTCGCGCGGATGGCGCGGTCGTCGCCCATCATGATCGTGGGGAAGATCTGCTGCCACAGCGTCTCGGCCCGCCGGGTCGCCTGCTCGATCGGATGGGTCGAGGCCAGGTCCACCACCACCAGATCGGCCTCCATCCCCGGGGCGATATTGCCGATCCGCTCCTCGGCCCGCAGCGCCCGGGCCGAGCCCTGGGTCGCCAGCCACCACAATTGCGCCGGATGCAGCGGGTTGTGGCGAAGCTGCGCCACCTCATAGGCCGCCGCCATGGTGCGCAGCATGGAAAACGACGATCCCCCCCCGGTGTCGGTTGCCAGCCCCACCCGCAACCGCCGCGCCAGCCCCATGTCGAACAACCCCGAGCCGATGAAGGTGTTCGAGGTCGGGCAATGCACGAGGCTCGCCCCCGCCTCGACCAGCCGGGCCTTTTCGCGCTCGGTCAGCCAGATCGCATGGCCGTAGACCGCGCCTTCGCGCAGAAGGCCCTGGGTCTCATAGGTGTCGAGATAGTCGCGCGATTGCGGGAAAAGCGCCTTCACCCATTCGATCTCGTCGGTCTGTTCCGACAGATGGGTCTGCATCAGGCAATCGGGATGCTCCTTCCACAACTGCCCCATCGCCGCCAGTTGCTCGGGCGTCGAGGTGGGCGAGAAGCGGGGCGTGATCACATAGGACAGCCGGTCCAGCCCGTGCCATTTGCGCAAGAGCGCCCTGGACTGGTCATAGGCGCTTTGCGCGGTGTCCAGCAGGCCCGGGGGGGCGTTCCTGTCCATGCAGGTCTTGCCGGTATAGATCCGCATGTCGCGCGCCTGCGCCGCCTCGAACAGCGCATCGACCGAGCCGGGATGGATCGTGGCATAGGAGCAGACCGTGGTCGTGCCGCCCGCCAGCACGATGTCCAGATAGCGCCCGGCGATGTCGCGGGCATAATCGGGATCGGCGAAGCGCATCTCCTCGGGGAAGGTATAGTCGTTCAGCCAATCGATCAGCCGCTTGCCCCAGGAGGCGATCATCGCCGTCTGGGGATAATGGACATGGGCATCGACGAAACCGGCCGAGATCAGGCAGCGGCCGTAATCGTGGCGCCGGGCCCGGGGATGCGCGGCGGTCAGCGCCCCGGCCTCGCCCAGATCCAGGATCCGGCCCGCCTCGACCAGGACCGCGCCATCGGCGATATGGCGGGCGGCATCCTCGCCCGTCTCGAAAGGGTCGCCCCGATAGCTCAGCACCTGTCCCAGAAGAAGATCGGCCATGTGTCGCCCTTTCGTTACCCGCGCCGGTTACTGCGCCTGTTACATGCGCCCGTTACCCGCGCCCGCCAGCATAGGCGCTTGCGGCCGAAAGGGAATCCGGTGCTTTTCCCTGTTTTGCGAAAACACCTTTGGCTATGGTCGCGATAATCTTTCACGGGGCGGTTCAGGACAGGCGATGACGGAAACCGAGGCAGACCGCGACTCCGATCGCAACCGGGGGAAGCTCGCGATGGAGCGGCTTGGCCTTGTGCTCGACGCCGTCGAGGCGGGCGATGCGGCGCGGATCGATTCGCTGCTGGATCCGCTGCATGCGGCGGATGTGGCCGACATCCTGGAACAGATCTCGCCCGCGCAGCGCGAGGATCTGCTGGCGCTGTGGCATGGCGGGGTGGATGGCGAACTGCTGTCCGAGATCGACGATTCGATCCGCGAATCGGTGATCGAGTCGCTGCCCGAGGCCGTGGTGGCCGAGGCGATGCGCGAACTCGACACCGACGACGTGGTCGACATCCTTGAGGATCTGGACGAACCGGCGCAGGAAAAGATCCTGGAGGCGCTGGAGGACGCCGACCGGGTGGCGGTCGAACAGGCGCTGTCCTATCCCGAATATTCCGCCGGCCGCCTGATGCAGCGCGAGACGGTGGTCGCGCCCGAGCACTGGAACGTGGGCGAGGCGATCGACTGGCTGCGCAGCTCGCAGGCGCTGCCCGACCAGTTCTACCATGTGATCCTGATCGACCCCAGGCTGCGCCCCGTCGCCTATGTCACGCTGGGCCGCATCCTGTCGGCGCCGCGCGACACCCCGCTGCGCGAGATCGCCGAGGAAAGCTTCCGCACCGTCAGGGCGACCGACCCCGAGGCCGATGTGGCCTGGATCTTCAACCAGTATCACCTGATCTCTTGCCCGGTGGTGGATCAGGGCGGGCGGCTGGTGGGGGTGATCACCATCGACGACGCGATGAACGTGCTGGACGAGGAACACGAGGAGGACATGCTGCGCCTTGCGCGGGTGGGCGACGAAAGCTCGATCCAGGACGGGGTGTGGGAAACGGTGAAAAGCCGCATCCCCTGGCTGTTCGTGAACCTGATCACCGCCAATGTCTCGGCCCTGGTGATCGGGCTTTTCGACGGCACCATCGCGCAGATCGTCATCCTGGCGGCGCTGATGCCGATCATCGCCTCGATGGGCGGGATCGCGGGCACGCAGAGCCTGACCATCGCGGTGCGCGCGCTGGCCTCGCGCGATCTGACCGGGGCGAATGCGATGCGGGTCGTGCGGCGCGAGGCGCTGGTGGGCGTGGTCAACGGGCTGTCCTTCGCGGTGCTGATGGGGGCGGTGGGGTGGTTCGTCCTGGGCCTGCCGATGCTGGGGGCGGTGCTGGCGATGGCGATGATCATCAACCTTTGCGTGGCGGCGCTGGCCGGGATCCTGGTGCCGCTGGCGATGGACCGGATGGGGTTCGATCCGGCGCTGGCCTCGGGGACATTCGTGATGACGGTGACGGATGTGGTAGGCTTCTTCGCCTTCCTCGGCCTCGCCTCGGTGCTCTTGCTGTGAGCGGGGAGGGCCCCGCCCAGGCAAAGGCGGCGCTGCAGGCGAAGGCGGGGCTGCAGGCGAAGGCGGGGCTGCGGGGGCAGGCGCGGGCAGCGCGGGCCGGGGCCCATGCGAGGGGGCAGGGCCAGGCGGCGGAACTCCTGGCCGACTACCTGGGCGCCTTGCTGGCGCGGCAGGGGGGGGCGCTGGCGGGCTATATGCCGATCCAGACCGAGATCGACCCCCGCCCCGCCCTGGCCGTCGCGCCGGTGCCGGTCTGCCTGCCGGTGATCCAGGGCCGGGACCTGCCCTTGCGGTTCCGCGAATGGTCGCCCGGCAGCCCGCTGGTCGAGGGCGCCTTCCGCGCGCTGATCCCTGCCGAGGGCGCCTGGCTGGAGCCCCGGGTGCTGATCGTCCCGCTGCTGGCCTTCGATGCGAGGGGGTTCCGGCTGGGCTATGGCGGCGGCTTCTACGACCGCACGCTGGAGCGTCTGCGCGCCCGGGCCGCCCTGTCCGAGGGCGCGGCGCCGGTGCGGGCTGTGGGCTTTGCCTTCGCCGCGCAAGAGGTCGAGGCGGTGCCGGTCGAGCCGACCGACCAGCCCCTGGACGCCATCGTCACCGAGGCGGGCGTGATCGAGCCGCCGGGCGCGTGAAGGGGGCAGGGCGCGCCCCGGCCTTGATCCCCTGCGTGGCGCAGGCCAGGGGTCCGGCCGACGCAGCGCCCTCAATGCGCGATGGCTTCCTGCCGCACGAACATGTTCGACCAGGCCCGGTCGATCAGATCGGGGGTCATCTGATAGGGAATGCCCTCGAACTCGCAGATCGCGATCATCTGGTCGATCAGGAAGGTCGGCTGATAATTGGCGAAATTCATCCCGATGGTGGGATATTTCACCTTCAGCAGATGCATCAGCGCCCGCTCGTCCAGCGGCATCTTGCGCTTGCGGGCCACCATGGCGAAGATCTTCAGGAACATTTCCTGATTGGGGCCGTCGATCTTGATCTTGAAGAAGATCCGCCGCAGCGCCGCGCCGTCGAAGATCTCGTTGGGGTGGAAGTTGGTCGAAAAGATCACCAGCGTGTCGAAGGGCACGGTGAATTTCTCGCCCGATTGCAGCGCCAGGATGTCGCGGCTTTCCTCAAGCGGCACGATCCAGCGGTTGACGATCTTCTGCGGCGGCTCGGCCTGGCGGCCAAGGTCGTCGATGATGAAGATCCCGCCGGTGGCCTTGAGCTGCAAAGGCGCCTGATAGGTGCGCGAGACCGGGTTGTAGGCCAGGTCCAGCATGTCGAGGCTGAGTTCGCCCCCCGTGATCACCGAGGGCCGCTCGCAGCGGACATAGCGCTGGTCGTAGCGGTTCGAGGTGCGGCGCAGGCAGTTCGGGTCGTCGGTCACGCTCTCGGCCGCCGAATGCACGATGGGGTCGTAGACCGAGATGATCTGGCCCGCATATTCGATGGCGCGCGGCACATAGACCTTGTCGCCGATGGCCTTGCGGATGCCGTGGCTGATCGAGCTTTTGCCGTTCCCCGGCGGGCCATACATCAGGATCGAGCGCCCCGAGGTGACCGCCGGGCCAAGGTTGCCCAGAAGCTCGGGCGGCAGGATCAGCCCGCCCATGCCCTCAAGCAGCGCCTCGCGCGTCAGGCGGATGTCGCGGATCGACTGGTGGCGGACCTGTTCGGCATATTGCGCCAGCGGCACGGGGATGGCGCCGTAATATTCCGACTGCGACAGCGCGTCGAGCGCGCGGCCCTTGCCGCCGTCGGTCAGTTGATAACTCATTTCGTTGCCGGAATTGGCATGCATCGTGCCGGTGGCCTCGACCAGCCTCTGGCCGCGCGCGAGGTCGATCAGTTCCTGCGTCAGCGGGACGGGAAGCGAGATGGCGCGCGAGATCGCCGAGACCTGGTCCAGATTGGTGCGGAACATCGTCTTCAAGAGGATGTCGCGCAGCATCACCGGGGAAATGCCGGTATCGCCAAGGCTGCGCGGCGAGACCGGGGATCGCGTGCCCGAGGATTGGGTGCCCGAGGATTGTGCGGCGGAGGATTGCGTGGCGGGCCGGACGGCCGCGGGGTCGATCGGTGCGTTCATCTCATGCCCTAGATAGCGCGGGCGGATTGCCCTTCGCGTCCCCAGGATGACGGAAGAATTTGTCAGCCTTGGGGCAGGAAGGCGGCGAGAAGATAGATCACCAGCATCGAGGACAGCGAAAGCCCCATGGGAAACAGCTTCTTGCGCTCCCAACTGGTCCAGTCGGGGGTGGCGCGGCGCACGGCGGGGATGCGCTTGAGGATGCGGTGCAGGACCAGCGCCCCGATCGAGCAGACCGCGTAAAGCCCGGCGATGAACCAGGGGCTGCCGCCGACGAAGACCCCGGCCATGGCGGCGGCGAATTTCGCATCCCCCGCCCCGAAAAGCCCGATCATATTGCCGAAAAAGCCAAGCGCCAGCACGATGGCCATGATGGCAAAGCCCCAGAGCCAGCTTTCCCAGCCCACCGCATACCAGCCGACCAGCGCCCAGATCGCGGTCATGGCGATCACCGCCTTGTTGCGGATCTTCATCTCTTTCAGGTCGGTCCAGGCGACCCAGATCGCGACCGGGATGACGAAGGGCAGAAGGACAATGGCCTGGTGAACGGTCGGATTGGTCACGGCTTCAGTTCCTGACATTGGCATCAAGGGCGGCGAGGCTGCGGCTCGCGGCTTCGAAATGCTGGGGATGGGTGTCGACGGCCTGCTGCAAGAGACCCTTGCCCACCGAGACATCGCCCTGCTTGATCGCCGCCAGCGCAAGGGTGTAAAGCAACTCGGCCCGCTCGGTCTGGTTCATCTCGACCACGGGCAGGTCGTATTTGCGCTGCGCCGCGCGCGCCATGACAAGATTGTTCTTGGCGGTGAACAGGCCCGGCTCATAGGTCAGCGCGCGGGTGAACAGCCGCTCGGCGCCCGGATAATCCTGCCGGGTCAGCTTGGAAAAGCCCCAGTTGTTCAAGACGCCCGCCGGTTTCGTCGTCATCCCCGAGGCGATTTCGTAGAAACTGTCGGCCTTCTTCCAGTTCTTCTCGCTGTCGGCGATCATCGCTTCCAGCCGGTAGCGGTCGAAGGTCTCATGCGTGGGGGGGACGGCGTTCAGCGTGGCCTTGGCCTTGTCCCATTGGTTGGAGCGGATCTGGGCATCGGCCAGCATCACCCGGTCTTCCGCCGTGCCCTGGGGCGAGGCGACGACCGCCTCCCAGACCTGGGCGGCCTCGACCGGCTTCTGGGCGCGCACCAGCGATTTCGCCAGCCCGCGCATCAGATCGACCCGGCCGGGATCCTTCTGGAGCGCGCCCTGGAAATAGGCCACCGCCTCGTTCGGGTCGCCCACGGTGAGCATGATGTCGTTGAGGTTCGATTCGTCGATGACGTTGACGTCCTTGATGGCCCGCTGGACCTGGGCGTCGCTCGTCCTCTGGCAGCCCGCCAGAAAGGCCGCGCCGCCAAGGCACAGCATCAGCAAAACAGGGTGGCGCATTATGCGTCCTTTTCGTTGACTGCCCGTCTTTGTTCGCGCCGCCTTTGTGGCGGTTTTCGTGCCGGTCGAAGGGCGCAGCCCCGCCTGTCACAGCTCGGTCAGAAGCACATAACGCCCCTGTTCGCGCCGGACGAGCTGAAACCCGCCTTCCTCTGCCGCCTCATCATACACATTGCCCTCGGTTCGCGCGATAGCCAGTTTCAGATTGTCGCGGATCGAGTCCGATTGGCCACTGTCAAGCGCATAGGCCTGCTGGAACACCACCCGCGCCTCGCCGGTCTTGCCGCGTTCCATCAGCACGACGCCAAGGTTGTTCAGCGCGGGCACGAAGGCGGGGTCGATCTCAAGCGCGCGGCGCAGGGCCTGTTCGGCCTGTCCCAACCGGCCAAGCGCCAGATTGGCCGAGCCGATGGCCGAAAGCGTATCGACCGAGATGCCCTGTTCGGCGGCGGCGCGCAGATAGGCCTTCAGCGCAAGGTCGGGCTCGTTCGCGGCCATCAGGCGATGGCCGACCAGCAGCCCGTCCACCGCCTCGCCCCTGGGATCGGCGCCCCAGGGGGCGTTGCGCCCCTGATCCGCGCCGCAGGCGGCAAGGACCAGCAGGGCGGCACCGATGACAAAGCTACTTTTCAATTCGCCCCCGCGCCGACTTTCCCGCGCGCCGACCGCCGCCGCATGCCGCCCGCCGGGATCCGCCGCGCCAAAGCGCGCGCGGGCCGGCCTCAGAAGCCGCTCATCTGCGACAGCATCGTCGCGATGCCATAGACCGAAGGCCCGATCAGGATGACCATCAGGGGCGGCACGGTGAACAGCATTGTGCCAAGTGTCAGCTTGGTCGGCAACATGTTTGCCTTTTCCTCGGCCCGCATCACGCGCTTGTCACGCATGTCCGAGGAATAGACCCGCAGCGCCTCGGCGATCGAGGTGCCGAAGGTGGCCGATTGCACCAGCGTCGTCACGAACGAGGCCACATCCGGCACGCCCACGCGGTCGGCCATGTCCTTGAGCACGGTGACCCGCTCTTTCCCGGCCTTGACCTCGTTGGCGACCATGTCGAATTCGTCGGCCAGCGCCGGATAGCCCGCCCGGCTTTCGCGCGCCACGCGGATGATCGACTGGTCCAGCGACTGCCCGGCCTCGACGCAGACCAGCATCATGTCCAGCGCATCGGGGAAGCCCTGGATGATCTCGTTGGTGCGGCTCTCGACGCGCTTGCCGATCCAGTATTGCGGCAGGTAATAGCCGATGGCGCCGGGAGCCAGCACATACATCATCATCGACTGGGTCGAGACCTCGGCCGAGGCCGATTGCACGAGGCCGTAAAGCCCCCCCAGCACCAGGCCGGCGATGCCCAGCACCATCTTGGCGGCGTGGAACAGCCGCACTGCGCCCTTTTCGGGATAGCCCGCCCGCATCAGCTTCAGCCGGATCGCGGAAAGCTCCTCGGCCTTTTGCGGCTCAAGGAAATGGGCGTATTTCTCAAGCTTGTCGCCCTTGCCCCCGGCGCGGCGCAGCTTGTCGGGGCCCTTGCCGGTCTTGGCCTCGGCCTTCAGCTCCGAGAAACGGTCGCGCTGCTTGTGCAGCATGACCGGCAGCGTCAGCACGATCAGCAAAACCCCCAGAAGCCCCACCGCCATCAACGGACCCAGCGGGCCGAAGATTTCGGTCAGGGGCCGGGTGATGAAATCCAGCATGGTTCAGACCTTGATGTTGACCATGATCTTCATGAAGATCACGTTGAAGACGAGGAAGGCGCAGACGACCAGCGCTGCGGGGATGAAGACGGCGGTCTCTTTCACGTCGTCGTAGTAGTCGGGCTGGATCATGTTGATCATGATCAGCGCAAGGATCGGGAAGGCCGAAAGGAACATGCCCGACCATTTCGCCTCGGCGGTGATGGCGCGCACCTTGCGAAACAGCTTGAACCGGGCCCGGATCACCTTGGACAGGCCCTCCAGGATCTCGGCCAGGTTGCCGCCCGATTGCTGCTGGATCGTCACCGCCACGGCCAGGAAGCGCAGGTCCTGGCTGTCCATCCGCTCGGCGAAGGCCTTGAGGCTTTCGGAGATGTCGGCGCCATAGGCGGCCTCGTCGGCGATCACGCCGAATTCGGTGCCAAGGGGATCGGCGATTTCCTTGGCGACGATGCCGACCGCCGAGGAGAAGGGATGGCCCACCCGGAGCGAGCGCACCATCAGCTCAACCGCGTCGGGAAGCTGTTCCTCCAGCAGCGACATGCGCTTCTTGGCCTTGTTGTTGACCCAGACATAGACGCCGCCCACGCCCATCCCCACCGCGACCAGCGCGCGCACGCCCAGTTCGGCCTTGGTGCCCATGGTCAGGCCCAGGAAGGCGAAGGCGGCAAGGCCCAGCATGATCAAGATAAGCTGCGGCGGCGAAAAGGCGATATTGGCGCGCTGCGCCTTCTTGGCCAGGATCGAGTAAAGCGGGATCGACTTCGAATTCAGGTGCTGGTTCATCTCCTTGCGAAGCTGTTCCAGCACCTGTTCGCGGTTGCCGTTCTTTTCCAGCAGCGTCAGGCGGCGCGAAATGCGGTTGTTCAGGCTGATCGACTTGCCGAAGACGGTCAGATACAGGCCCTCGACCAGCACGACGACCGCGACGAAGACCATGATATAGATGAGCGGGGCGATGGAAATGGTCATGGCGCGGCCTCAGTTGATGGGTTCGTAGATCGAGGCCGGCAGGTCGAAGCCCCATTGCCGGAAGCGGTCGGAATGCGAAGACCGGATCCCGGTCGCGTTGAAGCGGCCGATGATCTTGCCCGAGGGCTCGACGCCGAGGCGCTCGTAGCGGAAGATCTCCTGCATCGAGATCACCTCGCCCTCCATCCCGGTGATCTCGGTGATCGAGGTCATCCGGCGCGAGCCGTCCTGCAGGCGCGAGGCCTGGACGATCAGGTTCACGGCGCTGGCGATCTGGCTGCGCACCGCCTTCAGCGGCATTTCGATCCCGGCCATGGCGACCATGTTCTCCAGACGCGAGATGCCGTCGCGCGGGTTGTTGGCGTGGATCGTGGTCATCGAGCCGTCGTGGCCGGTGTTCATGGCCTGGAGCATGTCGATCACCTCCTCGCCCCGGGTTTCGCCGACGATGATGCGGTCGGGCCGCATCCGCAAAGCGTTCCTCAGACAGTCGCGTTGGGTGACGGCGCCCTTGCCCTCGACGTTGGGCGGGCGGCTTTCCATCCGTCCGACATGGATCTGCTGAAGCTGGAGTTCGGCGGTATCCTCGATCGTCAGCACCCGTTCGGTGTTGTCGATGAACGAGGACAGCGCGTTCAGCGTGGTGGTTTTCCCCGAACCCGTCCCGCCCGAGACGATGATGTTCAGCCGGGTCGAGACGGCGGCCTGAAGATAGGCGGCCATTTCCTCGGTAAAGGCGCCGAAACGCACAAGATCCTCGATCTTGAGCTTTTCCTTCTTGAATTTCCGAATGGAGACCAGGCTGCCGTCCACCGCCACCGGCGGCACCATGCAGTTGAAGCGCGAGCCATCGGCGAGACGGGCGTCGCAATAGGGGTTCGACTCGTCGACGCGGCGGCCGACGGCCGAGACGATCTTGTCGATGATGCGCATCAGGTGGCGCTCGTCGCGGAAGGTCACGTCTGAAAGCTGCAGCTTGCCCGCGCGTTCGACAAAGACCCGGAACGGGCCGTTGACCAGGATATCGTTGACGGTCTCGTCCTTCAGCAGCGGCTCAAGCGGGCCAAGGCCCATGACCTCGTCGTAAAGCTCCTGCACCAGGGTCGAGCGGTCGGCGCCGTTCAGCGCCACCGACATCTCGTCCAGCGCCTCGGAGGACACCTGCGAGATCTCGGCCTTCAGGCTGGCCTCCGAGGCATGTTCCAGCGCCGAAAGGTTCAGGTCCTCCAGAAGCCGCTTGTGGATCGCAAGCTTCAGCTCCATCAGCCGGTCCTTGCGCTTCTTTTCCTTGTCGGCGGCCACCGCCTCGGCGGGCGAGCGCGCCACAACCGCAGGCCCGGGACGCAGGGTCGCGACCGGGGCCGGGGCCTTGGGCGCGGGCGCCGCCGCAGCGGCGGCGGCGACGCGCGCGACAGCCGGTGTCGCGGCGGGGGCGGGGGCGTCTTTGCGGAAGCGGCTGAACATCGGGATCGGACCTTCGTGAAATGGTTACGCCTTGCCCGCGCTCTCGGCGGCCTTGTTCAGGTCGTGGAGCGAGCGGGCGAGTTTCTGCACTTCCTTGCGCAGCGGATTCTTGGGCGCGCTTTCCGACAGCGGCAGGCCGTGGTCGTTGGCCTGGGTCACCTGGGCGCCGCCGTCGGGCAGTTGCACCTCGATCGCGATCTCAAGGCTTTCGGCCATGCGCTTGACCCGGCTTTTCGCCGAGAGATCGGTGAATTTCGGCGCGCGGTTCAGCACATAGCGCAGCTTCTCATGCGGCAGCGCCTCGGCCTTGAGGGCGCGCACGAAGCGCAGGGTGTTCTGGGCCGAGCGCAGGTCGAGCTCGATCATGGCGAAATAGACATGGGCCCGGGTCAGCACCGCCTCGGTCCAGGCGATCACCGTCGTCGGCATGTCGATCACGACGAAATCGAAATTCGCCAGCGCCATGTCGATCAGCGTGCCCAGATCCTCGCCGGTGATGATGTCGAGCGGCAGCATGTCCGCGGGCGCGGTGAAGACGAAAAGCCGGTCGTTGAAGCTTTGCATCGACTTGACCAGGCTTTCGCTGTCGGCCGATTGCGGATCGGTCAGCATCTCGAACACCGCTTCCTTGCGCGGCAGATCGAGATAGGTCCCGACCGAGCCGAACTGGAAATCCAGGTCCATCAGGCAGACCCGGGGCGGATCCTTGGGATCGGCGCCGGCCAGCTCCCACGCCAGGTTGGTCGCGAAGGTCGAGGCGCCGGTGCCCCCGGCCAGGCCGTGGACCGGCAACAGCACGCCCTGGCGGTCGCCCTTGACCTTGAAGGCGGGGCGTTCCTCGGGTTCGGCGGCGGCTGCGGGCGCCGCCGCGGGGGGCGGGGCGGCGGGGGTGCGGATACGCTCGATCGCCTCGCGCAGCGCGCCGTCGGGCAGCGGATAGGGCACGAAATCATCGGCGCCAAGCCGCATGAGCTGATGCAGCGCGACCGGGCTGATCTGGTTGGCGACCAGGATCACCTTGACGCCATGGCCGCGCGCGGCGCGGATCACGGCCGAGATGCGCGAAAGGTCGCCCTCATCTTGGGCATCGACGGCGATGGCGATGAATTCCAGCGTCTTGGCTTCGGGCTGGTCGAGAAAGATGAGCGCATCGTCGAAGCCGAGGTCGCCCCAGGCCTCGCCAAGCTCGCGTTCCATATCGTCGATGAGCAGCTCGAAATTCTGCACGTCGCGCGAAACCGTGCAGGCCGAGATCGGCGCCGGTTCGGGGTGTAGGGTGGCCACGCTCGTCATCTTGCCTCACGTCCTGTCTGGCGGCGGGCGGAACCTTGCCGGGCGCGGCGGCGCCACGACGGTTTCAGGGTCCCGAACGCCGGGCACGGGGTGATTCCCCGCGCGCTTGTTCCCATCCCGGGCAGAATGGCTGCGGAACTTGGCGAGATTGGGGCCGAAACGGCGTCAATCTGGGATATTGTGGCGGATCAGGGCGGCGGGCCAAGGCGGGGCAGGGGGGCTGCCGGGCGGTCGCGGCGGGAAGCGGCGACCGCGCGAGGGGCCGGGGCGCGCGCAGGCGGCGCCGCGCACGGGCCCGAGCGCCCGCACCCGGGAAGAGGGGAGGGCGGGAAGAGGCGGCCCCGGGACAAGGCCGGGCCGGAACGGGCCAGATCGGGAAGAATGGCCCCGGGAAAAGGTGGGGCCGGAAAAGGTGGGGCCGGAAACAGGCGGCGCGGGCGCCGCCCCCGGGGATGGGACCGGGCGCGATCCGGGCGGCGTCAGTTGCCGCCGGGGTTCACCTGGGTCTCCATGACCGAGTTCAGGGGATGCGGGCGCTCGGCCAGGCTGGTGGTGTAGGTCCGCCAGACGATCTCGGCATATTTGCCGTTCATCACCATGGGCGCGCCCTTCACGAAGCCGGTGACCTCGGTCACGGTGCGGCGGTTGCGCTCTTCGGGCTGGGCGGTCTGGATCACCGGGCGGGTCTTGCCGTAGCTGACCACCGCCTCAAGCCGCGATTTCGAGATCCCTTTCGAGGCGAAGTAATCCACCACCGCCCGCGCGCGGCGCAGGCCGAGCGCGTGGTTGTAGCCCTGGCTGCCGACCAGATCGGTATGGCCGTAGACCTTGAAGCGGACCTCGGGGAACTGGCGGATGAAATTGGCCTGGGCGTCCAGAACGGCGCGGGCCTCGGGCGTCAGTTGCGCGCTGTCGAAGGGGAAGGTGATGGTGTCGTTCACCTCCTTGTTGAACCGCTCGGCCAGGATCTGGGTGTAATCCAGCTCGCCGTTGTGCAGCAGGGTGTTGTGCATGGTGGGGTTGCCGAAGCGGCCCTCGTCCAGCGCGGCGCCGGATTCGCGGTCGAAATCGGGGCCGCAGGCGGCCAGCGCCAGGATGCAGCCGGTGGCGAGCAGCCGGGAAAGCGCGCGGGTCTGGATCGGGGCCATCGTCCTCACTCCATCACATAGCCGTAGGAGGACGAAAAGTCCTGCCGCGCCACCTCGCCCGCGGCGCCGCCGGGGGTCTTGGCGACATCGCCGTAAAGGAACATCTCGCGCTCGGTGGGCGTGCGCACCCGGTCGGTCGGCAGGGCGAGAACCTCGCCTCGGACCGGCGTCACCAGATGCGGGGTGACGATGATCACCAGTTCCGACTGCGCCCGGGCATAATCGGCCGAACGGAACAGCGCGCCCAGGATCGGCACGTCGCCCAGCCACGGCACCTGGCCGCTGAGATTGCGGAAATCGTCCTGCAGCAGGCCCGCGATGGCAAAGCTTTCGCCATCGCGCATCTCGACCGTGGTCGAGGTCTCGCGCCGCTTGAAGGCGTTCAGGGTGATGTCGTTGGTCTGCAGCGTGATCGAGGTGTCGATCGAGCTGACCGCGGCATTGATCGTCAGGTTGATGATATCGCCGTCCACCACGACCGGGGTGAAGTTCAGTTCCACGCCGAAGGGCTTGTATTCGACGGTGATCCGGTCCTCGGACGAGGCGACCGGGATCGGATATTCGCCGCCCGCCAGGAACTTGGCCTCCTGCCCCGAAAGGGCGGTCAGGTTCGGCTCGGCCAGTGTGCGCACCATGCCCTTGGTTTCCAGCGCCTCAAGCAGCACGGCGAATTCCAGCGCACCCGCCGAGAAGCCAAGCCCCATCGCCCCGGCCGACTGGGTCTGCACCGGCACGCCCGAGAAGAAGTTGTTGATGCCGTCGATATTGCCGGTGGCGATGCCGCCGCCCACGGTATTGCTGTTCGAATTGATCCCGATCGAGGCGGAAAGGTCCTTCGAGACCGAGCGTTGCATCTCGGCGAAGCGCACTTTCAGCATGACCTGCTGGGTGCCGCCCACGACCATGAGGTTCGACACCCGGTCGGGCGCATAGCGGCTGGCGAGGTCGAGCGCGCGGTCCATCTTGGCGGTGGAACTGACGGTGCCCGACAGCACGATGCCGTCATTGGCGGTGCGCACCTCGATGGTCTCGCCCGGCAGGATCTGCTTGAGGCGTTCCTTGAACTCGGCGATGTCGGGGGTGACATGGACCTCGACATTCGAGATCAACCGGCCGTCGGGCGACAGAAGCGTCAGCGTCGTGCGCCCCGGCGCCTTGCCCAGCACATAGATCGAGCGATCCGAAAGCGTCGAGATATCGGCGATGCCGGGGTTGGCGATGGACAGCTCGGCGAAAGGCGTGTCGCTTTCGACCACCACGGCGCGGTTCATCGGCACGTTGAGCGCGTTCGACGCCTGGCCGGTCTGGACCCGCAGCGCCTGCGCGAAGGCCGGTGTCTGGGTCGTGGCGGCAAGGGCAAGCCCAAGCGCCCCGGCGGCAAGATAGGTCTTCATGCTCATGTGATCCGCCCTTTCGATCACGCCTCGTTTCGGGTCTTTTGCGCCCGTTCGGTCCGGGTCTGTGCGCCCAATTCTTCACCCCAGAGTGCCGGAAGCCGGGATTATTTGCAAGAATCAAACGCTTGTATGCTTATCCTGATGTGGATAACCTGCAACATGCGCAAGTCTTGGTAAATTCGGCGGGGGGGAACCCCATATTCTGTGGCCTTTCCCCGGGCTGGCCCAGTGCCGGCTCGGACCCGCGCCGGACCCGGTTCTGTCGGCAGCGGAGCATCGGCCTTGATTGCCGGGCCCGGATCGCTCGCGCGCGGCTCAGTTGGTGCAGGGGATCGGCACCTCGATGACCTCGTCGCCCTTGCGGGTGCGGATCGAGCAGACCTGCGGCGCATCCACCGGCACCACCTCTTCATGCACGACGCCCAGGAGGCGGTCGCGGTCGACCTCGACCAGGCCCTGGACCACATCCTCGGCCGAGGCCACCAGCGACATCGACAGCCGCCCCGTCGCCTGGGCCTGGGCAAGCCGCGCCACCTGTTCGGGCGAGGCCTCGACCGTCAGCGTGCGCGCATTGCCCGAGATGGCCTGGCCCTGGCCGTCGCTGTTGTCGGTCGCGATGACGCGGATCGCGCTTTCGATCAGCCGGGTGACCTCGCCCGAGACCGAGGAGCCGCTCGATCCGGTCCAATAGATGTCGATATAGGATTCCGGCATGATGATATTGGCCACGCCCGAGGCCACATCGACCCGGATCTGGAAGGCGCGCATGTTCTTGCCCAGCTTGTCGGTCAGGCTCGCCGCCTCGCCCGGGGCGGTCACGCGGCTGGCGAGCACGATCTCGTTGGCCTCCAGCGAGCGGCTGAGCATGCGCGGCTTGTTGGTATCCTCGGGGAAGAGCAGTTCGGAGGCGGCGATCGCAAGCGCGGCCTCCGAGGCCTCCTTGCGCTCGCCCATGGCGACCAGGAAGGCGCCCGGCGGCAGGAAGCGTTCCTGGACATAGATCGGCTGGACATCCTCGGGCGTCAGGGGCGCGCCGAAGGCCATGGCGGATTTCGCGGCATAGACCCGCACCAGATTGCCGGTGCGGCGCTGCAATTCGGTCGCCTGAGCAAGCTGGCTTTCCTGCGCCCCGATATAGCTTTGCGCCAGATGGACCGCGCCGCCCGCAAGCGCCATGCCGATCACCAGAACCAGAGCGAATACTGCCCGCATACCTATTCCCCTACATTGTCGGCGGACATGCCACCCAAGATTGCCTTGCGCCTTCGTCCCGGGGGCGCGCCCCGGATCGTCCCGCCGGATCCCTCCGCCGTATCCTTCCGCCGGATTCCACCGCCGACCGCGCCCGCCCCGTGACCTATGGCGTCAGAAAGCCGCTGGCCGTCTCGACCTGGCCGCTGATCCCGTCGGTGACATTCTGCATGGATCCGCGCATCTGATAGACCATCAGCCCGATCTGTAGGCCGACGATGGCCGCGGTCAGCACCACCCAGTCGATGGTCATGGCGCCGTCCTCGCAGGTGATGAAGTCTTTCAGGTGCTGGGCCATGCCCCGGTCTCCGGTTGCTGATGTTCCCGCCCGCCGGAACCGGCGGATGGAGTCTTCGCCCCCATTTTCCATGGCTATTGGGCAGAATTGCGGCGGAACCATGCGCGCCGGAAGGCCAGGGGAGGTGCGCCCGCGCGCACCTTTACCCTGTGCGCGACGGGACCTTGCGGCCCCATGGCAAAGCGAATGGGCCGCGCCCCCTTTCGGGAAGCGCGGCCCCTGTCCCGGACGGGCCGGAACCGGTCGGATCAGGGGTTCGCGGCGGCGTTGATCGTGCCGGCGATGTTGGTCGACAGGCCGGTGACGGCCGGACGGATGGCGGTCATGACGATCAGGCCCAGGCCGACGACGGCGGCGGTCAGCACGACCCAGTCAACGGTGACAGCGCCGGATTCGTCGTTCGAGAAGTTCTTGAAGGTGTGCAGCAGCATTTTCGTGTCCCTTTCCAGGTGCTCAAGGTTCAATGATCCTTTGCGGCTTTTCCGACCGGCCTCTGTTCCGGCCGTCTTCCGCTTTGGATGAGCCTATATGGCCCCCGAAACGTGGCGAGATTGGGATGGGTTCGGGGCATTTTCACAGCAGCCGGATTTTTTGCGGGCGAAATATGCAAGTGAATGGAAAACAATGAAATATTTCTGAACGGCGTGGCGGCGCCGGGCGAAGGGCGCGTGGCAATTGGGTCAAATTGGGCGAAATTGCCACGATCCGGCGGCGTTTTCGCTTTCCGCGCGGCGGATTCTCTGCCAGCCTGACCGGCAACAAGAAGAACGAGCAGCCCCCGAACCGCCCCTTGCAGGCTTTCCCGATGCGATTACCGCCCGGCCTTGCCGTGTCGATTCTGTCCGGCCTTGTCGCGATTCCCGCGATGGGGCTCGTGCCGGGTCCCATGGCCGGTCCTGTGGCGGCGCAGGAGGATTTCACCTTCCGCCGCATCACCGTGGGCGAGATGGAGCCCGGGCGCCGCATCACCGTGCAGATCGACCCCGAGGAACAGGCCCGCCGCCTTGCCGCCACCGCCTGGAAGGACCCCGCGCTGCCCGGCGCGGCGCTGGCGCCGCCCGAGCCGGGCGCCGAAGCGGCCCCCAGGCCCGCGCCGAAATCCTCTTACGCCTGGTTCTGGGATCTGGTCCCGCCCGGGCGCGCCGAATCTGCGGGCCGCTTCCCCGCCGCGATGTCGGCGCTGAGCCAGGGCCCCGGCGGCGCGCAGGTCGCCGCGCCCCGGCTGCAATCCATGCAGACCATCGCCGAGACCTATGGGCGCGAGATCCTGATCGCCACCGTCGGCACCGATGTCTCGCCCGCGCTGGTGCTGGCGGTGATGGGGATCGAGAGCGCGGGCCGCAAGGATGCGGTCTCTTCCGCCGGGGCGGTGGGGCTGATGCAGTTGATCCCGGCCACGGCCGAGCGGTTCGGCGTGACCGATTCCACCGATCCCGCCCAGAACATCAAGGGCGGCGTGGCCTATCTGAACTGGCTGTTGAAGGAATTCGACCGCGATCCGCTGATGGTTCTTGCCGCCTATAACGCGGGCGAGGGGGCGGTGCGCGCCAATGCGGGCGTGCCGCCCTATGCCGAGACCCGCGATTATGTGCCCAAGGTCCTGGCGGCCTGGCAGGTGGCGCAGGGCCTGTGCCAGACCGCGCCGGAACTGGTGACGGATCCTTGCGTGTTCAGGATCGTGGCGGCGGGCGGCGACTGAGGGGCCCGGCGGTGCCGCCGGGAGGGCGCGCCGCTTGATCGCCATCCAAGGGGGCGTGCGGAGGGGCCATGTCACTGCCCGCTCCGTGTCCCGCCCATCTCGCGCCCGCCGCCTCGCGGAGCCTCGCGTCTTGCGCTCAGGCGGCGACCGGCCGGGCAGGCCAGGCCTCAGACCGAGAACACATCCGCCGTTTCGGGATGCTTGCGCCGCAGCGCGTTCACGAAGGGGCAGAGCGGCATCACCTTGAAGCCGTTCTCGCGCGCGTCCTTGACCAGCGCCTCGAACAGCGCCCGCCCGGCTCCGGTGCCGCGAAAGCTGTCGGGGACGCCGGTGTGATCGGCGATCACCAGCACCGGCGAGACGATCGAGAAGGTCAACTCCGCCTCCTCGCCGTCGCGGGCGATGACATAGCGGCCCTTGGTGGTGCCGGTTTCCTTGGTGACGGTGATCTCGCCCATGTCCTGCCGTGCCCCTTCTGGTGGTTCCGCCCGGGGGCCCGCCGCGCGCCCGGCCGCGATCCTGCCCGCTTTCGTCGCCGGTTCCGCCTCGGCCGACCCGCCCATAAGGAGGGGCGGGGGCCCGGCTTGTCAACCGGGGCAAGGGGGCAGGGGCGCGCGGCATTGAACGGCGGGGGCCGGGCTGCTATGGCCCGCAAGGCGGCCGCTTGGAGGAATGGTAGACTCAAGGCACTTAAAATGCCTGGCCCGGAAGGGCGTGCGGGTTCGAGTCCCGCAGCGGCTACCACCATGCCTGCATGGTGTTGTTTTGAAGCGAAAAATATCGGCGTGGGTCAGTCGCGAGCTTGCCGTGGGTCAGCCAGGGGTCCCGTTCCGGCCAGGGATCGTCCCGCCGCTCGCTTTGCGGCCTCGATCCCCTCGGAAACCCTGCGATTGCGCCCGGGGTCAGACCGTCTCCTTCACCGCCTCCATCGCGACATAGGTCGAGGTCTGGGCGACATGGGGCAGGGCGCTGATCCTTTCGGCCAGGACCCGGCGGTATTCGGCGATATCGGCGGTGCGCACCTTCAGCAGATAGTCGAACCGGCTGGCGATCATATGGCATTGCTCGATCTCGGGGACGGCGAGCACGGCGCGGTTGAAGGCCTGAAGCGCGGCCTCGCGCGTGTCCGAAAGCCGCACCTCGACGAAGGCGACATGGGCCTGGCCCATCTTCACCGGATCCAGGATGGCACGGTAGCCCGCGATCACCCCGGCCTCCTCCAGCCGTTTCATCCGCGCCTGCGCCGGGCTTTTCGACAGGCCGATCCGCCGGGCCAACTCGACGGCGCTGATCCGGCCCTCGGCCCCCAGAACCCGCAGAATCGCGCGGTCGAAACGGTCGAGTTCCGGCAGGTCGTTCGGCATGCTAAATCCTGAAATTACATTCTTTCAGCCTGTATAACAGCAATCAATCGGGAAGAAAGATCTCTGTTTCGGGTGTATCCTGGGTCAATCGCGGCGAGGGCATGGATCGGGGCATATCATGGACGAAAACTGGCGCATCATCACCGAGGGCAGCCTGACCGACGAGGCCGCCCTGGTGGCGCGGCTGGTCGCGCAAAGCGGGCTGGACGCGGCGGCGCGGGCGCGGATCGCGGCCTCGGGCGCCGATCTGGTCCGGCGCATCCGCGAAAGCGCGCGCCCCGGGCTGATGGAGGTGTTCCTGGCCGAATACGGGCTTTCCACCGACGAGGGCATCGCGCTGATGTGCCTGGCCGAGGCGCTCTTGCGCGTGCCCGACGCGCCCACCATGGATGCGCTGATCGAGGACAAGATCGCGCCCTCGGACTGGGGGCGGCACCTGGGGCATTCGGCCTCGTCGCTGGTCAATGCCTCGACCTGGGCGCTGATGCTGACCGGCAAGGTCTTGGACGAGGGCGGCCCGGGCATCGCGGGCAGCCTGCGCGGCGCCATCCGCCGCCTGGGCGAGCCGGTGATCCGCACCGCCGTCACCCGCGCCATGAAAGAGATGGGGCGCCAGTTCGTCCTGGGCGAGACCATCGAAAAGGCCATGGCGCGGGCGCGCGATCTGGAGGCGAAGGGCTTCACCTACAGCTACGACATGCTGGGCGAGGCGGCCCGGACCGAGGCCGATGCGCGGCGCTATCACCTGGCCTATTCCTCGGCCATCACCGCCATCGCGGCGGCGGCGAAGGGCGACGACATCGGCGCCAATCCCGGGATCTCGGTCAAGCTTTCGGCGCTGCATCCGCGCTACGAGGTGGCGCAGCGGGACCGCGTGATGGCGGAACTGGTGCCGCGCCTGCGCGCCCTGGCGGGGCTGGCGCGCACCGCCGGGCTGGGCTTCAACATCGACGCCGAGGAGGCCGACCGCCTCGCCCTGTCGCTTGAGGTGATCGAGGCCACCCTGTCCGACCCGAGCCTTGCCGGATGGGACGGGTTCGGCGTGGTGGTCCAGGCCTATGGCCGCCGCTGCGGCGCGGTGATCGACTGGCTGCACGGCCTTGCCACCCGGCTGGACCGGCGGATCATGCTGAGGCTGGTCAAGGGCGCCTATTGGGATGGCGAGATCAAGCGCGCCCAGGTGCTGGGGCTTGAGGGGTTTCCCGTCTTCACCCGCAAACAGGCGACCGATGTCAGCTATATCGCCAATGCCAGGAAGCTTCTGGGCCTGACCGACCGGATCTATCCGCAATTCGCGGGCCACAACGCCCATACCGTCGCCGCCATCCTCGACATGGCGCGCGAACAGGGCGTCGCACCCGAGGCGTTCGAATTCCAGCGCCTGCATGGCATGGGCGAGCGGCTGCACGATCTGGTGATGGCGGGCCACGGCACCCGCTGCCGGATCTATGCCCCGGTCGGCGCGCATCGCGACCTTCTGGCCTATCTGGTGCGCCGCCTGCTGGAAAACGGCGCGAATTCAAGCTTCGTCAACCAGATCGTCAATGAAGAGGTGGCGCCCGAAACCGTCGCCGCCTGCCCGCTGGACTTCGTCGAGGGCCTGGCCGACCTGCCCGGCCCGGCGGTGATCGCACCGGCGCGGATCTTTCCGGGGCGGCGCAATGCGGCCGGGTTCGACCTGACCGACGCCCGCGATCTGGCCCGGATCGAGGCCGCCCGCGCGCCTTTCGCCGACAGCCTGCATGACGCCCGCCCGCTTCTGGCCGGGCCGGTGGCGGGGGGGGCGCGCGCCGCCGTCGTCAACCCCGCGACCGGGGCGGTGGTCGGCCATGTCCTGCCCGCCGCCCGCGCCGATCTCGACACCGCGCTGCGGCTGGCCGAGCCCTGGGCCGCCGATGCCGCCACCCGCGCCATTGTGCTGGAGCGCGCGGCCGACCTCTACGAGGCCCGGTTCGGCGAGATCTTCGCGCTGCTCGCGCGCGAGGCCGGGAAGACCCTTGGCGATGCGGTCTCCGAACTGCGCGAGGCGGTGGATTTCCTGCGCTATTACGCCACCGGCGCGCAGGGCCTTGCCCATCCCGCGCGCGGGCGCTTCGCCTGCATCAGCCCGTGGAACTTCCCGCTGGCGATCTTCACCGGCCAGATCGCGGCGGCGCTGGCGGCGGGGAACGCCGTGCTTGCCAAGCCCGCGCCGCAGACGCCGCTGATCGCCGCGCTGGCGGTTTCGCTGCTGCATGAGGCGGGCGTGCCGGAGAGCGCGCTGCAACTGCTGCCCGGCGGGGCCGAGGTCGGCGGCTGGCTGACCTCGGATCCGCGCATCGACGGCGTGGCCTTCACCGGATCGACCGCGACGGCGCAGGCGATCCGGCGCGCGATGGCGGCGCATCTCGCCCCCGGCGCGGTGCTGATCGCCGAGACCGGCGGGCTGAACGCCATGCTGGTCGATTCGACCGCGCTTCCCGAACAGGCGGTGCGCGATATCGTCGCCTCGGCCTTCCAGTCGGCCGGGCAGCGGTGCTCCGCGCTGCGCTGCCTCTATGTGCAGGAAGATATCGCCCCGGCGGTTCTGGCGATGCTGAAGGGCGCGATGGCGGAGCTGGCGGCGGGCGATCCCTGGCGGCTTGCGACCGACATCGGCCCGGTGATCGACGGCGCGGCCCAGGCCGCGATCCAGGCCCATGTCGAGGTCGCCCGGGCCGAGGGGCGTGTGCTGGCCGAGGGCGCGGTGCCGAAGGGCGCGGCGGGCAGCCATGTCGCCCCGGCGATCCTGTCGGTTCCCGGCATCGAGGCCATCGGGCGCGAGGTCTTCGGCCCGGTCCTGCATCTGGCCACCTTCGCCGCGGGCGGGATCGACCGCGTGGTCGAGGCGGTCAATGCCACCGGCTACGGGCTGACCTTCGGGCTGCACAGCCGCATCGACGACCGGGTGCAGCATGTGGTCGAGCGGGTGCGGGCGGGCAATATCTATGTCAACCGCAACCAGATCGGCGCGGTGGTGGGCAGCCAGCCCTTCGGTGGCGAGGGGCTTTCGGGCACCGGGCCGAAGGCGGGCGGGCCGGATTATCTGGCGCGTTTCACCGTCGCGCCTGCGCCTTATCCCGATGATCCCGGTCTCGATGATTCCGTTGGGAGCCCGTCCCCGTCCTCGGCCCCCGCCGATCCCGCCGCGACGGCGCAGCGGCTGAAGGCCCCCGCCGCGCCCCGCCCGCCCGAGACTGTCGACCTGCCCGGGCCCACCGGCGAATCGAACCGGCTCTCGCGGCTGGCGCGCCTGCCGCTTCTGTGCCTCGGGCCCGGCGCGCCGCGCGCGCTGGCGCAGGCCGAGGCCGTGCGCGCCCTCGGCGGTCTCGCGGTCGAGGCCCCGGACCTGCCCGCCGCCGCGCTGACCACGCTTGAGGGTTTTTCCGGCGCGCTCTGGTGGGGCGCCCATGCCGAAGGCCGCGCCTATGCCGAGGCGCTGGCCGCGCGCGAAGGGCCGATCCTGCCCCTGATCACCGGCCTGCCGGACCGCGGCCATGCCATGATCGAGCGCGATGTCTGCATCGACACCACCGCCTCGGGCGGGAACGCGCGGCTGCTGGCCGAGGTCGGGGGCTGAGGTCGCGCGCGGGGGGCGGTCGGGGACCTCTTTCCGCGACAAGGGTTCCGCGACAGGGGTTCCGTGACAAGGGCTTCGGGCGGGGTGATGTCTGGCGCCCGGGCCGGAAGGGGCGCCCGAAAACCGTCCGCATGGCGCGGAAAGAGGGCGGCCTGCCGAGCATCTGTGTCCCGCGCGGGGGGGGCGCAAGTTTCGCGCGGTCGATCAGGTAGAACGCCGGGCATCTGCGTCCGGTGCGCGGAGGGCGGGGCCGGTCACTCGCTGGCAGGCTGCAGAAAAGAATTTCGGGGCCGCTTCGGGACGGAAATTTTCCCGCATCGTCAATCATCGCTGCGGAAACCGCATATTCTGGTCCGCGACCGGAACAATCTGCCGATCCTCCGCGCAAGCCGACGCCGCTGCATGACGTCTTCAGCGGCCTGCCAGGGCCGGACCCCTCTTGCCTCGTCTTCCCTCGCTTCCCGCGCGCGTCCCGAGCCAGTCGGTCGTGCCGCGCCCGATGGCGCCGCGCGCTCGGGGCTCGTCTTCCTCTCCGGGCCTTGTCTCCGGCCTCGCGCCCCTCCAGACTTCCGCCCGGCCTCGCTCCAGGCACTTCTTCATCATTGACGCGGGCGCGCCCGCGCGCGAGGCTCCGGCCATGTTTCCCTTGCGCGACCACAATCCGTCCGGGCGCAGGCCCTATGTCACGATCGCATTGGTCGTGCTCAACCTGCTTGTCTTCGCGATCACCTATGCCGCGGTCTCGGACCAGCAGGCAGCCGAGGTCTGGTATCGCTGGGGCATGATCCCGGCGCGGATCCTGGCGGGCGAGGGCTGGCCGACGCTGCTGACCCATATGTTCCTGCATGGCGGCTGGATGCATCTGATCGGCAACCTGCTGTTCCTGTGGATCTTCGGCGACAATCTGGAGGACCAGATGGGGCATGGCGGATTCGCGCTCTTCTACCTTGCGTCGGGGCTTGCGGCGGCGGCTCTGGAGATGGGGATGGCGCCGGGCTCATATGTGCCGATGGTGGGCGCCTCGGGCGCGATCGCCGGGGTGATGGGGGGGTATCTGCTGCTGTTCCCCAGGGCGCAGGTCGATGTGCTGATCGTGATCCTGGTGTTCTTCCGGGTCTTTACCGTGCCCGCCTGGGTGCTTCTGGGCGGCTGGATCCTGCTTCAGTTCTTCGCCGGGCTGGAAATGCCGTCCGAAGAGGACGGGGTGGCCTATTGGGCCCATGTCGGCGGCTTCGTCGCCGGGGCGGCGCTGACGCTGCCTTTCTGGCTCGCCCGGGGCGGTCGCGGCTACTGGCGGCGCAACGACGGCCATCCGCCGCATGCCGGGGCGGAATATCCGATGGCGCAGAGCCGGATCCCGAAGGTCCGTCGCTGAGAGGCGCGTCGCCGGAAGGGGCGGGTCAGTGGATCAGCCGCAAATGCCGCCGCGAGGGATGCGCCGCCGAATTGGGCCGGGGCAGGTCGGGCCCGGCAGTATCGGGGCAGGCGGGCCGGTGGGCCGGATCCAGGCCGGGGGAGGGCATCGCCCCCGAGACATGCGACTCGGGCATCCGCGATTCGGCTGGAAAGCGGGCGCAGAAGGCCAGGGCCGACTGGAGCAGGCCCGGCTCGATCCGCCCGTCGGTCAGTTCCATCACCGCGCCGCGCGCCAGATCGGCCCGGTCGCGCCGCATGGCATGCAGCATCAGGCACAGCGCCGCCTCCTCGCCCGTCGCCATCGCGCTGCATTCGGGGCAAAGCGGGTTGGCGTAATGGAAATCCGCCCGCCGCGCCTGGCGCAGCACCTGCACCACCGTCAGCAGCCCCTGGGCCACCTGCGGCCCGCGCGCCCCGCCCCAAAGCTCGGTCGCAAGCGCGAAGGCGCTTTGCCAGGCCTGGGTCTCGGGCCGCGCGAAGGCGGTCATGAAATGGCGCAGCACCGCCAAGAGCCCGGTCTCGAAATCGTCGAGCCCCAGCGAGGCGACCGGAACCGCATCGTCGGATGGCATGTGAGGCATGGTCATCGGGCTTTCCCTCTCTGGCGTCTCGCAATGGCCGGGCGGGACGGGGTCCGGGGCGCGCGCGGGTTGGAACCGGAGAGTCCGGGCGAAGGCCCGATGGCCGAACGGCAAGCTGCCTCAAAGCCGGGACGCGCGTCCGAAGGGGGCCGGAGAGCCGTCTCTTGAAAACGGCCTCAGGCAGCCCCCGCGAAAGCCGCGCGGCAAAAGGTGCCGCCGGGCCGGGGATCGGTGACTCTCCGATCTGGCGGCGGGCTTGATCACAATTTTCTTAGTAAAATGATCGGGCAATGGCAAGGCCCGATTGCCGGAGCGGGCCAAGTGCCAGGACGAAACGATCCCCGGCAGGCGGGGCGGCCTTTCCCGAATCCGTTCCGGGCGGCTCTATTGCGACAGATGCACCATGGCGCCCGGCTCGGCCCGGAACAGGTCCTGCGGGCCGAAAAGCATGATCAGCGTGCCGATATAGACCGCCGCGAAGATCGCGATGGCGGCGAAGCGGCCGGATCCGAACCGGCGCGTTCCGAAATCGGCGGAGCCTGCCGTGCCCGACCCGGAAGACGGCAGGGCATTCCGAGTGTCGATCTGATGGCGCATCCGGGTCCTCCTTCGTCGCCTGGAACGGGGCCTGTCCCGACCGGACCCGGACCCGGGTTGCGGCGGTCCGGGTCCGTTTCGGGGGGGCTGGCCTGTGGACAGCACTTGGAAAGCATAACACGCAAGGGGGGGTGGATCGTTCCAAGTTTGGCGGCGGATCGGGAAAATATTCCCTTTTCTTGCGATGAGGATGCGGCGCACCATCTGATGCGGGCGATCGCGCGAGCGGAGGAGAATATTTTTCTCCGATCCCTGAGCGCCCCTTCGCGGGACGCTCGCCCGGTGCCAGGCAGGAAAAAAGCCGACCCGGGTTAATCCCGGGTCGGCCCTGTCATCCGCGACGAAAAAGCGGATCAGAAGCAGACATACCAGTATTCGCAATAACCGTAGTAGTTGCACCAGTATTCCCAGTAGCAATAGCCGCGCGACCGGGTCTCGGCGGCGTCGCGCAGTTCCTCGACCTTGGCGAGGAGAAGCGCATCCTCACCGGCCAGTTCCGCCGCCTCGTCCAGCACGGCGCCAAGGTCGATGGGCGCGCCGCCCGCGGCCTCGACCGTGGTGCCGTCGGTCACGTCGACGATGATCTGCACGGCGCTGACGATGGCCAGCGCGTCGCCTTGCGAGCGGCCGTAGTTGATCAGCGCATTGGCGGTTTGCAGCGCCGAGGCATCGGCGGCCTGTTCGGCGGGGGATTTCTGCGGCGCGGCCTCTTGCGCCATGACGGCGGGGGCGGGGGCGATGGTCAGGACGGAAAAGGCGAGGGCGGTCAGAAAGCGTTTCATGTCATTCTCCCAAGATAAATTCGGTTGGTCTGCGCGGGCGGTGCGAGGCGCGTCGCAAGGCGGAATGGGCCAGGCCAAGCGTCGTTGGCCCGCAGACTTTGCATCAGGCCGGATTATTCATCAAATGAAATTGATCGTCATGAATCCCGCGCCGCGCGCAGGTTGCCGCTCCAGGGACCGCAGGCCCCCCGGGCTGCCGCACTCAGGCCTCAGCCGCGGATGCCCGAGAACCGCAACTGCCAGTCGGCGCGTTCTTCGTCGGTGATCTTGGCGAACAGGTTCTCGGGCACCGAGAAGCCGTGCCCGGCCGAAAGATGGTCCAGCGCGCGCGCCAGATCGCCAGTTGCGGTTCCGGGCCAGCTTTCGTCCGTGACCCCAAGCGCCGCCAGCATCGCCGCCGAGGCATCCGGGATGAAGGGGCGCGACAGCACGGCGTAAAGCCGGATCAGGTTGAGCCCGAAGCGCACGATGGCCTCGGCCCGCGCGGGATCGGTCTTGACCACCGACCAGGGCGCGGCGCTTTGCAGATATTCGTTCCCCGCCACCCAGATCGCGCGCAGCTCGGCCGCCGACTTGCGCACTTCGATCGCATCCATGTGTTGCTCGTAGCTGCGCAGCCGTCCCTCCAGATCGGCGATCAGCGCCGCCTCCTCGGGCCCGAAGGCGCCGCCCCCCGGCACCGTCTCGCCGAATTTCGACCGGGCGAACTTGGTCACCCGGCTGACGAAATTCCCCAGCACATCGGCCAGGTCCTTGTTCACCGAGGCCTGGAAATTCTCCCAGGTGAACTCGCTGTCCGCGCTTTCTGGGGCGTGGCTCAGCAGCCACCAGCGCCAGTAATCGGCGGGCAGGATCGAAAGCGCCTGGTCCATGAAGACGCCGCGCCCCTGGCTGGTCGAGAACTGGCCGCCGTCGTAATTCAGGTAGTTGAACGACTTGAGGTAATCCACCAGCTTCCAGGGCTCGCCCGAACCCAGGATGGTCGCGGGGAAGCTGAGCGTGTGGAAGGGCACGTTGTCCTTGCCCATGAACTCGTAATAGGTGACGTCCCCGGCCCCCATGTCCTCGCGCCACCAGCGCTGCCAGGCGCTGTCGGGCAGGCCGTTGGCATCGGCCCATTCGGCGGTGGCCGCGATATATTCGATCGGCGCGTCGAACCAGACGTAGAAGACCTTGCCCTCCATCCCCGGCCAGGGCTGGTCGCCTTTCCTTACCGGCACGCCCCAGTAAAGATCGCGGGTGATGCCGCGATCCTGCAGCCCCTCGCCGTCGTTGAGCCATTTCTTCGCGATCGAGGTGGTCAGCAACGGCCAGTCGGTCTTCTGGTCGATCCAGGCCGCGATCTTGTCCTTCAGCGCGCGCTGGCGCAGGTAGAGGTGCCGGGTCTCGCGCACCTCCAGATCGCTTGAGCCGGAAATGGCCGAGCGCGGATTGATCAGATCGGTCGGGTCGAGCTGCTTGGTGCAATTCTCGCATTGGTCGCCGCGCGCGCGCTCATAGCCGCAGTTCGGGCAGGTGCCCTCGATATAGCGGTCGGGCAGGAAGCGGCCGTCGGCATTGGAATAGACCTGCTTCTCCAGCCGCTCCTCGATATAGCCGTTCTCGTCCAGCTTTCCGGCGAAATGCTGGGTCAGCCGGTGGTTGCGCGCAGAAGAGGAACGCCCGAAATGATCGAAGCTCAGCCGGAAGCCGCGCGCCAGCTCGGCCTGCACCGCATGCATATCGGCGCAATATTCCTCGACCGGCTGTCCGGCCTTGGCGGCGGCCAGTTCGGCCGGCGTGCCATGTTCGTCGGTGGCGCAGATGAACATCACCTCGTCGCCGCGCCCGCGCTTGTAGCGGGCGAAGAGATCGGCGGGCAGTTGAGAGCCGACAAGATTGCCCAGATGCTTGATGCCGTTGATGTAGGGAATGGCGGAGGTGATCAGAATCCGTGCCATGGCTGCGCCCTTTCGACCGTTCGCCAAGCGGTTTAGCGCGCGCCGGAGGGAAGGGCCAGACCCCTGATGCCCGCCCCCTTGATGGCCCCGCCCTGACACGGCCGCCTCCCCCGTCATGGCCCCGCAGGCGGCCCCACCCACGCCGGTTCAGGGCTCAAGCTCCGGCGCGTCACCCCGCCAGAGACCCAAGACACCGCAACCCGAAACACCCCGCCCTTCCTCCATTCTTCTTTGCAAAAATATCCCGGGGGAGCCCGGAACGGGCGGGGGCAGCGCCCCCCTTTTTTCCTTCCCGCAGATCTCAAAGCGCGGTGTAGCCGCCATCCACCAGATGATAGCTGCCGGTGATGAAGCTCGCCCGGTCCGAAAGCAGGAACAGCGTCAAGGCCGAGACCTCCTCGGCCCGCCCCAGCCGCCCCGCGGGATGTTTCGCGATCAGCCAGTTGCGGGTCGCCTCGTCGAAATGCGACAGCAGGGGCGTGTCGATGAAGGCCGGTCCCACCGCATTCACCCGGATGCCCTGGGTGGCATATTCCTGCGCCGCATTCTTGGTCAGCCCGACCACCGCATGTTTGGCCGCGACATAGGCGGGCGATCCGGCAAAGCCGACCGAGCCCAGGATCGAGGCCATGTTGACGATGGCGCCCCCGCCCGAGGCCAGCATCGCCGGGATCCCGAAGCGCAGCCCGTAGAAGACCGCGTTCAGGTTGACCCCGATCACCTGCTGCCAGCCCTCCAGCGGATATTCCCCCGTCGGCGCCGAGGGCCCGCCGATCCCGGCGTTGTTGACCAGCAGATGCAGCCCGCCAAGCGCGACCGCCGTCTCGACCAGGCGCGCGACCACATCGGGATCCGACACGTCGCCCCCCGCCGCCACCGCCTTGCCGCCCCGGGCGGCGATCCGCTCGACCACGCCCTGTGCCACCTCTTCCTTCAGGTCGGCCACGACCACCTGCGCGCCTGCACCCGCAAGATCCAGCGCGATGGCCTCGCCGATCCCCGATCCCGCGCCGGTGACCAGCGCGACCTTGCCTTCGAACGAGATGTTCATGCCATTTCCTCCTGTTCCCGATTCCGTCGACGCCCCGGATGAGATTTCGGCTGCGATTTCAGGCGCGATTCCGGGCGCGTTCCCGGGCGTGATCCTGCCACGAATCCGCGCCGCGCGCATTGATCTGCACCAATGCCGCCGCCGCGCATGGCGGCCTTGCGGCAGGCGCATGGCGGATCCGGGCCGGGCCTGCTCCGGGCCCGCGCCAATGGCGGCTTGCGCGCCCCGGGCGCGCAGGATCTTCGCGCCCGGGGCGCGGTTTCCGGCCCGAGTCCCCGCGATGGTGTGTCTTCGGGGCTTGTGCCCCGCCCCGGTCCGCCTAGTCTCTGGCGCAAAAGGGATATTGCCATGAAGATGATTCCGCTGGGGCGCACCGGCCTGACCGTTTCTGCGCTCTGTCTCGGCACCATGACCTGGGGCAGCCAGAACACCGAAGCCGAGGGCCATGCCCAGGCCGATCTCGCGCTTGATCGCGGGGTAACCTTCTGGGACACCGCCGAGATGTATCCGGTGGCCCCGGTCCGGGCCGAGACGGTCGGCGATACCGAGACGATCATCGGCAACTGGATCGCCGCGCGCGGCGGGCGCTCGCGCCTCGTGCTCGCCACCAAGATCGCCGGAAAGGGTCAGATCATCCGCCCGGGCGAGCCGGTCACCGGCCAGGGCCTGCGCGCGGCGCTCGAAGCCTCGCTGCGGCGCCTGCGCACGGATTACGTCGATCTCTACCAGATCCACTGGCCCAACCGTGGCAGCTACCATTTCCGCCAGCACTGGGATTACGCGCCGACCGCCGTCGACAAGGCGGCCGAGACCGCCCAGATGACCGAGATCCTGACCACCGCCCGCGCGCTGGTCGAGGAGGGCAAGATCCGCGCCATCGGCCTTTCGAACGAAACCGTCTGGGGCGCGGCGCGCTGGCTGCATCTGGCCGATGTGCTGGGCCTGCCGCGCATGGCCACGGTGCAGAACGAATATTCGCTGCTGTGCCGCCAGTTCGACACCGACTGGTCTGAGATGAGCATCGCCGAGGAGATCCCGCTTCTGGCCTATTCGCCGCTGGCGACCGGGCTGCTGACCGGCAAATACGCGGGCGGAGTCATCCCCGACGGCACCCGGCGCGAAAGGGTGCCGGATCTGGGCGGGCGCATCACGCCCCGGGTGTTCCCGGCGGTGGCGGCCTATCTGGGGATCGCCTCCGAACACGGCCTCGACCCGGCGCAGATGGCGATCGCCTTCTGCCGCCAGCGGCCTTTCTCGGTGGTGCCGATCATCGGGGCGACCGGCCTTTCGCAACTGGAGACCGATATCGGCGCGGCCGATCTGGTGCTCTCGCCCGAGGTTCTGGCCGATATCGCGGCGGCGCATCGGGCCCATCCGCTGCCTTACTGAGCCGGGCGCCGGTCCTGCTGCCCCCGATCCCGCTTCCCGCTGCGGCCCCCCGGTCTTGAGGGGCGGGGGTTGCGGGAGATCAGGGTTTCGGGCCTAATCCTTTCCACAGAAGAAACGGCGGGCCGGGCGCGATGGCAGGCAGGAATGGCAGGCCGGACAGGGACGGCAGGCAGGTGGTGGCAGGCCGGACAGGGACGGCAGGCAGGTGATGGCAGGGGGTGTTTTTCATCCGGGAACGCTCGGCATGGCGGGTGTCGGCCTTCGTGCCGGTGCCGCCGTCCTGTCGCTGCGCATGGCGGCCGTGCGGCGGGGGGCCCTGAGGCGGGGGGCCCTGAGGCGGATGGGTCTGACGTTGGTGCCCCTGCTGATGCTGGCGGGCTGCGAGTTGGCCTTGCCCTCGGGCGGCGGGGGCGCGGCGGCGACGGGCCCCAATCCGGTGACGGGCCCTATGATCGAGGTGACCGCGCTGGAGGATGCCGCCGCCGCGCCGGTGGCGGCAAGGGCGGCGGCTCAGGCCATCCCTGGCGCCTCTCCTCCGTCCGATATGACCGAACCCGATACCGCCCTGTCGGAAGTCGCCGGGCCGGAGTCCGGTCCGCCCGCTTTCGGCCCGTCTGAAGAAGCCGCGCCACCTGCGGCGCGAAAATCCCAGGCGCAGCTTGCCTGCGAGAAGGCTGGCGGCAAGTGGTCGCGCGCGGGTCAGGCCGGATATGCCTGCGTCAGCACCACCCGCGACAATGGCAAGGCCTGCACCCGCGCCAGCCAGTGCGAAAGCGCCTGCCTCGCCCGCTCGGGCAGTTGCGCGCCCTGGAAACCCTTGTTCGGCTGTAATGAAATCCTCGACGACATGGGGCGGCGCATGACGCAATGCCTGGAATGAAGGCTTCGAATGAATAAGGCCCGGGGAGTGATCCGAAATGAGGCGAGCGGAATGATCCGGCATTGCGGATCCGGCTTGGCGCGGGCGTGCCGCAGGGTTCTCTCCACCCTTTTCGCCGCGGGTTCGGCGCTCCCGCCGGGACCGGCGGCGGGCCTGCCCGGGATGGGTCGCTTCGGAGCGGGAGGTTCAAAGGCGATGCGTTTCGCCTCTGCGCGTCCGAGGCCGGGGCCTTCGCGGCGGGGGCATCGAAGGTCGTGGCCTTCGAATTTGGGGTGCTGGCTGGCGCTCGGCCTGCTGGCGGCCTGCGCCGCCGCGCCGGGGGCCTCGGTCGCGGTCTTCCGCCCCGAGGCCGCGCCGATCTGGTCGGCGGCGGCCTTCCTGCCCGCGCGGATCGAGGGCGACTGGCGCCAGGCCGCGGCCTATGCCTCGGGAGAGCGCCCCGGTTGCGCCCCCGGCGCGGTCGAGTTCCGCCAGGGCGCCGAAGGGCTTTTCCTGCGCGCGAGGCTTTGCCTCGACGGTCGCGAGGTCAGCCTGTCCGGCCCGGTCGGGATCGTCGGTCCCGGGCGGCTCTCGGTGCCGGGGATGGAGGATTGGTGGGTGATCTGGGTCGACGAATCCTATCGCACCCTGGCCATCGCCACGCCCTCGGGCCGGTTCGGCTTCGTCCTCGATCGCGGCAGCCTGCCCCCCGACCGTCGCGCCGCCGCGGCCGAGATCTTTGCTTTCAACGGCTATTCGAAGGCGCGGCTGCGGCCGTTCTGAGCGGGGGAGGCGGTTGGAGGGGGCGGGGAGAAAGAGGGGGCGCTGCCCCCTCGGCGCCTTTGGCGCCTTCACCCCCGGGATATTTTTGCAAAGAAGAATGGGGTTAGGGGGGGCTTGGTGGATGGGTTGCGGTGGGGGGGGGTCAGGTCAGGCGGCGGAAGCGCGGGGTCGGGCCGGAATTGTCGAAGAACGGCACGCCGGGCTGGTCGCCCCCGGCCAGCAGGTGGGTGACTTCGGAGAGGGCGATCTCGGTCACGAAGGGCAGGTCGAGGGTGCGCGCCTCGGCCAGCGGCAGCCAGCGTAGATGCGACAATTCGTCCGAGGCCTGCGAGAAATCCTCGGGGTCGCCCGCCAGCCCTTCGGCCTCGGCCAGCAGGAAGCGCGCGTCGTAGCGGCGGCTGCGTCCGGGCGGGGTGATCGCGCGGAAGACGAAGCGCAGCCGGGGCGCGGCGAGGCGCAGTCCGGTTTCCTCGGCCAGTTCGCGCCGCGCCGCGCCGATCAGCGTGGCGGCGCGGGCGGCGCCGCCCAGCCTGCGCGTGCAATCCTTTGAGAGCGGCAGCGGCGGCGGATGGTCGTCGCCCGGATCGACGGCGCCGCCGGGGAAGACGAATTTCGACGGCATGAAGGCCGCGCCCGCGCCGCGCTGGCCCATCAGCACCCGCGCGGGCCCGCCGTCGCGGCGGATCAGGATCAGGGTCGCGGCATCGCGGATCGTGGTGGCGGGGGAGGATCCGGCCGGATCCGGTTCAGTCGGATCTGGCAAAGCCATGCATCCTCTTGGCCCATTGCAGCCCGACCAGCGCCCCTTTCAGCCGGGGCAGCAGCCAGAGCGACATCGCCACGCAGCCCAGTGACAGCAGCAGCGCGGTCAGCAGCGGGTCCGGCTCCCAATGGGCATAGAGAAACAGCATGACCGGCGCCAGCACATGGCCCACGATCAGGATGGTCAGATAGGCCGGGCCGTCGTCGGCGCGGTGCTGGTCCAGCCTGGTCCCGCAGGACGGGCAGGTTTCGCGCACCTTGAGGTAGCCCTGCATCATCGCGCCTTTGCCGCAGTTCGGGCAGCGCCGCTGCCAGCCGCGCAGCATCGCCTGTTTCGGCACGCGCGGGGAATCGTCCTGCGGACCTTTGGTATCGGAGGCGGGGGCGGAGAGGGGCATTTCGATGTTCCGGGTCATGGCCGCGCCAGTCTCGGACGGTGGCCGGGCGCCGTCAAGCCATGGCGGCGCCTCCGCGAAGCGGGGCTGCGGGGAAATACCGGGGCGCGTTGGCCTTTCCTCGCCGGGCTTTTGCGGGCCCGGTCGGCATTCGATGGCGCGCGACGGAAACCCCGGCGGGGATCGTGGAACCGCTGAACGACAAAGCGCAGCGCCGCCCCCCGCCGGGGGGGAACGAAAGGATGACCATGCCCGATGCCGGATCCGAGCCTCGCATTCGCCCTTGTTCCGCGCCCGGAGGTCGCGCGTTGCGCCCCCCCCGGGGCCGCGCGGCAGGCGCATTGGCGCCGTTTCCGTTCCGCCGGGCGCCGTGACCCTTTGCACCTGCGCCGGTTCCGGCGCATGAACATGGCGATGCAGATGCCTCTCGACACGTCACGCACCGAAGATGACGACGCGCTTCTCGCGCGCTACGGCGCGGGAGATCCGGCGGCGGCCCGGGCGCTCGTGCTGCGGCTGACGCCCCGGGTCATGGCGATGTCGCTGCGGCTTCTGGGCGGCGACCGCGCCGAGGCCGAGGACCTGACCCAGGAGGCGATGCTGCGGCTGTGGCGTGCCGCCCCTGGCTGGCGCGCGGGCGAGGCGCGGGTGACGACCTGGCTTTACCGGGTGGTGGCCAATCTGGCGACCGACCGGCTGCGCGTGCGCGGGCGGCGGCGGATTTCGGCGCTGGAGGAGGCGCCCGAGCCCGAGGACGGCGCCCCGGGCGCGCTGGCGCGGATGATCGAACGCGACAGGATGGCGGCGCTCGACCGCGCTTTGGCCACCTTGCCCGAGCGCCAGCGTCTCGCGGTGGTGCTGCGCCATATCGAGGGGTTGTCGAACCCCGAGATCGCGGAGGCGATGGGTGTGGGGGTCGAGGCGGTCGAAAGCCTGACCGCGCGCGGCAAGCGTGCGCTTGCGGCGGCGCTGTCGGGCCAGCGGCCGGGCCTTGGCTATGACGAGGGGTAGGCGGAGATGACGAGGCGCGACGGGCGGCACAGGGCCGGAGAGGCCGGAGGGCATTGGGCCGGGGAGCATGGCACGGGAGAGCATGGCGCCGGGGCGCGAGATCCCGGGCGGGAGCCGGATCCGGGGATTGGGCCTGGCCTTGCAGGCGCTCCGGGGGCGGGTATGGGGGCGGGTCTGGGGGCGCGGACGAACCGCGAGCGCGCGTCTCTTGGCCCGGCCGGGCGGTCCGTCGGTTTTGGCGGTGCGCGCGAGTTTGGAGAGGCGGGCGGCAGGGCGCCGACCTGCCACGCCGAGGCCGATCTTGACGGATTCTTCGCCGAGGCGCGGGCGCAGTCCCGGGCGGGCGGGCTGTCGGACGGCTTGCTCTCGCGCGTGATGGCCGATGCGCTGGCGCTGCAACCCCGGGCCGGGGCGGCGGCGGCTGAGGCTTTGCCGGGGGCGGAGGTTTCCGCCACCGGGCGCAAGGCCGCCATCGCGGAGTTGTGGGGCGCGCGGTTGCCGCGCCAACTTCGGGGACGTCCGGTCGCCGAGGTGCCATCTCCGCCGCCGGGCCCGGTGCCCGGGCGGGCCGGGGGGCCAGTGCGGCCGGTCCCGGTTCCCGTCTCGGCACGCGCCCCTTCGGCACGTCCCGCTTCGGCGGGCGGGGTCTGGGCCATGCTGACCGCCGGTTTCGGCGGATCGGGCGTGCTGGCGGGGCTGGGCGCGGTGGCTTTGTTGGGCGTCTTCATCGGCTATGCCGATCCCTCCGGCGTCGCGGCGCAGTTCCTCGACCTGTCGGGCGAGGGGCTGGAGGGCGGGCTTGAACTCCTGCCCGCCGCCGAAATCTTTCTGAGCGAGGGCTGATCCCGAGATGAACGAAACCCCTTCTTCCGTCTCCCCTCCTTCGGTCCCCGCCGCCGCGCGCACCCGAGGCTGGGTGCGGATCGTGCTGGCGGTGTCGCTTGCGCTCAACCTGGCGGTGGTCGGGCTGACGGCGGGCATCGCCTTGCGCCATGGCGGGCCGCAGGACCGCGGCGGCGGGCAGGATTTCGGCCTTGGTCCCCTGGCCCGCGCGCTTCCGGTCGAGGAGCGCAAGGCGCTGCGTCGGGGGTTTATCGACAACCATCCCGAGCTTGCCAAGGGGACCGAGGCCCTGAAGGCCGATTTCGACCGGCTGCTTGCAATCCTGCGCAGCGAAAGCCTCGATCCCGCCGCGCTGGATGCGGCGTTGGCGCAGATCGCCTTGCGCAATGCGGAAAGGCTGACCAGCGGCAGCGCCCTGATCGGCGGCTATCTGGCGCGGACGGATGCGGCGGGGCGGGCGGATTACGCCGACCGGCTGGCCGAGGTTCTGGGCCGGGGCGCCAGGCGCGGATCGGGGCCGGGCGGTGCGGAAGGGGCCGGGCCGGACGGAAAATCCGGCAAGACCGGGGCCGACCCCGGGGGCTGAGTGCGGCCGGACCGCCGGGTCGGCGGATGCGCGCGGCCTCGCTGCCGCCGTGTTCCGTCCCGCATAGCGCCGCCAGCGTCGCGACACCTCATGCCGTTGGCGCCGCGTCCGGGCGCGCGGCCTCATATCGCAATCCCCAATGCGGCGTCCTGCGCGATTGCGCCCATTCTCGCCGTGTCTCGCGTCGCGGCTGCCTCGGGCCCGGCACCCGCCCTTCCGCGACCTGAGGGGTGGCCCGCTCGGCCTTTGGCGCCCGAAATCCTCCGTCCCGGTCCGTCTCTTCAACAACCTTTGCTTGCTTCCAGGAAAGGGGCAAGACGCGGGCCCGGCGCAGATGGCCGCGCGCAGGCCGGGGCGGGTGGGGCGCGGATGCGTTTGGGCACGCGTCCGACCGGGAGCCAGGCTTTCGCAGGCGACAATTGTCCCTGCTTGCAATGGTGAAACGGTGAGGATTGTCCAGAGAGGCTGGCGCTTCCGGCGCGGCTTCTGGCGGAGGCGGACAGGCCGGGAGGTCGGTGTCCCCGGTGGCGCCCACGGCAGGGTTGGGGCAGGGGATTTTCAGGCCTTGGGGATGATGGAGGTCGTTTCTGGTCCCGCCGAAGATCGGCGGGAGTTGCATTCGGGGGCGGCTGCCCGGTTTCCGACCCCAAGCCGGGTGGGCTGGCGACTTTGCCGCAGATCGGCAGCGGGGATCCTTGGGGTTCCTTTCCGGTCGCGCCCTGCCGACGCAGCGGCCCATGCCAGAACCTGGCCCGCCCGAATCTGGCCCGCCCGAATCTGACCCGGCCGAGCCCTACCCACGGACCGCCTCGCGCCGCGCCATCCCCCTTCAGGCGGCGGTGAGGCTGAAGGTCACCAGGTTGCGGCCCGAGCTTTTCGACGACAGCAGCGCCATGTCTGCCTCTTCGATCACATGCGAGATGTTGCACCCGCCCTGTGCCACGGGCGGCGCCCCGCCGGGGCTGCTCCAGCGGCAGAGCTTGACGCCGATCGAGATGGTCACGCGCAATTGCGCGCCCGAGGGCAGGTCGATCGGCCGGTCGCCCACGGCGCCGCGCAGGCGTTCGGCCACCTGGCGGGCCTCGTCGGGGCCGGTCTGCGGCAGCGCCACCAGAAACTCCTCGCCCCCCAGCCGGGCCAGTAGGTCGCTGCCCCGCAGGCTGTCGGAAAGCCTGCGGGCCACCTCGGCCAGGACGGCGTCGCCCGCGCTGTGGCCGTGCAGGTCGTTCACCGTCTTGAAACGGTCCAGATCGACCACCATCACCGCGAAATCCGAGCCCTCGTCCAAGGCCTGTTCGGCGATCCCGGCCAGCCGGGGCATGGCGTAGCGCCGGTTGTAGAGCCCGGTCAGCGGATCGACCATGGCCGCGCGCAGCCCGTCCTCGACCGTCGTCCTCAGCCGGTCCTCATGCCGCTTGCGGCGCAGGAGCGCGCGCAGCCGCAGTTCCAGCTCTGCCGGAGGGGTGGCGGCGGTGACCACCTCGCCCGCGTCGAGATCGAAGGCCATGGCGGCCAGGGCGTCATCCTCATCGGGCATGACGATGCAGAAGGCGGTGTGGCGGGTGCCGGGGTTGCTGGCCAGTTGCGACAGCAGTTGCAGCCCGCTTCCGCCGCCCGCCCCCCGCCCCGCCGCGCCGCCGGGAGAGGCCTCGACCCCGCTGCCTCGCGCCCCCACCTCGATCATCATGACCTCGGGGATGATGCCGCGACCGGGCGCGAGCGTCAGCGCCTGCGCCCGGGTCAGCACGGTCAGCCGGTCGCGCAGCCGACCCTTGAGCCGGTGTTTCCAGGTCATGGCGGTCTCGACCCGGAAGGCGAGCAGCCCGATCTGGCCCGCCCCGCTTTCGCCGGTTCCGTCCGGCTCCGTGCCGCCGCCGGGCGCGACGAAGGTGGCGGCGGGCTCGGCCAGGCCCAGAAGGGCGGGGGCCTCGCGGCCCCAGGCGGTGCGGACCACCCGCTCGGTCTCATGCCCGCGGGAGAGGTTGCGGATTCGCGCCAGCAACAGCGCGTCCGAGACGTCGCGCGGCAGCGCGTCGTCGGCGCCCGCCCGCAGCGCGGCGATCCGGCGGGCGCCCCCCTCGGGCCCGTCCGCCCCGGGCGGGCACAGCGCGATCACCGGCACCCCCCGCGACAGCGGATCGGCGCGCAGCGCGGCGATCACCTCTTCGCCGGGGATATCCGGCAGCGACAGGTTCAAAAGCACCATATCGGGCCTTTCGGCCCTGACGGCGCGCAGTCCGCTCTGGCCGTCGGGGGCCAGGACCGGCAGATAGCAGGCGTCGCTGAGCTTCACCTTGTAGACGATCCGGTTGGCGGCCGTTCCGTCGATGATGAGTATCCGTCTGTTCATTCTGAACGATCCGCGACCGGCCGGGATCCGGCGCCGGGGTTGAGGACAGGGTCTTGTGGCCCAATCTGCGACGAGGAAGGTTAATATTCCCTTTCCACGCCCGGGGTCGAGGTTCAGGATAAACCCGAACCCAAGGCCTTTGGTGCTATATTTCCTGATCATTCCGGGGGATTTTCGTGAACGCGCAAGAAACCGCTCAAATTGTCGCATTTCAGGGGCTGGAATGGCTGGCCGAAGACCGGGACCGGATCGAGGCCTTCGTGCTTCAGACCGGAATCGCCCCCCGAGACCTGGCCCGACACGCCGCCGAACCCGAGATGCTGGCGGCGGTTCTGGACTTCCTTCTGGCCGACGACGGCCTGGTGCTGGCCTTTGCCGCCCATGCGGCGCTGTCGCCCGAGGGGGTCTGGCGCGCCCGCGCGGCGCTGCCGGGGGGCGAGGTGCCGAACTGGACCTGACCCTGCCCGCCGCCGGTTGCCTTCGGCCGAGTCGGCGGGCAAGAGTGGCGCCGGACCAGGCAAAGTCCGACGAGGCAAAGGCGGGGGCGTGATGATCGGCGGGATCCTTTTCGACAAGGACGGCACCCTTTTCGACTTCCGGTCGAGCTGGGGACGCTGGGCGGGCGGTTTCCTGGGCGGAATCGCGCGGGACGAGGCACATTTCCAGGCGCTCGCCGATGCCATCGGCTATCTGCCCCGGGCCGAGAGCTTCGCACCCGACAGCATGGTGATCGCCGGGACGGCGATCGAGATCGCCGAGGCGCTCTTGCCGCATCTGCCGGGCGAAACCCCGGGGGGGCTGATCGCGGCCATCGACCGGGCGGCGGCGGATACGCGGATGACCGAGGCGGTGCCGCTGGTGCCGCTGTTCGGGGCGCTGCGCGCGCGCGGGCTGAGGCTCGGCGTCGCCACCAATGATTCCGAGGCCCCGGCGTGGGCGCATCTGGCCGCGCATGGGCTGACGGATCTGGTCGATTACGTCGCGGGCCAGGACAGCGGCCATGGCGCCAAGCCCGGCCCCGGCATGTGCCTGGCCTTCGCGCGGCAGGAGGGGCTGGACCCCGGCCGGGTGGTGATGGTGGGGGACAGCCTGCACGACCTGCGCGCCGGTCGCACGGCGGGGATGCGGGTCGTGGCCGTGCTGACCGGGATCGCCACGCACGAGGACCTTGCGCCCCATGCCGATGCGGTTCTGGCCGATATCGGCGGGCTGCCCGGCTGGCTTGACGGGCTGGGCTGAAAGGGCTCGGCCGAGGGGGGCGAGCGGCGGGATCGCTGTCGGAGGCCCCGATGCCCCGCCCCGGCAGGGCCCGACCCCGATGAGGCCATGCCCTTGCAAGTCTGGGCCCCGGCGCGTGCGTGGCCCTGCGGTCCGGGTCCTGGTGCCTGCGGTCTCCGGCCCCGAGCCCGTCCCGGAGAAAGGCGCCCCGAGAAAGGCGTCAGCCGCGAAGCGCGCGGAGGGCCAATCTCCGCCCGCCTCAGCCGCCCAGCATCTCGGGCGTCAGCGCGTAAAGCCCCTCGGCGCCCTCGCGCGCCTGGTCGAGCAGCGCCGCATGCCCCGGCAGCAGCCGCCGGATCATCACCCGCGCCAGCGCCAGCCGCGCCGGATCGGCCAGCGCCGCCTTCAGATGGGCATGCCCGCCAAGCACCAGCGCAAAGGCGCGCAGATAGGGCAGGGCGCCCGCGAAACGGTCGTTCAGCGGCATCGCCAGCAGCGCCTCGGTGGTCTCGCGCAGGGTCTCGGCGGCCTGCCAGACCTCGGTCGCGAGTTCGGGCAGATCGGCGCGCGCCGCCGCCGCCGTGGTCTCGACCTCATGGATCAGCCGGAAGGCGGCCTCGCCCGCGTCCGAGAGCTTGCGTCCCACGAGATCCATCGCCTGGATGCCGTTGGTGCCCTCGTAGATCGCGGTGATCTTCACGTCGCGCAGATATTGCGCGGCGCCGGTTTCCTCGATGAACCCCATGCCGCCATGGACCTGCACGCCGATATCGGCCACCGTCAGCCCGACCTCGGTGCCATAGGCCTTGGCGATCGGGGTCAGCAGCGCCGCGCGGGCCTGCCAATGCGGATCGGCGGTCGCGGTCGCCATGTCGATCGCCTTGGCGCAGGCCAGGCCGATGGCGCGGGCGGCGAAGACCTGGGCGCGCGCCTCGGCCAGCATGCGGCGCACATCGGCATGGCCGATGATGCCGGGCACGCCCTCGGCCGTGGGGCCCTGCACGCGCTCGACCGCGAAGGCGGTGGCCTGTTGCAGCGCGGCCTCGGCCACGCCCACGCCCTGCATGCCGACGCCCAGGCGGGCGTTGTTCATCATGGTGAACATCGCCGCCATCCCCTTGTGCGGCGCTCCGACCAGCCAGCCGGTGGCGCCGTCGAACTGCATGACGCAGGTGGGCGAGCCGTGGATGCCCAGCTTGTGCTCCAGGCTGACGACCTTGAGGCTGTTGGCCACCCCCGGCGCGCCGTTCTCGTCGGGCAGGAACTTCGGCACCATGAAAAGCGAGATGCCCCGCGTGCCCGCCGCCGCCTCGGGCAGCCGCGCCAGCACCAGATGGCAGACGTTCGACACCAGGTCGCTGTCGCCCCAGGTGATGAAGATCTTCTGGCCGGTCACCGCATAGCTTCCGTCGCCCTTCGGCACCGCGGTCGCGCGCAGCGCGCCCACGTCCGATCCGGCCTGGGGCTCGGTCAGGTTCATGGTGCCCGACCATTCGCCCGAGATCAGCTTCGGCAGGTAAAGCGCCTTCAGCTCTTCCGAGGCGTGATGCTCCAGCGCCTCGATCTGGCCCTGGCTCAGCAGGGGCTTGAGCTGCAGCGCAAGGCAGGCGCCCGCCAGCATCTCGTTCACGCAGGTCGCCAGCGTATGCGGCAGGCCCATGCCGCCATGGTCGGGGCTGGCCGAGACGCCGATCCAGCCGCCCTCGGCGATGGCGCGGTAGCCCCTGTCGTAGCCGGGCGAGGCCCGGACCACGCCGTTCTCCAGCCGGGCCGGGGTCAGGTCGCCCGCGCGGTTCAGGGGCGCCACCTCGGCATCCGACATCCGCGCGGCTTCGGCAAGGATGGCCTGGACGGTGTCGGGCGTCGCCTCGGCGAAGCGGTCGGTCGCGGCGATCTCGGCAAAGCCCACCACATGGTCGAGGATGAATTTCTGATCGGTCGCGGGGGCGCGGGCGGTCATCGCTGGGGTCTCTCCGGCAAGGTCTTGGGCAATGTCTCGGGCGGTCTTCGTCCCGGGCGGTCTTCCGGGCGGCGTCTTCGGGTGGCGGGTCGGTTCGGCATCTGCGCGTCGGGCCGGGGACGGCGGGTCTCGCGCGGATCTTGCCTGGCCGTTCCGGCTCCTCTATGCGGGCCGAAGCTAGTCAAGACGGACCAGGCTGCAAGGTGGACGCTACGTCAGATGGAAGAAACCCGGATCCTTCAGGCCGATGATGCAGGCATCGCAGGCGCCGCACGGCTGCTGCGGCAGGGCGGGCTGGTCGCCTTCCCGACCGAGACGGTCTACGGCCTTGGCGGCGATGCGCGCGACGACCGGGCGGTGGCGCGGATCTTCGACGCCAAGGGCCGCCCGCGATTCAATCCGCTGATCGCCCATCTGCCCGATCTGGCCAAGGCCGAGGAACTGGCGCTGTTCGACGACCGCGCGCGCACGCTGGCGGCGGAATTCTGGCCCGGGCCGTTGACGCTGGTCCTGCCCTTGCGCGAGGGGACGGGGCTTTCGGCGCTGGTGACGGCGGGCCTGCCGACGGTCGCGCTGCGGGTCCCTGCCCATCCGGTCGCCCGCGCGCTGCTGCGCGCCTTCGGCGGGCCCCTGGCCGCGCCCTCGGCCAATCCCTCGGGCCGGGTCTCGCCCACGCGGGCGGCGCATGTGATGGCGGGGCTTTCGGGGCGGATCGAGGCGGTGGTGGATGGCGGGCCCTGCGCGGTGGGGGTGGAATCGACGATCCTGGGCTTCGACCCGGATGGTGGCCCCCGCCTTCTGCGCCCCGGCGGCGTGGCGCTGGAGGCGCTGGAGGCCGCGCTTGGCCGCCCCCTCGCCATCGGCCCCGCCGGGCCCGAGACGGAGACGGAGACAGGCCCGAGGCCGAACGCGCCCGGGCAGCTTGCCTCGCATTACGCCCCGGCGGCGCCGGTGCGGCTTGAGGCGCGGGCGGCGGGCACGGGCGAGATCCTGGTCGGCTTCGGCCCGGTGAAGGGCGACCTGACGCTTTCGGCGACCGGCGATCTGGTCGAGGCGGCGGCGCAGCTTTTCCATATCCTGCGCGAGGCCGATCACCTGGCCGGGCCGCAGGGCGCCATCGCCTTCGCGCCGATCCCCGAAGCGGGGCTGGGCCGGGCGATCAACGACCGGCTGCGCCGCGCCGCCGCGCCCCGACCCTGATCCCGGGCCCTGATCCCCGGCCCTGATCCTCGCGACCGCTTCCGGTCCGAAACGGGCCGGGCGCCGCGATCGCCCTAGCGGTCGATCCGCGCGCCCATGATCGCTATGGATTGCTGATAGACCTTGGCCGCGTTCCACTGCTGGATCACGGCGAAATTCGGCTCGCCCTCCTGATAGCCGAGGCCGGGCTGCCAGCCCTTCTGGCGCAGGAAGTTCGCGGTCGAGGCCATGGCGTCGGTCAGGTTCATCAGATCGACCGTGCCGTCGCCATTGCCGTCGACGCCATAGGTCAGCGCATTGCCGGGCAGGAACTGCGTGTGGCCCAGCTCGCCATGCCGCGCCCCCACCGTGCGCGCGGTGATCGAGCCCCGGTCCACCAGCTTCAGCGCGCCGATCAGATGCGGCGTGAAGAAATCCGAGCGGCGGCAGTCATAGGCCAGCGTGGCGATGGCCGAGACGACATTGGTATCGCCCATGAAACCGCCGAATCCCGTCTCCATGCCGTGGATCGCGATCAGCACGCCTGCGGGCACGCCATAGGCGCGCTCCAGCGAGGCGTAGAAATCGGCGTTCCGCGACTTGCGCGTCCGCCCCTGCGAGACGATGGCGTCGGCGCCGCGCACCTGCATGAATTTCTCAAGCGTGTAGCCGAAGCTTTTCTGGTTGCGGTCGGCCGAGATGGTGGCGGTGGAATAGGACGACCCCATCAGGGCCGAGATCCCCTTCTCGCCCACGCCCGCCGCGCGGGCCTCGGCGGCGAAGACGGGCTTCCATTCCTCGTACCGGCTGCCGGTGTCGGCGCAAAAGGCTGCCAGCGCGGGTTGCGCCGCGCCGAGGAAGGCCAGGCAGGCGGCGGCCAGGCAGGCGGCGCGGGCCGACGGGCGGCGGGCAGGGAGCAGGGAGCGGCGGGCTGGCTGGAAACGGGCGGGCTGGCGGGGTTTGATCGTCACGGGACAGGCACCTTTTGAACGGATTTTCCGCAGTCTAGTGGCAGTTGCGCGGCGATCAAGCGGATTGGCAAGCGGACCGCCCCCGCCGGTGCCGCAAATTCCGGGCAGGTGGGCGCCATAGCAGGTCCGGGGGCCGGCCGCGCCGCCCCCGGATCCCGGAACTCTTGGCTGGCTCGGGGGGGCGCCCCCCCGGCCAATTCTGTCCAGGCCCGTCGGGGCCCGGCTCAAAGCGGCGCCCGGTTCAAAGCGGCGGACGTCCCCGCACCGCCCGCATCACTATCGAGACCACGAAGAGGATGATGAAGACGAAGAACAGCACCTGAGCGATACCGGCCGAGGTCCCGGCGATGCCGCCGAAGCCGAGCGCCGCAGCGATCAGCGCCACCACAAGAAAGGTCAGAGCCCATCCAAGCATGTCGATTCTCCTGTTGTCGGGATGCGCCATGTCGGTGTTCCAGCCCGAGGGCGGGGCAACGAAAGGCGCGGGTTTCGTTGTGGCAGGGCAACGTATCGGCCCGGGATTCGGTTCCCCGCGGTACCGGGGAGGGGGTCTCGCGCGGCGCGTTTTCGGGATGGATTCCGCCGGGTTGCCGCCCCCGGCGCCCGCGCTTGCGATTTTCCCGGGCTGGCGATCCGGGTTGCAGGGGATCGGATGGCCCGCCCTGCAAAGCGTGGAGCTTGCGGCACCGTCTGCCGCTCCGGGGTCCGATCCTTGCCGCGCGCCGCCTTGACTTGCCGCCTTCGCCCGCCTGCCGCCCGCAAAGCCTGCAAGCGTGCAGGGAACCAGACTGCGCCTCGCGCGTTGGGCCCGGCGAGCGGCCTGCGCGCGTCCCGATCCTGCCTTGCCCGCGCCGATCCTTGCGCGCGGCGCTTGCACTCGGGCGCGGGCAGGCGTTTCATGACACCCATGCGCCGCGCCCCTTGCGGGGCCGGATGACCCCAGACGACCCCAGGAGAGATGAATGACCACGACCCGCAAGATCAGAAAAGACACCCGCCGCGCCGCCGAAGCCGCCGGGGATGCGGTCGAGACCGTGACCGACGCCGTGGCCGAGAAGGCCTCGGATGTCGCCGGGGAGATCGGCGCGCGCGCCTCGCGCACCCGCCGCGCCGCTGCCGCCCGCATCGAGGAGGGCAGGGATTCGCTTGCCGAACTGGGCGAGCGTCTGGCCGCGGATCTGGCCGAGCGTCTGCGCGGCGCCGCCGGGGCGGCGCAGGAAACCGCCGCCGCCGTGCCGGTGCGCCTGCGCGAAGGCGCGAACCAGGCCGTGGAGCGGATCCGCGACAACCACCTGGCCGAGGATCTGCGCGGCGCGGTGCGGCGCAACCCGGGGCTTTTCGTCGCGGGCGCCGCGCTGGCCGGTTTCGCCCTGGCGCAGATCCTGCGCGGGCGTTCGGACGACGGCAGGTGATGCAGGCCTCCGATCCCGAGGGCGATCCCGCTTCTGGCCCCAAGGGCGCTTCCGGCGGCGGTCATGCCCAGGCATCGGGGGGCCTCGCGGGCCTTTTCCTCGATGTCCTCGCCGCGCTGTCCCGGCTCTTGCGCGGAGAGATCGCGCTGGCCCGGGCCGAGGCGGCGCAGGCGGGCGCAGGTCTTGCCCGCGCGCTGACGCTGGTCGCGGTGGCGGCGATCGTCGCGCTGGTCGGGCTGCATCTGCTTGCGGCGGCGGCGGTGGCGGGGCTGGTCCGGCTGGGCCTTGCCGAACCCCTGGCCACGCTGCTGGCGGGGGCGGTGCTCATCGCGCTGGCGCTGGTCCTGGTGCTGCGGGCGCGGGCGCGCCTGCGCGCGCTGCCCGACCACCTGGCGCGGGTCCTGGCCCGGTTTCCGGGCGGCGGCGGCGCGCTGGCCACGCGCCCGCCCGCACCCCCGCAGCCGCGCCGAACCGAAACCCTAGGCCATGCAGGAGGACGCGATGACGCGCCCCAGGACGACAGTTGATCCCGGCCCCCGCCGCGATTCCGGGCGGATCGCGGAGGAAATCGAGGCCGACCGCGCCGCCTTCGACCTTGCGCTTGCGCGGCTGCGCGCGAGGCTGACCCAGCCGCTCACGCGCGCGCGGGCGAAGGGTACGGGCGGGGCGACGGGCGGGGCGTTTGCCGCGCGCGCGGGCGCGGTGCTCGCCGATCCCACGCTGCAGGCCGTGGCCCGGCCGCTTGCGCTCGCCGCTCTGGGCGCCGGGATTTCCTGGCTGACGCGCCGGGGGGGCAGGGCGGCCCGGCCGCAGGAGGATCCCGCCTGGCTGGTCGAGGCCGCCGAGGCCCGTGCCCGGGCCGAGGACCTGGCGGACGAAATCCGCGCGGCCGGGGCGGAGGGGCTGCTCTCGCCCTCCGAGGCCGAGCGCAACCTGGCCGAGCTTCGCGCCGCGCGCGAGGCGGACCAGCGCCGCATCATGCTGCGCGGGCTGGAGGGGCTTGCCCCCGAGGAACGTGACGCCGCGCTTTCGCTGCGCGAGGCGCGGGCGGTGCAAAGGTTCGGCCAGGCCCGGCGGCGGGGGGCGGATCGGGGCGATGGGCTGAACCCCGCGCTGACCGGCATCCTGGCCGCCGGGGGCGCTGCGGCGCTGGCCTGGTGGCTGCGGCGCGCGGGTGCGGGTGCGGAGGCCGCGGCGTCGGAAGATGAGCCCCCGCCCTCCGCGCCCTCTCGCGAGGATGCCGCGCTGGCGGAACTGCGCGCGGTGCTGGACCAGGCCATCGCGAAGCTTGAAACCATCGTCCCGGATGAGGATTGACCGCCGCAAGGTGCTGGCCGAATGCGGGCGAGGCCGGAAATCACCCCTCAAATCACCCCTTGCTAGGGCGGTCGAGGTGAGGCCTTCTGAGCTTCTGAGCTTCTGAGCTTCTGAGCTTCTGAGCTTCTGAGCTTCTGAGCTTCTGAGCTTCTGAGCTTCTGAGCTTCTGAGCTTCTGAGCTTCTGAGCTTCTGAGCTTCTGAGCTTCTGAGCGGGGTCGGATCGGGTCTGGCGCGAATGGAAAGGCAGGCGGGATCGGCCTGCCTTTCCCTTTTCGACCTTCCCGCTCCGGCCCAGATCGGCCCAGTGACCTGCCTCCAGTCCTAACAGGCTGCTGGAAAAGTATTTTGGGGCTGTCTTGAAGCGAAAATCTTTCCTGCACGGTAGAAAATTGGACCGAAAACGGCCTGTTTTGGCGCGCTATCGGTCGAATTTCCTGTTTTTGATGCAAGCTTAGGTTGCGCATGACTTTTCCAGCAGCCTGCTAACCGATCCGGCTTGCGCGCCGCATCGCGGTTTCGCTCCGGGGGCGAAGGCCTGCGATGGTCGCCTTTGCGGTTGGCATGGCACGGGACCGGCGCCCGCCGGTTGGGCCGTCAGCCGCCCGCAGGCAGGCGGGCGGTCAGGTCGGCGTTCGGCAGGCCCGGGTGGGGCGTGCCGTCGCCGGGGCCTTTCCCGGTGGTGCTCGCCGCTTCGACCAGACGGGGGGTGAAGGTCACGCCGACCTCGATCTGGCGGGGCAGGTCGGTCACTTCCATCCGCCCCTCCAACTGGGCGACAAAGCCCTTGATCAGCCGCGCCGCGATGATCGAGGGCGTGCCGTCGCGCGCGCCGGTCAGGGTGGCGCGGGCCGAGGGCGGGATCGCCAGCGCCAGCCGCGCAAGCCCGCTCTCGCCATGCGACAGGCAGATCCTGACCGGCGGCGCCTCCGCGTCCAGATCGGCGCTGGAAAAGCACGACAGGATCTCGGCCAGCAGCAGCGCGAGCGGCACCGCCTGCTGCGCGCTCAGCATCAGCGGATCGAGCCGCGCCTCGATTCGGTCGCGCCCCTCGCCGCGCCAGCGGATGGTGCCGACCTTGGCGATCACCTCGGAAATCAGCGCATCCATCGCGACATCGGCGCGCCCGGCGATGCGATAGAGCCCCAGATGGACGGTCGAAAGCCCCATCACCCGGTCGTGGAGGTTGTCGACCAGCGACAGCACCCCGGGGTCGTGGGTCTCGCGCCGGTGCATCCGCAGGATCGAGGCGATCAGTTGCAGGCTGTTGCCGGTGCGGTGATGGACCTCGCGCAGCAGTTCCTCCTTCTGCCGGATCAGGTTTTCCAGCTCGGCCTCGTCGCGCAGGATGGTGGCGGTCATGGTCAGATAGGCCTCGGCCAGCAGCGCGATCTCCTGCGGCGGATCGTCGAGCGCGGGGGCCGGCGCGTTGCGGGTGGCGGTGAAGGTCCTGATCGCGCGCGACAGGCGGCGCAGGTGGCGCAGCACCAGACGCTCGGCCCCCAGCATGGCGACGACCAGCCCGGCGACCCACATCAGCAGAGGAAAGGCGAAAGGGTGCAACTCCAGCGTCGGCAGCAGCCCCTCCCCGGGCGTGGTCTGCCATGTGCCCAGCAGAAAAAGCCCTCCCGCCAGCGGCAGCACGGTGAAAAGCCGCCGCTCGCCCGCCATGTCCGGGGCGAAGAAGCTTTGCCGCCCGCCGGAGGCCAGTTCCGCCAGATCCCGGCCCTGCGGCAGAAGGCGGGTGTCGTTTCCCCCGCTCTCGTCCGAGGCGGTCAGGAGCCTGCCGCCGGTGTCGAAGGTGGTCAGGCCAAGCAACTGCTTGACGCCGTGGAAGATTTCAGCCTGGTCGCCTGCGTCGAAATCGGGGGTGAGCGCGCGATGCGGCATCGAGATGCCGATATAGCCGATGATCTCGCCATCGGCGGCGGCGCCCGCGCGGACCGGATGGCTGACCGACAGCACCGGAATGCCCGAGATCACGCCGTCGCCGCTGGAGGACAGCCCGGGCCCGGTGCGCGCGACGATCTCGCGAAACAGCGGATGGGCGCTGAAATCGCCGCCCGCCCCGCCCGCCACGCAACTGACGATGCCGCTTGCGGGCACGAAGGCCACCACCCGGCGGCGCGGATCGGCGGCGGCGATGCCCTCGACCAGGGCCTGGCAGGCGGCGGCATCGGGCTGGCCCCCGGCCTCCGCCATCTGGCCGATCACCAGCGCCAGCACCTTGGCCGCCTCCTGCGAGGCGCGGATCGCGGCGATCTCGGGCTCGGCGGTGCGCAGGGTCTCGCCCATGGCGGCGAGGCGCTGGCCATTCTCGGCGGTGGAAAGGATGTTGCGGGTCTGGCCGAGCGACAGGAGCCCAAGCGGCAGCAGCGCCAGCATCATCATGAACGCAAGGCGCGGGCCCAGCCCGGAGCGCAGCGCCGGGAGGAAACCCGTGCCCCGCCTTGCCGCAGCCGGTTCCCGGGCAGGCGCCCCGCCAAGCCCCCGCCCGTCTGCGCGCCCCGGAACGTCCGTATCCCGCCCCGGATCGGAACCGGAGGCGGGATCGCGGGCCTTTTCGCCGGAGGGCTGCGCGCCCCGTATCGTCGCTGCGGGGCCGGATGGGGCAGGGTCGGGGGGCGCTGGACCCGCGGCTCCCGACGATGAGGAGGGCGGCGGCACGCCGCCGGTCACCGCATCGGCGCCGACCCTGCCCCCGGCCCTACCATCGTCCGGGGTCGGGGGTGGGGGCGGGCCCGGCGGGTTTCGCGGCCCTGGCCTGGTCATGCCGCGGCGATGCCCGAACGGCTGAGAACCGCCGCCGTCGCGCCGTCGGGCGTGGCGAGGATATCCTCGCCCTCGGCCAGGTGCAGCAATTCCCCCAGGCGCTTGCGCGCGCGGCTGGCGCGGCTTTTCACCGTGCCGGTGGCGACGCCGATCATCTCGGCGGCTTCCTCGCAGGAATAGCCCGAGGCGCCGATCAGGATCAGCACCTCGCGGTGCTCGGGCGAAAGCTGGTCGAAGGCGCGCTGGAAATCGCCGAAGGCGAGGCGGCCGTCATGGGCGGGGCGCTCGAACATGGTGGCGGCATAGCTGCCGTCGCTGTCGGCGACCTCGCGCCGGGTCTTGCGCAGCGAGGAGTAAAAGGTGTTGCGCAGGATGGTGAAGAGCCAGGCCTCAAGATTGGTGGCGGGATCGAACTTGTCGATGTTGGACCAGGCCTTGAGGATGGTTTCCTGCACCAGATCGTCGGCGGTGGAGGGGTTGCGCGACAGGCCGATGGCGAAGGCGCGCAACCCGGGCAGGGCGGCCGGAATGCGGTCGCGCGGGTCGAGCGGGGGGGCGTCGCCCTGTGCCTGCGGCGCCTTCTGGGCCTGTTTCCGGGCCTGGGCCTTGCCGCGCCCGCCGCCCGGGGCGGTCGCCGGGACGGCGGGGACATTGGCGGGCGGCGGCGGGGTCATCGGTCCGGGTCCTTCGCGCCGATGTCCTTGGCCCTGAGCTGCGCCAGCAGGTCCTTGAACCTGTCGGGCACCTCCTCGGTCAGCACCTCTTCATAGGCGCGGCGAAGGTTTTCGTCGATCTGGGCCTTGATCGCCGACCGCGCCCCGGGGCGGGACTGGCCATTGATCCGGGCCTGGGCATGCGCCGGGGCGTGTTTGTCTGGAGCGGTCATGAAGATTTCCTGCCTGTAACGGGAACCGAACGCCGACGGGCGGCGTTTGGTTCCCATGAAATACACCGGAAAGGGAAAATTCATGGGAATTCCTCAGGGGGCGCAAGAGGGGGCGCAAGAGGGGGCGCAGGTTCGGGGGGGCGCTGCTTCCGCCGGGGGTGCTGCGGCATCGGTCGCGGCCAACCTGCCTTACCTGCGCCGCTACGCCCGCGCGCTGACCGGCAGCCAGGGGTCGGGCGACCGCTATGCGGTGGCGGTCCTGGAGACGGTTCTGGCCGATCCGGCGGTGCTGGACGGTCCGCTCGGCCCCCGGGTGGGGCTGTTTTCCGTGTTCAACGGGGTCTGGGCCTCGACCGGGGCGCCGGTGGCGGAACCCGATACCCCCCGCGCCGCCGCCGCCCAGGCCCATCTGGCCGCGCTGACCCCCAATTCGCGCGAGGCGCTGCTGCTGCACACGCTGGAAGGCTTCAGCCTTGAAGAGGTCGCCGCCATAATCGGCACCGACGGGGACGAGGCCGCCCATCTGGTCGACCGCGCCATCTCCGAGATGTCGAACACCCTGCGCGGCCGCGTCATGGTGATCGAGGACGAGGCGATCATCGCCATGGACATCACCGCCATCGTCGAGGCCATGGGCCATGACGTCACCGGCGTCGCCCGCACCCGCGACGAGGCGGTGGCGCTGGCCGCGCGCGAAAGGCCGGACCTGATCCTTGCCGATATCCAGCTTGCCGACAATTCCTCGGGGCTCGACGCGGTGAACGACATCCTGACGGAGCATGAGGATATTCCGGTGATCTTCATCACCGCCTTCCCCGAGCGGCTTCTGACCGGAGAGCGGCCCGAACCGGCCTTCCTGATCAACAAGCCCTATACCGAGGAACAGCTTCGCTCGTCGGTCAGCCAGGCGATGTTCTTCTCCTCGACCGAGACGCTGAGCGCCTGACACTGAGCGCCTGACACTGGGCGCCTGAAAAGCGCCTCAAGCCGAAGAAATCCGCGCGCGCCGGGCCTTTGCCCTGGCGCGCGCATCGTCCGTGGCGGGTTTTGGGATGAGGTTGGGGCGTTGGCCCGGGTCTTTCTCCCGAGCCTGGGTCTTTCTCCCGAGAATGAGTCCGGGAATGGAACGGGGCGGGCGGCCGTGACGGCGCCCGCCCCGCTTGTCTTACTTCACGTTGCTTGCCACATGATCGGCGAAAGTGTCGATCAGCGCGCGATAGACCCGGGTGCCGTCCAGGTCGACGGCTTCGACATCGAACCCCTCGCCCAGATAGGGAAGCGAGGCCCGCACGTCGACGGTCAGGTCGTAATTGTCGAAACGGGCGTTGTTGCTGTCATGGGTCTGGCTGATGCTGCCGCGCAGGATCGAATTGCCCAGCCCGCCGGTTTCCGCGAACCCGCTGGCCAGTTCGACCTCGCTGATGTCGACCGAGAGATTGGCGCCCTCGTCCCCGTCGACGCGGTTGACCAGGCGCGCCAGAAGGGCGTTTTCCAGATCGGCCTCCAGACCGGCCCAGAAGGCGGCGGCCTCGGCATTCTGGATCGCCGAGATATCGACGTTCACATCGACGCTTTTCACGCTGGCGCCGTCGATCGGGGCGCCCATTTGGGCCTGCTCCTGCGCCATCAGCGGCAGGGGAAGGGCCAGTGCCGAAGCGGCCAGGATGGCTGCGATTTTCAGTTTCATCTTCAACTCCTTGCACCATTCTACTTGAAGGGCGGCCATGTCGGAGCATGCCCCCGCGAATGCAGGCGGTGGCGGCGATCGGCACCGGCTTTTCCCTTGTGACGAGTCAACGCGCAGGGGCGCCTCGGGTTCCCCCGGGCTCCGAAGACAGGGATTGCGCCACGGAGGCGCGGCGGAAGACAGGGCCGATGGAAGACAGGGCCGATAGCGGTCCCGGCCCGCCTCAGCGCAGCCAGAGCCCCTCGCGCCGCAGGGTGTTGCGGATCATCTGCTCGCGACGCGGCAGGGCCTCGCGGTCGAACAGGGCGCGCGCCTTGCGCCCGCCGTTCAGATAGACCATGTGCTTGAGCTGCGGCCAGTCGCGCAGCAGGCGACGGTTTTCCTTCGCCAGCGCAACCGCCTCCAGCGCCGCCACCGCCCGGTCGCTTTCGCGCGCGTAAAGCAGGGGCAGGGTGCGATAATGGCAGCTCGCCTCATCGGCGCGGCCCGACCCGTCCAGCGCGGCCAGCTCCGGCCCCGGCCGCCCGCCGCCGAAGCCATGCACCACCAGGGGCAGCGCGATCTGGTCCAGCCAGGGATAGATCTCCTGGCAGATCAGTGCCTCGGGGCGGTTGTCGTTGATTTCTTTCGCGATGGCCAGATAGCGCGTGCCGAACGCCCGGGGGCTTTCGTGGAAGAACCATCCGGCATTGAAGTAAAGATAGCGTTTCCAATATTCGTCGGGCTGCGACAGGTCGAGCGTGGTCTCGAACTCCAGCCCGAAATGGTCGTAAAGCGATTTCCAGGTCTCGGCATAGCCCGGGCCGTAAAGCTCGGGCTGTGGCCAGGTGCCCTCGCGCCGCATCGAGGCCGAGGGCCGGGCGAAGTCGAACGCCAGGGCCGAGACCGCGCCGGTGATCAGCGTATCGGTGTCGAGAAACAGGAAGGGCGCCTCGGGCAGGGCTGTCAGCGCCTCGATCTTGTTGCCCTGCGGATAGGGCGCGCCGAAGACGCGCGATTCGAAGGGCAGGAATTCGGCCCCCAGTTCCGCCAGCCGCTCGCGCAGGGGCCCCGGGGGCAGGCGTGGGTCGTCCCCGGACCAGAGCGGGCCGGGCAGGGGTTCGGCCAGGATCAGCCGTCCCGCGAAATCCGGGTCGTTGGCGCGCAGCGAGGCGGCGAGGATCAGCGCCTCGAACCCGAGCCGCCCGTTCTGCACTATGGCGACGATGTTGAAATTCGGCTTTGTCTTCGGGGCCATGGCTGCCTCTTCTTCCTTGGTCGAGGATAGGCCAGCGGGCGGGCGACCGCAACATGGGCCCCCTGCGGCCGCGTCGGGGAACCGGGGCGGGGCGGGGGGCGTTGGGTCCGAAACGCAAAGGAGGAAAGCCATGGCAGATCGAAAGGACGATCACGAGGGGGCGAAGCCCGGCGTGGCGGCGGGCGAGGGCGGGGCGCCCGATCCCGCGAAGCCTGATCCGAGGGCCGACAACGACCGTTTCGACATCAAGGCCGAGGCGCAGGCGCAGAAGATGCTCAACGCCGCGCGCCCGCACAATCCCAACAAGGCGCCCCGCACCAACGAGCCGAACGCGGGCGGCGCCAATCGCGAGGCCGGTGACCGGCGCGGCTGAGGCCCTTCGCCCCGGGGTTCCGCCTTGGCGCGAGGGCGCCGGGAACCTGCGGAAATTCCGAATGGCCGGTGGAGAGATCCATCGGCCATTCGTGCTTTTGGTCGCTTGTCTCGGGATTTCCGAAGGCTGCCGTCGGAAAAGGCCTGGGCTTCGGGCGGGCTAAGGCTACTCGGGCGATTTTGTGGCAGGGGCTTTCCCACAGCGGGCTTGTCGCGGGAAGGCCGGGGTCAGGGGGCTTCCCACCAGCGGTCTTGCCCACAAGCGGGGGGCAGCGGCCTTGCCGCAAGGGGTCTTGTCGGCAGGGCCTCGCCACAAGCTTTCCCGCACCTGCCGGGCGGCGCGGCGAACGCCCGCGATGCGAGATGCAAAATGCCCCCCGGTGTGCGACCCGGGGGGCGAGGTCTTTCGCCTTTGCAAAGCCCGGCGGCGGTCGGCGGCGCTTGCGGCGGCAGTCGGCGCAGACGGGTCGGCCGCTGCGGACGGGGCCTATTCCTGGATCAGGCGCGGCAGCGGGCGATAGACCTGTGGCGCAAAGCCATTGGTGGCGGCGATCAGGAAACTGCGCAGATCATCCGTTTCGAGATCCGCATCGCGGATACGGCTTGCGCGAAGGCTGGCGACCTCGAAGCTGGAGGCGTTCAGCCCGCCGATCAGATCTGTGCCGCCCGTCGAAAGCCGGGGGCTGCGGGTTTGGGCATGGGTCTGGTTCTGCATGGTCGTCTCCTCCTTTCCTGCCGCCGGGATTGGCGGCCTGCGGATATGCTACACCAGAATCGTCGTGATTCCGACGATGATTCTGCGCGCGGCACGGGTGGGGCGCCGGTTTTGGAAGCGACCCATCCGCTGTCCGGGCGTGGCGAGGGGTTTCTTCCCCTGCGCCGGAGTTGGGGGGAAGATCTTGCCTGTTTCGGCGATTACATGCCGGCCCCGGCTTCTGTCCGGCTGGTTTCGCCTGTTTGGGAAAAGGTCAGACCCCGCCCGGCCGTGTCCACCAGCCGGGTGGCGATGCGGGGGCGAAGCATGCGCAGCCGGGCGGGATCGCGGGCGCCGCACCGCCCCCAGGGATCCCGCCCTTGGCGGGTTGCCGAGAGAGTAATCGGGGTCGCCTTGAAGCGGAAATCTTTCCCGCATCGATGGAACGCATCGTGGGAACCGCATCTGTCGGGGCGCGAAGCTGGAAAGATTTCCTGTTTCTCGGCTTAACCCCAGGCCGCCGCATGATTCTTCAGCCGCCTGGCCGGGCCCTGTGGCCTTCGGACCGGGACGGGGCCCGATGCGATAGGCCGCCCGGGTTCGCACCCCGGGCGGCCTTTTCTCGATCTTGCTTCACAGCGCGCAAAGCGCGCCCCGGCCTCAGTTCTCGGGGCATTTCCCATCGGCGAGGGGCAGCGCGCAGGCCGGGGCGGCGGGCGCGGTTTCGACCGGGGCGGCCTCGGGCACCGTGGCGGGAGGCGTGGCCGGAACCGTGACGGGGGCCACCGCAGGAGTCGGCGCGGCCTCGGCCGCCGGATCGAGCGGATCGGGCGTTGCCGCCTCGCGCGTCAGCGCCGTCTCCGCGCTGCCGCCAAGCCCGGGCGGCGGGCCGACCAGGGTCAGTTCGGGGGCGGGCGCCACGACAAGGGGGTCGGGCGCGGGCTCGGCCTTCTTCTTCGGCGCGGGGGGCTTGGGGATCGACAGGCCCTTGGGCATCTCGCCCTTGGCGGTCAGCACGATCACCCGCTCGCCGCCCTTCACCCGCTCGTAAAGGTCCATGACATCCTGGTTGATCATGCGGAAACAACCCGACGAGGCGTTGCGCCCGATCGACTTCCATTCCGGCGTGCCATGGATGCGATAGCCGTAGTCGATGCCGTTGGTGGTCAGGTAGATCGCGCGCGAGCCAAGCGGATTGGTCGGCCCGCCGGGCTGTCCGCTGCGCCATTTCTCCAGATGCGGCTGCCGGGCGATCATCTCGGCCGGGGGGGTCCAGGTCGGCCAGGTGCGCTTGTTCGCGACGATGGATTCGCCCGACCACTGGAAGCCCTCGGCCCCGACGGAGATGCCGTAGCGGATCGCCTGGTTCTTGCCGAGCACGTAATAAAGGAATTTCGGCGTCGGATCGATGACGATGGTGCCGGGCGGCAGGTCGGTCTCATAGCTGACGATCTGGCGGCGATAGGCCTGGGGGATCTGCTCGACCGGCAGCGCGGGCACGCTGAACCGCCCGTCCGAACGCGAGGCATAGATCGAATCATCGGTTTCTACGGCCGGTTGCTCGGGAGTGGGGACGATCACGCCGGAGGTGCCATCGACGCAGGCCGATAGCAGCAAGGTCGCGGCAAGCGCGGCGAATGGGATCCTCGCCCTTGAAAACACAGAAATATTTAGGCCGTTCAATCGCATGTTGGGCTCGTTCTCGGTTCGCTCGGGAAAGCGCGCTTCCCTGTTCCGCCCCGGTGTTGGGACCGGCAGACGGTAGCGGAAGGGCGCCGAAGCGTCAAATCAAGCTGGCCGAACGCAAGGGTTTTCGGCGGGACCGGGGCCCGGCTGCCCGATCCCTGGTCACGGTTCACGGGTCTTCGGCGTGGAAGGCCATGGTGGCGGACAGCGCGCGGCGCCAGCGCGCCAGATCGGCGCGGCGCCGCGCGGGATCGGCCCCGGGGGTGAAGCGCCGCTCCAGCCGCCAGCCGCCCGCGAAAGCGGCTTCGTCGGTCAGCCCTGCGCCAAGCGCGGCCAGATAGCCCGCGCCAAGGGCGGTGGTCTCGGTCACCTCGGGGCGGTCCACCGGCGCGTCGAGGATGTCGGCTAGGAACTGCATCGTCCAGTCGCTGTTCGCCATGCCGCCATCGACGCGCAGGACGCCGTCGCCTGGGCCGCGCGCCCCAGGCCAGTCGGCATGCATCGCCTCCAGCAGGTCATGGGTCTGGAACCCCACGCTTTCCAGCGCGGCGCGGGCGAATTCGGCGGGGCCGGAATTGCGGGTCAGCCCGAAGATCGCGCCCCGGCATTCGGGCCGCCACCAGGGCGCGCCCAGCCCGGTGAAGGCCGGGACCAGCGTCACCCGCTGCGCCGGATCGGCGGCTTCGGCAAGGGCCTGGCTCTGGGCCGCGGTGGTGAGGATTCCCAGCCCGTCGCGCTGCCATTGCACCGCCGCCCCGGCGACGAAGATCGAGCCCTCCAGCGCATAGCGCACCCGCCCGCCGATCCGGCTGGCGATGGTGGTGAGCAGGCGGTTCTCCGAGGTGACCATGGTCTCGCCGGTGTTGAGCAGCGCGAAACAGCCGGTGCCATAGGTCGATTTCACCATGCCGGGGGCGAAACAGGCCTGGCCGAGCGCGGCGGCCTGCTGGTCGCCCGCCACGCCCCGGATCGCGATCCCGGCACCGAAAAGGCCGGGCGGCGTGGTGCCGTAATCCCCCGCGCTGTCGAGCACCCGGGGCAGGAGTTCCATCGGAATGTCCAGATGCGCGCAAAGCGCATCGTCCCAGGCGCCCCGCCCGATGTCGTAAAGCATGGTGCGGGCGGCGTTGGTCGCGTCGGTCGCGTGCAGGGCGCCGCCGGTCAGGTTCCAGACCAGCCAGCAATCCACCGTGCCGAAGGCCAACTCGCCCCGCCGGGCGCGGTCGCGCGCGCCGGGCAGGGTGTCGAGCAGCCATTTCAGCTTCGTGCCCGAGAAATAGGGGTCGAGGATCAGGCCGGTGCGCGCGGTCACGAGCGGCTCCAGCCCCGCCTCGCGCAGATCTGCGCAGATCCCGGCGGTGCGGCGGTCCTGCCAGACCAGCGCATTGTGCAGCGGCCTGCCGGTGGCGCGGTCCCACAGGATCGTGGTCTCGCGCTGGTTGGTGATGCCGATCGCGGCAATGGCGCCGGGCGCCACCCCGGCCTTGGCGATCGCCGCGCGGGCGGTCGCAAGCGTGGTCGACCACAGCTCTTCGGGGTCATGCTCGACCTGGCCGGGGGCGGGGAAGATCTGGGCGATTTCCTCTTGCGCGCTGGCGACCGGGGCCAGCGCGCCGTCCGGTTGCCGCGCGAAAAGGATCGCGCGCGATGAGGTGGTGCCCTGGTCGAGGGCAAGGATATGGGTCATGTCGGGCCTCCTCCGGCGGGCATGATGGCATGGGACGGGCGCCGGGGGCAGGGGGCTCAGTGGGCCGTTTCGCGGGAAGGCGGCCTCGGGGTGCGGGGATTGCGTGTGGGGCCTGCCGGGTCCGGAGGTGGTGTCGATCCGGCGTCGCGGGCGCGCCAACCCTTCGGTATGGGGCCGGTGCCTCTTCCGACGGGGCTTTTCCCGCTCAGGCCGCTCCGGTCCAGGGCATATTCTGTGCTGTCCCCGCGCCTGTGTCCGGGGTCGGGGGGGCGGGAGGCGTGGTTCGGGGGTCAGGCGGGCAGGAATTGGCGGGTAAATCTTTGCGGATTGGCGGCGATGCAGGCGCGCAGCTGATCTAGAACCTTTTCGGCCTTTTCCCGGGTCGTGATCCGATACAGGCCCTCGACCTGACTCGGGTCGTTGCGGCTGGAAAGGTGGAATCCCGGAAGATCCTGCACCAGCCGGTCGAAACGAAAGATGCCGTCCCGCAGGTCGGGGCGGCGGAAATACCATAAAAGCCACGCCCGGTTGGCGATCACGGCGAAATAATCGCCGTCGCGGCTGCGCAAATGCAACGCTTTCTTGCTGCCGCCAATATGGGGCACCGCCATGAAAACGCCGGGCCGATGCAGCCCGGCGATCAGGATTTCGAAGGCCTCCCTCACCTGTCCGACCCCGATCCGCGCGGTCAGCGCCTCACGGGCCCGGGGTGGGAGAAACCCGGTCATTGATCGAGGAACGAGCGCAGCTTGCGCGAGCGCGAGGGGTGCTTGAGCTTCCTGAGCGCCTTGGCCTCGATCTGGCGGATCCGCTCGCGGGTGACCGAGAACTGCTGGCCGACCTCTTCCAGCGTATGGTCGGTGTTCATGCCGATGCCGAAGCGCATCCGCAGAACCCGCTCCTCGCGCGGGGTCAGCGAGGCCAGAACCCGGGTCGTGGTTTCCTTCAGGTTTTCCTGAATGGCACTGTCGAGCGGCAGGACCGCGTTCTTGTCCTCGATGAAATCGCCAAGCTGGCTGTCCTCCTCGTCGCCGATGGGGGTTTCGAGGGAGATCGGCTCCTTGGCGATCTTCATCACCTTGCGGACCTTTTCCAGCGGCATCTGCAGCTTTTCGGCCAACTCCTCCGGCGTGGGCTCCCGGCCGATCTCGTGCAGCATCTGGCGGCCGGTGCGCACCAGCTTGTTGATCGTCTCGATCATATGCACCGGGATACGGATGGTGCGCGCCTGATCGGCGATGGAGCGGGTGATCGCCTGGCGGATCCACCAGGTGGCGTAGGTCGAGAACTTGTAGCCGCGGCGATACTCGAACTTGTCCACCGCCTTCATCAGGCCGATGTTGCCTTCCTGAATGAGATCAAGGAATTGCAGCCCGCGGTTGGTGTATTTCTTGGCGATGGAGATCACGAGCCGCAGGTTCGCCTCCACCATCTCCTTCTTGGCCTGGCGGGCCTCTTTCTCGCCCTTCTGGACCTGCTGGACGATGCGGCGGAATTCGGGGATGTCGACGCCGATATACTGGCCGACCTGGGCCATTTCGGCGCGCAGATCCTCGACCTTCTCGCGGCTCTTCTCCATCAGGACCTGCCAGCCGCGCCCGGCCTTGGCCGCCATGCGGGCGACCCAGTTCGGGTCCAGCTCGTAGCCCTGGTATTCCTGGATGAATTCCTGGCGGTTGATCCGCGCGCCATCCGCCAGCTTCACCATGCCCGAATTGATCGACATGATGCGCTTGTTGATGCCGTAAAGCTGGTCGATCAGCGCCTCGATCCGGGAATTGTTCAGGTGAAGCTCGTTCACCAGCAGGACCATTTCCGAGCGCAGCTTCTGATAGGCGGCCTCCTCGGCGGTCGAGAAGCGCTGGCTTGAGGACATGGTGGCCGACATGCGCTGTTCCTGCATCTCGGACAGCGTCTCGTAGTTCACCGCGATCCGTTCCAGGATCTCCAGCACCTTCGGGCGCAGCGCCGCCTCCATCGCGGCCAGCGACATGTTCGAGGCATCGTCGTCGTCGTCGTCGGCATCCTCGCGCGAGATCGGATTGCCGTCGGCATCCAGCTCGGGCTCGGCGCTGCCGGTGCGGCGGGGGGCGGCGACCACGCCCACCTCGTCAAGCGGCGCGCCCTCCAGCTCTTCGTCGCCGTCCAGATTGCGCCCGAAGGTCGCCTCAAGGTCGATCACGTCGCGCAGCAGGATCTCTTCCGACAAGAGTTCGTCGCGCCAGATGGTGATGGCCTGGAAGGTCAGCGGGCTTTCGCACAGGCCCGCGATCATGGTGTTGCGGCCGGCCTCGATGCGCTTGGCGATGGCGATCTCGCCCTCGCGCGACAAGAGCTCGACCGAGCCCATCTCGCGCAGATACATCCGTACCGGATCGTCGGTGCGGTCCAGCGTCTCGGAGGTGGTGCCCGCCACGGTGATCTCGCGCGAGCCCGAGGTGTCGACCAGATCGCCCCCGGCGGCGGCGCCGTCCTCGGGTTCCTCGGCCTCGTCATCCTCGACGACGTTGATGCCCATTTCGGAAAGCATCGACATCACATCCTCGATCTGGTCGCCCGAGACCTGATCGGCGGGCATCACCGCATTGAGCTGCGCCATCGAGATATAGCCGCGCTCGCGCGCGTCGGTGATCATCTTCTTGACGGCGGCCTGGCTCATGTCGAGCGAGATGTCGGTCTCGTCGCTTTCCGGCTTTACGTCGTCATTGTCCTTGAGGGCCATGAATGCTCCTGCGGGGAAGGGTCGCGAATCGCGGGGATGATTTTTCGAATCAATAACGCGAATCACGCCGGGGGAAAGGGCGAATCAGGTCTGGCGGCCCCGACCGCGCCCGAAGTCGATCGAATCGCGCAGGCGGCGGGCACGATCTATCTCGTCTCGATCCAGTTCGACGCCATTGGGGGCGATGATGGTTTCGGATTTCTGTTCCTTCGGTCCGCGCGCGGCGAAGACCCGCGCCTCGGTGGCTTTCGACAGCCGCCAGGTCAGGCCCTCGTCGGCCAGACCCTCGACATCTTCCTGCGCCTCGGCCAGTTCGGTGCGGTGGGCGCGGTCGGCGCCAAGCCGGGCGAGCGCCTCTTCGACGCAGGCGGCGGCGAAATCCTCATCCGCCCGGGGCTGGAGCGCGGGGCTGATGCGCACATGGGGGTTGGCCAGCAGCCGGTCAAGGGCGGCGGGGCTGTCGGCTATGATCCGGTCGCGGCAATCGGGGTCGCGGGCATGGGTCAGGATCAGGTTGCGCAGCCGGGTGTGATCCTCGGTCGAAAGCTCCAGCCGCTCCAGCGCCGGTTCGAACTGCGCGACCAGCGCGGGGTGGTGGATCAGGGTGGCGAGGATCACCGCCTCGCGCAGGCCGTCTTCGGGTGCGGCCCCCGAAGCCAGGAGCGAGGCGCGGGCGGCCGCCGTGGGCGCGACCGGAAGCGGGGGCGCGCCCTTGCCCTGCCATGGCCCGCGCCGGGCGGCGGCAGTGGCGGGGGGGCGGGGGCCTTTCCCGGGGCGGAACAACTGCCATCGCAGATCCTTCAGCGCCTGGCCGTAATGGCTGCGCAAGGTGGGATCGGTGATGCGGGCGAGCGTTTCGTTCAGGGTCTTTTCAAGCGCCGCGCGGCGTTCGGGGCTGTCGAAGCTGCGCCCCTCGGTCTCGCGCCGCCACAACAGGTCGACCATGGGCTGTGCGCCCTCGATCACCCGGCGCATCGCCTCGGGCCCCTGCGCGCCGATCAGGTCGTCGGGGTCCTGGCCCTGGGGCAGCATCGCAAAGCGCAGGCCCTTTCCCGCCTCCAAGAGCGGCAGCGCCAGGTCCATCACCCGCAGCGCCGCCCGCATCCCGGCCGAATCGCCGTCCAGCGCGATCACCGGCTCGTCCGAGATGCGCCACAGCAGGCGAAGCTGGTCCTCGGTCACTGCCGTGCCCAGGGGCGCGACCGAGGCGCCGAACCCCGCCTCGGACAGCGCGATCACATCCATATAGCCCTCGGCCACCACAAGCGGCTGGCCCTTGCCCGCCGCCTCGCGCGCGGGGCCGTGGTTGAAGAGGCTGCGGCCCTTGTCGAAAAGCTCGGTCTCCGGCCCGTTGAGGTATTTCGCCCGCGCGTTCGGATCCAGCGAGCGCCCCCCGAAGGAAATCGCCCGCCCGCGCCCGTCGCGGATCGGAAAGGTGATGCGGGCGCGGAAACGGTCGTAGAGCCGCCCGTCGTCGGCGCGCGCCACCATGCCCGAGGCCACCATCAGATCGGGCGCGATCCCCTTGGCCGACAGCGCGCCGATCAGGGCCTGGGAATTGTCCGGGGCCCAGCCGATCTCCCACCGGTCGAGCGCGGCTTCGGTCAGGCGGCGCTTGCGGGCCAGATAGTCGCGCGCGGGCGCGGCGGCGGCGGTCTTCAGTTGCAGGCGGTAGAATTTCACCGCCCCTTCCACCACCTGGATCAGTTCGCTGCGCCGGTCGGCCTTCTCAGTGGCGCGGGGGTCGCGCTCGGGCATCTGCATCCCGGCCTCGGAGGCCAGCACCGCCACTGCCTCGATGAAGGACAGATTCTCGCTTTCGCGCAGGAAGTTCAGCGCGTCGCCCTTCGCATGGCAGCCGAAGCAGTAATAGAAGCCCTTCCTGTCGTCGACATGGAAGGAGGCCGATTTTTCCTGATGGAACGGGCAGGGCGCCCACCAGTCGCCCTTGGCCATGTTCGACTTGCGCATGTCCCAGGTGACCTTCCGGCCGACCACGGCGGAAAGCGAGATGCGGTTGCGCAATTCGTCGAGGAAACCGGGCGGCAGGCTCATGGTTGCAACTATCGGCGCGGCGGGGCGGGAGTCGAGTCACATCTGGCGCGGCGGCACGTCGGCGAGTGGTTTGATCAGTTCATCTTATATTCATTATCAGAATATACAATTTTTTCTGATGGTGTGGTTCTGCTAAGAATGATTCTAGATTGGACGCCGCGCGGGTTGAGCAGCGTTCGGCCACGGATACCAGACGCAGCCAGAGGAGTTGAGCGATGGACGGAAACGACATGAAGGACGAGGGCGGTTGCCCCTTCGGACATGGGTCGGCAAAGGGCACCAACCCGGTCGCGGGCGGGCGCGGACGCAGCAACCGCGACTGGTGGCCGAACCAGCTCAACCTCAAGATCCTGCACCAGAATTCGGCGCTTTCCAGCCCGCATCGCGATTTCGACTATGCCGAGGCGTTCAAGGCGCTCGACCTTGCGGCGGTGAAGGCCGACCTGACCGCGCTGATGACCGACAGCCAGGATTGGTGGCCTGCCGACTGGGGCCATTACGGGCCCTTCTTCATCCGTATGGCCTGGCATTCGGCCGGGACCTACCGGACGGCGGACGGGCGCGGCGGCGCGCGGTCGGGCTCGCAGCGGTTCGCGCCGCTGAATTCCTGGCCCGACAACGTCAGCCTCGACAAGGCGCGGCGCCTGCTGTGGCCGATCAAGCGCAAATACGGCAACAGCATCTCCTGGGCCGACCTGATGATCCTGACCGGCAATGTCGCGCTGGAAAGCATGGGCTTCAAGACCTTCGGCTTCGGCGGCGGCCGTCCCGACGTCTGGGAGCCGCAGGAGGACGTCTACTGGGGCGCCGAGGACACCTGGCTTGCGCCCTCGAACGATCCGAACAACAAGCACAACCGCTATTCGGGCGACCGCGACCTGGAAAACCCGCTGGCCGCCGTGCAGATGGGCCTGATCTACGTCAATCCCGAAGGCCCTGACGGCAATCCCGACCCGCTGGCCTCGGCCCGCGACATCCGCGACACCTTCGGGCGGATGGGGATGAACGACGAGGAAACCGTGGCGCTGATCGCGGGCGGCCATACGTTCGGCAAGACCCATGGCGCCGGTCCCGCCGATCATGTCGGCGCCGATCCCGAAGCCGCCCCCATCGAGGCCCAGGGCCTGGGCTGGGCCTCCAGCTTCGGCAGCGGCAAGGGCGCGGATGCGATCACCTCGGGGCTTGAGGTGGTCTGGACCTCCAGCCCGACGCAATGGAGCAACGGCTTTTTCTGGAATCTCTTCGGCTATGACTGGGAGCTGACGAAATCCCCGGCCGGCGCCCATCAGTGGACGCCGAAGAACGGCGCGGGCGCGGGCACGGTGCCGGATGCGCATGTGGCCGGAAAGCGCATCGCGCCCTCGATGCTGACCTCGGACCTCGCGCTGCGCTTCGACCCGATCTACGAGTCGATCGCACGCCGCTTCTTCGAACATCCCGACCAGTTCGCCGATGCCTTCGCCCGCGCCTGGTTCAAGCTGACCCACCGCGACATGGGGCCGAAGGCGCTTTACCTGGGCCCGGAGGTCCCGGCCGAGGATCTGATCTGGCAAGATCCGATCCCCGCCGCCGATCATCCGCAGGTCGAGGCCGCCGACGTGGCCGCGCTGAAGGCCGAGATCCTCGGCTCGGGCCTGACCTCGGCGGAACTGGTGGCGACGGCCTGGGCCTCGGCCTCGACCTTCCGCGGCTCGGATTTCCGGGGCGGCGCCAATGGTGCGCGGATCCGGCTGGCGCCGCAGAAGGACTGGGCGGCGAACCAGCCCGAGCAACTGGCGAAGGTGCTGGGGGTTCTGGAGGGGATCAAGGCGCGGTTCGACGCGCAGGGCGCCAAGAAGGTCAGCCTGGCCGACCTGATCGTCCTGGGCGGCACGGCGGCGGTCGAGGCGGCGGCGAAGGCGGCGGGTGCCTCGGTCGAGGTGCCCTTCACCCCGGGCCGCACCGATGCGACGCAGGACCAGACCGATACCGAAAGCTTCGCGCTGCTCGAACCCCTTGCCGACGGGTTCCGCAACTATCAGGCCCGCGTCTTCTCTGCCCCGGCCGAGGAGCTGCTGGTCGACCGCGCCCAGCTTCTGGGCCTGACCGCGCCGGAAATGACCGTGCTGGTCGGCGGGCTGCGGGCGCTGGACGCGAACTGGGGCGGCACCAAGCATGGTGTCTTCACCAGCCGTCCGGGCCAGTTGACGAACGATTTCTTCGTCAACCTGCTGGACATGGGCACGGTGTGGAAGCCGGTCTCGGCGACGCAGGACCTGTTCGAGGGCACCGACCGCGCCACCGGCGCGCCGAAATGGACCGCGACCCGGGTCGATCTGGTCTTCGGCTCGAATTCGCAACTGCGCGCCCTGGCCGAGGTCTATGCCCAGGATGACGCGGGCGAGGCCTTCGCCGCCGAATTCGTCCGGGTCTGGACCAAGGTGATGGAGGCCGATCTCTTCGCCGTGAAGTGATCCGGCGGGCGATTCATTCGCGGACGGGGTGCGGGCCCGGGGGATGCGTCTCCCGGGCCCGTTCTTTTCGGCCCGCTCTTTCGGGGCGGGTGGCGGCGGCCCCGCCTGCGGGCCACGGTGGCCGGGGGCCTCGTGCCGTCGCGGCGCGGGCGTGTCCCATGGGGCCCCCGCATTCGCCCTGCCCGGGGCGCTTTACGCCGGCCCCCGCGCGCGCTATCGGGGGGCGATCCGCATGAAAGGCCCCGCCATGCCGCATTTCCTTGATACCGGCGCGCCGGATTTCGAAACCGCCTTCACCGCGCTTCTGGGTATGAAGCGCGAGGATGCGCCCGAGGTCGACGAGGCCGTTGCCGCGATCATCGCCGATGTGCGCGCGCGCGGCGATGCGGCGGTGATCGAGCATACCGCGCGTTTCGACCGGCTGGAACTGACGCCCGAAACCCTTGCCCTCTCGCCCGAGGAAATCGAGGCGGAATGCGCGCGCGTGGCGCCCGAGGATGCGCAGGCGCTCTCGCTCGCGGCGCAAAGGATCCGGGCCTATCACGTTCGCCAGATGCCGCAGGACGCGCAATGGACCGATCCCGACGGCGCGAGCCTGGGCTGGCGCTGGACGCCGGTTTCGGCGGCGGGGCTTTATGTGCCGGGGGGGCTGGCCAGCTATCCCTCCTCGGTGCTGATGAACGCCATTCCCGCCAAGGTCGCGGGGGTGGAGCGGCTGGTGATCGCCTGCCCGACGCCGGGGGGAGCGATCAATCCGCTGGTGGTGCTGGCGGCGCGGCTGGCGGGGGTGGACCGGATCTGGCGCGTGGGCGGCGCGCAGGCCATCGCGGCGCTGGCCTACGGGACGCAGACCATCGCGGCGGTCGACAAGATCACCGGGCCCGGCAATGCCTATGTCGCCGCCGCCAAGCGCCGCGTCTTTGGCCGGGTGGGCATCGACATGATCGCGGGCCCGTCCGAGATCCTGGTGATCGCCGACGACGCCTCGGACCCCGACTGGATCGCGCTCGACATGCTGAGCCAGGCCGAGCATGACGAAAGCGCCCAGGCCATTCTGGTGACGCCGGATGCGGCATTCGGGCGCCGGGTGGTGGCGGCGCTGGAGGCGCGGCTCGCGACGCTGTCGCGCCGCGAGATCGCGGGGGCGAGCTGGCGCGACTATGGCGCGGTGATCGTGACGCGCGACCTGGACGAGGCGGCGGCGCTGTCCAATCGCATCGCGCCCGAGCATCTGGAGCTTTGCGTCGAGGATCCCGAGGCACTGGCCGCGAAGATCACCCATGCCGGGGCGATCTTCCTGGGCCAGTGGACGCCCGAGGCCATCGGTGATTACGTCGGCGGGCCGAACCATGTGCTGCCGACCGCGCGCTCGGCGCGGTTTTCCTCGGGGCTGTCGGTGCTGGATTTCCTCAAGCGGACCACGCTGGCGCGGATGACGCCCGAGGCCCTGCGCGCCATCGGGCCCGCGGCCGAGCGGCTGGCGGCGTCGGAAAGCCTTGAGGCGCATGGGCTGAGCGTGCGGGCGCGGCTGGAAAAGCTCAACGGTTGAGGTGGCGCGCGGATGGCTGGTGGTGGGAGCGGGGGTTTCGCACCCCCGCGCCCCCGCGGGATATTTTTGCAAAGAAGAAAGGCGGGGGGGAAGAGCGGGTGGCCCGGTCGGGACAGGCAGCGCCCGGTCAGTGGGGCGCTTGGCCCGGGTGCGTGTCTGCGGCGGGGCTCAGTAGCGGGTGATCGCGAGGTCGGTCGCGTCGATCTCGGGCGCGCGGCCCGAGACCAGATCGGCGATCAACCGGCCCGAGCCCGAGGACATCGTCCAGCCCAAGGTGCCGTGGCCGGTGTTGAGCCAGAGCCCCTTGACCGGGGTCGCGCCGATCACCGGGGTGCCGTCGGGCGTCATCGGGCGCAGGCCGGACCAGAAGGTCGCGCGCGACAGGTCGCCGCCGGGGAAAAGGTCGGTGACGGAATGTTCCAGCGTGCGGCGGCGCGCCGGTTCCAGCCGGTTGTTGAAGCCCGAGATCTCGGCCATGCCGCCGACGCGGATCCGATCGCCCAGCCGGGTGATGGCGATCTTGTAGGTTTCGTCCATCACCGTGGATTCGGGGGCGCGACTTTCGTCCTGGATCGGCAGGGTCAGGGAATAGCCCTTGACCGGATAGACCGGCAGCCGCAGCCCCAGGGGCCGCAGCAGCGCGGGCGAATGGCTGCCGAGCGCGACCACCACCGCCTCGGCCCGCAGCAGGCCCCGGTCGGTGCGGATGCCGGTGACGCGGCCCGCCTCTGTCTCCAGCCCCAGGACGTTTTCGCCCCAGCGGAAGGTGACGCCGTTTTCCGCCGCCAGCCCCGCCAGCGCATTGGTGAACTTGAAGCAATCCCCGGTTTCGTCCAGCGGCGTCAGCAGACCGCCCGCGATCCGGTCCCGGGCATGGGCAAGGGCGGGCTCGGCGCGGATGCAGCCCTCGGGGTCGAGGATCTGGCAGGGGATGCCGTCGGCCTTCAGCGCCTTCACATCCTTGGCCGAGGCGTCGAGCTGCGCCCCGGTGCGGAAAAGCTGCAACGTGCCCTTCATGCGCTGATCGTAGGCGATCCCGGTCTCGTCGCGCAGTTCGGCTAGGGCGCTGCGGCTGTAATCGGCCAGCCGCAGCATCCGGCCTTTGTTCAGCGCATAGCGCGCCGAGGTGCAGTTGCGCAGCATCCTGACCAGCCAGGACAGCATGGCCGCGTCCGGCTGTGGGCGCAGGATCAGCGGGGCATGTTCCATCATCAGCCATTTCAGCGCCTTGGCCGGGATGCCGGGTGCGGCCCAGGGGCTGCAATAGCCGAAGGAGACCTCGCCCGCATTGGCGAAGCTGGTTTCGAGCGCCGGGCCGCTCTGGCGGTCGATCACCGTCACCTCATGGCCCGCCCGGGCCAGATACCAGGCCGAAACCGTGCCGACGACGCCGCTGCCAAGGACGATGACTTTCATGCGACCGGATCTTTCCGTGAAAGGGGGAGGGTCCGTGGATCATCTTCGATCATCCGTCGAATGTCCTTTGCTTATGCGCAAGGATCGTCGATATTACTGATCTTTGCGCAACAAATGATCGAAAGGCGCAATGATATGCCGGAAATCGACCGGATCGACCGCGCGCTGATTCGGGCGCTGCGCCGCAATGCCCGCGTCACCAATGCGGCACTCGCGGCCGAGGTGGGGCTTTCTCCCTCGGCCTGCCTGCGCCGGGTCAGGATGCTGGAGGAGGCGGGCGTGATCCGGGGCTATACCGCGCTGGTCGCGGGCCCGGCGGCCGAGGGGCGGCATGCGGTGATCGTGCGTATCAGCCTGTCGCGCCAGACCGAGGACATTCTCAACGCCTTCGAGGCCGAGGTGCTGCGCCACCCCGAGATTCGGCAATGCTACCTGATGACTGGCGAGGAGGATTACCTGCTGCATCTGGAGGCCGAGGGGCCGGGCGATTACGAGCGGATCCACAAGGAGATCCTGTCGCGCCTGCCCGGCGTCACCCGGATCAATTCGAGCTTCGCGATCCGCTCGGTGTTGTGAGCGGCGGCGGGGGCGCTTTGGCTGAGGCGCTTCGGGTGGCGCGCTTTGCCTGTCGCGCGCGGTGCGGGGGGCCTGCGCGGTGAGGCGGCGGCGGGGCGGAGCGGCGCGCGCCGGGCGCAGGTTGGGCACCCGAGCCCGAGCATGTGCGGGCGCGCCCGGTGCGCAGGCATGTATGGGTGGGACGTGTGCCGGGGTGGCGGGTGGAGTGTATCGGGACTTGACGGGCCGAGCATGGCTTGCCTCCTTGCCTCCTTGCCTCCTTGCCTCCTTGCCTCCTTGCCTCCTTGCCTCCTTGCCTCCTTGCCTCCTTGCCTCCTTGCCTCCTTGCCTCCGTGTCGGCCGAGCGTGGAGGTCGAGTCACTTTCCCGACCTCCGACCCCTTTCCCGACCCGCCACCCCGAAATGGAAACGTCCGGGACCATGGATGGCCCCGGACGCTTTGGGTCCGGCTTTCTCCCCTGCGCGCGGCCCGGGGCCCGGCGATCAGAAACCGGATTTGATCAATTCGAATTCCTCGACCAGGCGGTCGCGCAGTTCGGGATCCATCGGGGTTTGCAGGAACAGCGTCGAATCGATCTGGTTGACGAAGGCCGCTTCCAGTTCCTCGGCCGAGATCGTCGCCATCGCCGCCGAATTGGTGTTGGCATAGCCGATCGCCTCAAGGATCGGCGCCGCCGAGGAGGGCGCATACATCGAATTCACCCAGTCGTAGACCTTGTCCTCGGAGCCGGGGGCGTCCTTGATGTTCACGAAGCCGCAGAAGAAGGTGGTCGAGCCCTCGGCCGGGGCGCGGTTGAAGCCGATGGGGAAGCCGTCGGCCTGCAGGATCGCCACCGGATCGTTCCAGGACCAGGAGACCAGGATCTCGCCCGAGGCCATCATCTGGGCGATTTCCGACGGATCCGACCAATAGGTGCGGACGTTGGGATGCACCTCGCGCAGCCAGGCGGCGGCGGCGTCGACCTGCGCATCGGTCACATCGTCCCAGGAGGTGACGCCGGTGGCGAGGAAGGCCAGCGCCCAGACATCGTCGGAATTGTCGGCCAAGGCGATGCGGCCCGCGTATTTCGCCTCTTTGAAGACCTCCAGCGACTGGACATCCGCTTCGGGGACCTCGTTGAGGTTGTAGGCGATGGCGGTATAGGCGAAGTCGTAGGGCAGGAACCACACGCCCTCATCGTCCGAGATATGCGATGAGGCGAAGAGGTCGGGGTCGATGTTCGCGTAGGCCTCGACCCGGCTGACGTCCCAGGGCTCGATCAGGCCGGCCTCGCGATAGCGCGGCACCGCGCCGGGGCAGGGGTGGACCACATCGGGGCGAAAGCCCGAGGCGACGCGCTGGAAGGCCTCGTCGTCATCGGCGTAGAAGGAATAGCTGGGCTTCTGGCCGTGCTTTTCGACATAGGGCACCAGGGCGCCGTCGATCTCCCACCCGGCCCAGTCGAAGACGGTCAGTTCGGGATCCGCGGCCCGCGCGGCCCCCGCCACCATGGCCGCCAGCGCGAGCGCGGAGACGGCACCGGAAAGCATTGAGCGTTTGGAAGACATCGTGACTCCTGTTGAGTGGTGGCCGGGGTCCTTCGGTGCCGCCGGTCCATGGGCGTTGCGGTCGATGCGCGACCGGGTCCGGCAGGACCTGCCTATCCGGTTGGCGCTTCGGGAAAATATGTGCGGGAATTTCCGGCAGGGCAAGAGGCGGTTCGGGCCGCGTCGGGCGGGGCCGGGAAAGGGGGCGGCAATATGCCTGTTCCTGCGGCAGGGCGGCGGGGCATATGCCGCCTGTGCGGAGATGGTTTCGGCCAGGGTCGGGGTCGGGGCCGGGGCCGCGCGACCGGCCCGGGGGGCACTCGGTGCGCGGCCTGAAGGTGCGGCTTTGCCGGGTGCCATCCGGCCGCGCGGGGAGCGGCCTTGCATGGGCGGGGCCCATTGCCGGGGCGGGTGGCCCGGCGCGTCCCGGGGCGCGGGAGGGGGAGGCCTGCCGCCGCTTGGTGTCCGGCCATCGTTCGGTCCGGGCCGCGCAGGATGCTTGGGTGCGGCCCGTTCGTGGATGCGGCCGGGCCGGTCCGTTCGGCGGGGACTGGTCCCGCCCTCGCTTGACATGATGCCGTCGCCGGATCCATGCGTCCATGCGGTCTGGTGGGCGGCGGATTTCACGGGGGGGCGGCTGCGTGCCCGGACGCAGCAGCGCGGAAGGCTTGGGCTTTTCCGAGTGCTTCCGCTTCCTGGCACCCCTAGACGCTCCCCAAAGGCGTCCCGCCCCTTGCTATTTCGCCCGCCGAAGTCTCTGGCCCCCTCGCGGCGCGGCGGGTAAGGATTGGAGGCATGACCGACATGCCCCCCCTGATCCTGTGGTTTCGTCGCGACCTGCGGCTTGCCGACAATCCCATGCTGGCCGAGGCGGCTCAGACGGGCTGTCCGCTCCTGCCGGTCTTCGTGCTGGACCCCGAGACCGAATCCCTGGGCGCGGCGGCCAGATGGCGGCTGGGTGAGGCGCTTGTCGCCTTTTCGCAGGCGCTTGCGGCCAAGGGGCTGCGGCTGCACCTTGCACGCGGGGCGGCGGGTGAGGTGCTGGAGCGGCTGGCGCGGGCCACCGGCGCCTCGGGCCTGTGGTGGGGGCGGCTTTACGACGCCCCCGCCGTGGCCCGCGACAGCGCGGTGAAGGCGCGGTTGCGCGGGCTGGGGATCGAGGCGAAAAGCTTCCCCGGCCATCTGCTGCACGAGCCCTTCGGGATCCAGACCTCGGGCGGGGGCGGCTACCGCGTCTTCACCCCGTTCTGGAACGCGATCCGCGCGCGCGATCCCGGCCCGGCCCGGCCCGGCCCCGCCCGGCTGCGGGGCTGGGACGGCGATCCCGGCGCGGGAGAGCGGCTGGCCGACTGGCGGCTCGGCCAGGCGATGCGGCGCGGCGCGGCGGTGGTCGCGCGCCATGCCCTGATCGGCGAGACGGCGGCGCGCGACCGGCTGCACGACTTCCTGCACGGCCCGGTCGCGGATTACCCGGCGCGGCGCGACCGGCTGGACCGCAGGGCCTGTTCGGGCCTGTCGGAGCCGCTGGCCTGGGGCGAGATCGGCCCGCGCGAGATCTGGCACGCCGCCCGGTCCGTGATGGAGGGCGCCCAGGATCCAGGCGTCGATTCGGGCTCCGATTCTGGTGCTGCGGCCTTCCTGCGCCAGTTGGGATGGCGCGACTTCGCCTGGCACCTGCTTTACCATTTCCCCCAGATGGGCGCGCGGAACTGGCGCGCCGAATGGGACGCCTTTCCCTGGCGCGGCGACAGCGCCGAGGCCGAGGCCTGGCGGCGGGGCCGCACCGGCGAGCCCGTGGTCGATGCCGCCATGCGCGAGCTTTACGCCACCGGCCGGATGCACAACCGCGCCCGGATGATCGTCGCCAGCTATCTGACCAAGCATCTGCTGACGGATTGGCGGCTTGGCCTCGACTGGTTCGCCGATTGCCTGACCGACTGGGATCCGGCGGCGAATGCCCTGAACTGGCAATGGGTTGCGGGTTCGGGCCCCGATGCCGCGCCGTTCTTTCGCATTTTCAACCCGCAGTCCCAGGCGCAGAAATTCGATCCCGAAGGGCGCTATCGCGACCATTGGCTGAAGGGCGTGGGCGCGGATGATTTCTACGCCGCCGCGCCGCTGCGCTGGCGGCTCGACCCCGCCGCGCCCCCGCCCGTGCCCCTGATCGGGCTGGCCGAGGGGCGCGCGCGGGCGCTGGCGGCCTGGAACGCAGGAAAGGCTTGATCGGCGCGGGGATTTCGGGAAACCTGAGCGGGAAGTGGGACCAGTCGCGGGGATGCGATGGACGTTTTCACCTCGACCGCGGGGCTGACCGGCCTGCCGCGCTATTTCCGACAGGTGTTCGAGCGCGCCCTGACCCTTGGCGCGGGCAGGCTGGATTTCGTCCTGCCGCCGCAGGTGCTGGCGCAGGGGAACGATGGTGCCGCCCCGCTGGTCTTTCGCGCCGAGGCCGCGCGCCCCGGCCCGGGGGCCGAACTGCGGGTCGAGGATGGCGATCTTTTCGCCCGGCTGCTGCGCGAGGGCGATCTGGGCTTTTGCGAATCCTATCTGGACGGCGGCTGGACCACGCCCGACCTTCAGGCGCTTCTCGACCTGATCCTGATGCCCGAGAACGCGCATCTGACCGATTCCTTCCCCGGCGTCGCGCTCTTGCGCGGGTGGGAGCGGCTGCGCTTCCGCCTGCAGGCGAACTCGCGCCGCCAGGCCCGGCGCAACATCGCGGCGCATTACGATCTGGGCAATGATTTCTACCGGCTATGGCTGGACGACAGCATGACCTATTCCAGCGCGCTGTTCCGCTCGGGCCAGGAAAGCCTCGAACGCGCGCAAGAGCAGAAATACCAGAGCCTTCTCGACCGGATCGGCGCGGAACCGGGCGACCATCTGCTTGAGATCGGCTGCGGCTGGGGCGGTTTCGCCGAATATGCCGCCGCCCGGCGCGGGATGCGGGTCACCGGCCTGACCATCTCGCCCGCGCAATACGAATATGCGGTGGCGCGGATGGCGCGGGCGGGCCTCTCGGACCGGGTCGAGATCCGGCTTCAGGACTATCGCGACGCGCGCGGCCAGTATGACGGCATCGCCAGTATCGAGATGTTCGAGGCCGTGGGCGAGAAATACTGGCCGATCTATTTCCGCACCCTGTTCGAGCGGCTGAAGCCCGGGCGCAACGCCACGCTGCAGATCATCACCATCGCCGAGACCCGGTGGGAGCTTTACCGCCGCTCGGTCGATTTCATCCAGAAATACGTCTTCCCCGGCGGCATGCTGCCGCCCCCCTCGGCGCTGCGGCGCGAGGCGGCGCGGGCGGGGCTTGAGGTCGCCGACACCTTCGAATTCGGCGACAGCTACAGCCAGACCCTGCGGCGCTGGCACCAGAGCTTCAATGTCCGCTGGGACGAGGTGCGCAGGCTTGGCTTCGACGACAGGTTCCGGCGGCTGTGGGATTTCTACCTGACCTCTTGCGCTGGCGCCTTCAAGGGCGGAAACTGCGACGTGACGCAGATCACCCTGACGCGTCCGGGCCTTGCCCCGGGGCCCTGAGAGCCCCGGGGGCAAGGCCGGGGCGCAAGAGGGGGCGGGCTGCGGCGCAGGATGACAGCCCCGCCGCCCCGGTGCCGATGCGCCCGGGGGCAGCCCCGTTCCCGAGGAGCCCGATGCCCACCTCAGCGAAACTCGTCGCCGCGCTCTGGTTCGCGGCCGTGGGCTGGCTGGCCGCCAATGCCCATGTGCCCGCGCTTGGCGAAAATGCCCAGATCGGCTTTTTCCGCGAGATCACCGCCGCCATCGGCCTTCTGTGCGGCTGGATGGTCTCGGGCGCGCTGGCGGGGCGGGGCGGGGTCGAGGCGGTGGGGACCGGGCTGCGCACCTCGGTCACGCTGACCTTCTTCGCGCTTTTGGTGTTCTCGGTCTGGCAGATGGTGCAACTGGCGTTTCGCCGGACCTATAACGAGGCGGGCCCGATGGGGGCGGTGATGGGGGCCTTCGAACTGATGATCGAGAATGCGGTGGCGATGCTCAGCGTGGGCGTGATCGGCGTGCTGGTCCTGGGCGGGGTCGTCGGCGGCCTGGTGGTCGAGGCGGCGGGGCGGCGCTGGAGATGAGCGGGCAGGAGGGGACCGGGGCCAGGGGCCGCCCGGATCGGGACGGTGCGGCGCCTGAGGGGGAGGTTGCGGGCCGGGATGCTGGTGGCGGGGACGCTTCCGCCCCGGCGATCGCCGATCCCGCGCTGGCGGCGCTGATCGCGGGCGAGGGGGCGGACGGCCCGGCCCGGCTCGCCTTCTGGCGCGAGGTGACGCAGGGCGAGACCGCGCCCGATTCGGCGGTGGAGCGGCGTCTGGCGCAGGATATCCTGGCCGCTTACGGCGCGGTTCCGGCGCCGGATCTGCGCGCCGCGCGCGGGCCGATGCTGTCGCGGGCGGCCTCGGCGGTGCGGGCGGCCTCTGCCGGCGCCGATGCCTCCGTCGATGCCGTCGGGGACGGCAAGGTCGAGCTGCTGGCCCGCCACCATGGCTGGCGCGGCTTCTTCGGCGTCGAGCGGCTGGACCTGCGCCACCGTCGCTACGACGGCACCATGTCCGGGCCCCTGCGGCGCGAGATCTTCGTGATGACCGATGCGGTCACCGTGCTGCCCTATGACCCGTTGCGCGACCGGGTGCTGATGGTCGAGCAGTTCCGCGCCGGGGCCTATGGCCGGGGCGGCGGGCGGCTTTGGCAGATCGAGGCGGTGGCGGGCCGCATCGACCCCGGAGAGACCCCCGGGGAGGCCGCGCGCCGCGAGGCGGTGGAAGAGGCCGGGCTGACGCTTTCGGCCCTGCTGCCGGTGGCCGAATACTACCCCAGCCCGGGCGCCGCGACCGAGTATCTCTATTCCTTCGTCGCGCTGACCGACCTGCCGCAGGAGGGCGAGAGCTTCCACGGCCTTGCCGTCGAGGGCGAGGATATCCGCGCCCTCACCTGGCCCTTCGAGCGGGCCGTCGAGGCGCTGCGATCGGGCCTGATCTCGAACGCGCCGCTGATCCTATCGCTGCTCTGGCTCACGCGTGAGCGGGCGCGGCTGCGGGGCGGGGCAGGAGGGGGCGGGGCCGAAGCGGAGGGGGCAGATGCGGATGGGCCCTGAGCGGGCGGCGCGAGGTGGTTCGCGCTTGCGCCGACGCCGCGCGGGCGGTCATAACGGGCGGCCTGAAGGGATGGGGGCCGAGCATGACCGATGACAGCCGCAAGATACCCAGCCACGAGCTGACCTATGCGCGGCTGCGCGACATGGTGCTTTTCGGCCATCTCGCGCCCGGCCAGCCGGTCACCATCCAGGGGCTGACGGCCGAGCTTGGCGCGGGCATGACGCCGGTGCGCGAGGCGATCCGTCGCCTGACCGCCGAGGGGGCGCTGTCGCCGCAGGGCAACCGCCGGGTGGCGGTGCCGCCGATGACGCTGGCCGCGCTGGACCAGGTGGGTTTCGCCCGGCTGGCGATCGAGCCGGAACTGGCGCGGCGCGCCTGTCCGATGCTGACGCCCGAGCGGATCGCGGCGCTTGAGGTGATCGACGAGCGGGTGACCCGGGCGATGGAGGCGGGCGACCTGCCGGGCTATCTGGGCGCCAACCACGATTTCCACTTCACGCTCTACGATCTGGCCGGTGCGCCGGTGCTCTCGGATCTGGCGCGCTCGCTGTGGCTGCGGGCGGGCCCCAGCCTGCGTGAGGTCATGGGCCGGTTCGGTCCGGCGGGCCTGCCCGACCTGCACCACGAGGCGCTTGCCGCGATGCGGGCGGGCGATGCGCCCGCGCTGGCGGCGGCGGTGGCGCGCGACATCGCCCAGGGGCTGGACCAGATCCGCGCCGCGCTGGCCGGGGATGCGGCGGGCTAGAAGGGCCCACCCCACCGATCCACCGATCCACCGGGCCCTGCCGTCCCGGGCGCGGCAATCGGCATGGCCCTGCCGATCGACGCGAAGCCTTGCCCGCGATCCTGTCGCGATTCCCCTCCCGCGCGCGCGCCCATGACGCTTGCGCCGTGCCATGGGTCGCGGCCTCTCATCCCCGCAGGCCGGTCCATTCCCTGCAACCTCGTTGGTGTCGAAGCGCCCTCCGCCATGGTCCGACGCATCGCCTACATGATGGAAATATTTTCCTTGCGAAAATATTTCCATCATGTGAGTTTGGCCGTGCCAAAAGCGTCATGGAAAACGCAGGGCGCATCCACAGGGAGACCACGAATGAAACTGACCCGCCGCAGAATGCTTCAGGCCTCGGCCACCGCCTTGGCTGCGCCGCTGATCGCCCGCCCGGCCTTTGCCTCCGAAACGCTTTCCGTCGCCTCGATCTTCGATCTTTCCGGCGGGCTCGAGATCTACGGCCAGCCGATCGACGCCTGTCTCGACCTTGCGATTTCCGAGATCAACGCGGCGGGCGGCCTTCTGGGCCGAGAGGTCGATGTGACCAAATACGACCCGCAGTCGAGCATCCAGCTCTACGCCCAATACGCCACCGAGGCCGCCACCGCGCAGCAGGCGGCGGCGGTGTTCGGCGGCATCACCTCGGCCTCGCGCGAGGCGATCCGGCCGCTGCTGTCGCGCTACCGGACGCTTTACTTCTACCCGCCGCTCTACGAGGGCGGGGTCTGCGACCGCAACACCTTCCTGACCGGCTCGACCCCGGCGCAGACCATCGGCGTCCTGCTGCCCTATGCGGTCGAGAACCTGGGCAAGAAGGTCTATGTGCTGGCCGCCGACTACAATTACGGCACGATCTCGGCCAAATGGGTGCGCGAATACACCTCGCAGGCCGGGGGCGAGGTGATCGCGGAAGAGTATTTCCCGCTGGAGGTCACCGATTTCTCGGCCACGATCCAGAGGATCCAGGCCCAGAAGCCCGACGTGATCTACACGCTTCTGGTCGGCGGCAACCACATGTCCTTCTTCCGCCAATGGGCGGCGGCGGGCATGGCCGGGCAGATCCCGATCATCTCGACCTCCTTCGGCGGCGGCAATGAGCATATCGTGCTGACCTCGCCGGAATCCGATGGCGTCTATGCCGCCTTCGGCTATTTCCAAGAGGTCGACAGCCCGGTCAACAAGGCCTTCGTCGAACGCTATCACGGCAAGTTCGGCCCCGACGCGCCCTATGTGACCGAACATGCCTCGGCGACCTACAATGCCGTGCACCACTGGGCCAATGCCGTGCGCGCGGCCGGAACGGTCGAGCGGGCGGCGGTGATCGAGGCGCTGGAATCCGGCATCGTCTTCGAGGGACCCGGCGGGCCCTCGGTGATCGACAGGGCGACGCATCACTGCGCCACCGATGTTCATATCGGCCGGGTGAAGGACCACGGGTTCGAGATCCTGCAGACCTTCGCCAGCCAGCAGCCCGCCGATACCGCCGCCGTCTGCGATCTGGTCGCGAACCCGGACGAGACCCGCCAGTTCGAGATCGAGTAACCCCCGCGAAAGGCAGGCCCCATGCCGTCGCCGCAGGAGATCCCTGCGGCGAAGCGGGGGAACGCCATCGCCCTGCGGCCTGGGCCAGCGCCACCGGCCTGCGCTACCGGCCGCGGGTCGGGCCCGCAGTCGGGGCCGCAGGGGGCGGTTTCCCGAGCGGCATCTTTTCGACCGGCGGCGCCTTCGCGCCCGGATCTTCTCGACCAGGGGCGCTTTCGCACCCCGGGGGGGGCGGGCGCCATCGCAACAAGGACCCTTCATGGACTATCTCATCGTCACGCTGCTTCAGCTTCTGACCACCATCGGAAATCTGGCGCTGATCAGCCTGGGGCTGGCGGTCATCTTCGGCATGATGCGGGTGATCAACCTGGCGCATGGCGAGTTCATCATGCTGGGCGGCTTCACCGCCGTCTTCGCCACCCAGGCCGGGGTGAACATCTGGATCTCGATGCTGGTGATCGCGCCGGTCGCGGTCGGGCTTCTGGGCCTGGTGATCGAGCGGCTGGTGATCCGCCACCTCTACGGCCGTATGATCGACACCATGCTGGCGACCTGGGGGCTGTCGCTGCTGCTGATCGGGCTGGCCACCACCTTCTTCGGCAATCGCGTGGTGGGGATCGCGGCGCCCACGGGCGGGCTGCGGATCGGCGAATATGCGATGGGCAGCTACGACCTCGTGCTGCTGGCCATCGCGGTCGCGCTTTACGCCGGGGCGGCGGTGTTCCTGATGCGGACCCGGGCCGGGCTGAAGGCGCGCGCCACCATGCAGAACCGCGAGATGGCGGCCGGCCTGGGGATCGAGCCCGCGCGGGTCTATGCCGTGACCTTCTCGGTGGGCGCCGCGCTCAGCGGGCTGGCGGGCGCGCTGCTGGCGCCGGTCTCGGGCGTGCTGCCGACCATGGGCGTCGCCTATGTCGCCAAGGCCTTCATCACCGTCATCACCGGCGGCGCGAGCCCGATCCTGGGCGCGGGCCTGGCCTCGGGGCTGCTTGGCACCATCAATGCGGCGATGAACATCCTCGCCTCGCCGGTGATCGGCGATATCGCGCTGCTCCTGGCGGCGACCATCTTCCTGCGCCTTCTGCCCACCGGGATCACCGGGCGCTTCTTCAAGGGGAAAGCCTGATGCGGCGACCGGAACCGAACAGCCTTGCGGTGCAACTGGGCCTTGCGGCGCTGGCCGGGCCCGCGGCCCTGTGGCTGGTGGCCGAGGGCGCGGCCTTCCACACCATGCTGAACGCGACGACCTGGATGGTCATGGCGATCTTCACGCTGAGCCTGTGCCTGACCTGGGGCGTCGGCGGCATCCTGTGCTTTGGCCAGGGCGCGTTCCTGGGGCTGGGCGCCTATGCCTATGCGATCGCGGCGATCAACCTGGGCGACAGCGGGCTTGCGGCGCTGATCGGCCTTGCGGTTCCGGCGCTGTTCGCGGCGATGCTTGGCTATTTCCTGTTCTACGGGCGGCTGAGCGACGTCTATCTGGGCGTGATCACGCTGACGGTGACGCTGATCCTTTTCAAGTTCATGAACGCGACCGGCGGCGACGGCTGGCGGATCGGCGCCGCGCGGCTTGGCGGCTTCAACGGCATCCCGGCCACGCCGCCCCTGCAGGACCCGTTCTCGGGCCGCGCGCTCAGCCCGCAGGCGATGTTCTGGCTGACCGGGGGCCTCTTGATCCTGAGCTATATCCTCGTGCGGCTGTTCGCGGTGTCGAAACTGGGCCGCGAGGTGATCGCGGTGCGCGAGAACGAGGTGCGGGCCGAACTGCTGGGCTACAATTCGCGGGCGCTGAAGCTGGTGGTCTGGGTGATCGGCGCCATGCTGGCGGGGCTGGCGGGGGTGCTCTTCGCGACCACCGTCTTCGTCAGCCCGACGCTGTTTTCGCTGGCGACCTCGGCCCAGGTGCTGATCTGGGTGGTGGTGGGCGGCATCGGCTGTTTCCTGGGCCCGGTCGTCGCCTGCATCGCCTTGCAGGTGCTGACGGCCTGGCTGGGGAAGGCCGGGCTGATCGACCCGAATATCGCGCTTGGCGCGCTGCTGGTGCTGATGGTGCTGCTGCTGCCCAACGGCCTTCAGCCGCTGGTCGCCCGGCTTCTGGCCCGCATCGCGCATCGCCCCGCCCCGGAGGCCGCGAGATGAGCGGCGTCCTGCTTCAAGCCCGCGACGTGGCGATGCATTTCGGCGGCGTGAAGGCGCTGGACGGGGTGGATTTCACCCTGACCAAGGGCGAATTGCGCTGCCTGATCGGCCCGAACGGCGCCGGGAAGACCACATTCTTCCGCTGCCTGACCGGCACCTACCAGCCCACGCGGGGCGAGATCGTCCTGGACGGCGCGCGGGTCCCGGGGCGCGAGCGCCATGAGATCGCCCGGATGGGCATCGGCATCAAGACCCAGGTGCCCAGCCTGTTCGACGGGCTGTCGGTTGCGGAAAACCTCTGGCTGTCCCTGCGCCACCTGCCGGTGCGCGCCCGCGACCGCCGCATCGGCGAGGTGCTGGAGCGGGTGGGGATCGGGGCGCTGCGCGCACGCATCCTCGGCCATCTCGCCCATGGCCAGCGCCAGATGGTGGAGCTGGCGATGATCGTCGCCTCGGACCCGCGGCTTGTCCTGCTCGACGAGCCCGCCGCCGGGATGAACAAGACCGAGGTCAACCGGCTGGCCGACATCATCCGCGAGATCAACACCACCCATACCGTGGTGGTGGTCGAACACGACATGACCTTCATCCGCTCGATCGCCAGCACCGTCACCGTCTTCAACCAGGGCCGCATCCTGACCGAGGGGCCGGTGCAGGCGGTGCTGGGCGATCCGGTCGTGCGCGATGTCTATCTGGGGAAGGGCAATGGCTGAAACGCTTCTCGACATCGCCGGGCTCAGGGCGGGCTACGGCCGCATCCCGATCCTGCATGGCGCGGATCTGTCGCTGCGAACCGGGGAATGCCTGGGCATCCTGGGCCACAACGGCATGGGCAAGACCACGCTCTTGCGCACCATCGCCGGGCATCTGCCGGTCACGGGCGGAACCCTGCGCTTCCGGGGCCAGGGCATCGCGCGCCAGAGCGCCGCGCGGCGGGCCCGGCTGGGGCTGGGCCTGATCCCGCAGGGCCGCCAGATCTTCGCCCAGCTTTCGGTGATGGAAAACCTTGAGGTCGGCGCCAGCCACGCGACCCGGCGCGAGGCGGCGCTGATCGTCGAGGAGGTGGTGGAGGATCTGCCCCGCCTCAAGCCGATCCTGAACCGGCCGGGCGGCGTCCTTTCGGGTGGCGAGCAGCAGATCCTCGCGCTGGCCCGCTGCCTTTGCGCCAGGCCCGCGCTGATGCTGATGGACGAGCCGACCGAAGGCATCCAGCCCTCGATCATCGAAGAGATCCGCGAGACGCTTTCCCGCCTTGCCAGGGCGCGCGGCCTCTCGGTGCTGCTGGTCGAGCAGAACCTGGATTTCCTGCTGGGCCTGGCCGACCGCGTCCAGATCATCCGGCGCGGCGAACTGACCCATGCGGTTCCCGCCGCCGCCTTCCGCGACAGCGGGCTGGCCGATGAATTCGACCTGCAAGCCGCAGGCTACTGACACCCAGAAGAAGGAGAGCTGCCATGCAAACCATTTCCGCGATCATCCGCGTGCGCCCGGGCTATGAGGACACGCTGGCCCATGCCCTGGCCGAGGTGGCCCGCCATGTCGAGGCGAACGAGCCCGACACGCTGGGCTTTTTCGTCAGCCGCTCGGACAGCGACCCCTGCGTGATGACCACCTACGAGCGGTTCCGCGACAGGGACGCCATGGACCGGCACAACAATTCCGCCGCCTGCGCGCGGTTTTTCGAGATCGTGAAGCCGATCCTCGACGGCGAGGTGGTGCTGGTCACCGCGACCGAACTCTCGGCCCGGGCCTGAGGTGCGACATGTCTGTGCATGAGACTCTGGCCCTTCTGGGCGCCGATGCCACCGCCTTTCTGGCGCGGGCGGGCAGGCTGCATATCGACGGCGAATGGGTGGATGCGGCCTCGGGCCGGACGTTGCCGGTGATCGACCCCTCGACCGGCGAGGTCTTCGCCCATGTCGCCGAGGGCGATGCGGCCGATATCGACCGCGCGGTGGCGGCGGCGCGGGCGGCCTTCGACCATGGTCCCTGGTCGGAACTGTCGCCGATGGCGCGTTCGAAACTGGTGTGGCGGCTTGGCGATCTGATCGAGGAGCATGCCGACGAATTCGCCCAGTTGGAGGCCTTGGACAACGGCAAGCCCGTGACGGACGCGCGGATGGGCGATGTGGCTTTTTCCTATGAGCTGTTTCGCTACATGGCGGGCTGGGCGACCAAGATCCATGGCGAGACGATCCCGCTGACCTCGGGCGCGCCGGTCCATGCCTATACTTTGCGCGAGCCCGTGGGCGTCTGCGGCCAGATCGTGCCGTGGAACTTCTCTTTCATGATGATGTGCTGGAAGGTGGCGCCCGCGCTGGCCGCCGGTTGCACCATCGTGCTGAAACCGGCCGAACAGACCCCCTTGACCGCGCTGCGCCTGGCCGAGCTGGTGGTCGAGGCCGGTTTCCCGCCCGGCGTCTTCAACGTGGTGAACGGCAGGGGAGAGACGGCGGGCGCCGCGCTTGCCGCGCACCCTTCGGTGGACAAGATCGCCTTCACCGGCTCGACCGAGGTGGGGCGGCTGATCCTCGACGCCGCGAAGGGCAACCTCAAGAAGGTCTCGCTGGAGCTTGGCGGCAAAAGCCCGATGATCGTCTTCGACGATGCCGATGTCGAGGCCGCGATCCCCGCCCTGGCCTATGGTTGCTTCTACAACATGGGCCAGACCTGCACCGCCGGCACCCGGCTTTACGTGCATGAGAAGGTGGCCGAGCGCGTGCTTGCGGGCGTGGCGGAATTCGCGCGCGGGATGAAGATCGGCAAGGGGCTCGACCCCGCGACCCAGATCGGGCCGCTGGTCTCGGAAGAGCAGTTCGCCCGCGTCACCGCCTATGTCGCCGAAGGCCAGCGCGAGGGCGCAAGGCTTTATTCCGGGGGCAACCGGGTGGGCGAGAGCGGCTATTTCCTGGAACCCACCATCCTGAGCGAGACCACCGCCGCGATGCGCGTTGTGCGCGAGGAGATCTTCGGCCCGGTCCTGGTGGCACGCAGCTTCGGCGATGACGAGGCCGAGAGCATCGTCGACGAGGCCAATGCCTCGATCTACGGCCTTGCGGCCTCGGTCTTCACCCGCGACGTCGGGCGGGCGCATCGGGTGGCGCGGCGGCTCAAGGCCGGGACCATCGGCGTCAACACCCATCACGTCATCGACCCGGCCTTGCCCTTCGGCGGCTTCCGCCAGTCGGGCTGGGGGCGCGAGCAGGGCTATGAGGCGATCCTGCTATACACCGAGGTGAAATCGGTGGGGATCCAGTTGTGAGCGTCTCGCCCGCGCGGTCCCGGATCGACGGCGCGCGGCTGCTGCGCGACCTGCGCGAGACCGCGCGGATCGGCGCGACGGCGGAGGGCGGCATCCGCCGCCTGACGCTGAGCCCCGAGGATGCCCGGGTGCGCGACTGGCTGTCGCGGGCGGTCGAAGGCCTTGGCGGACGGGTGGAGCGCGACCGGATCGGCAATGTCTTCGCCCATTTCCCGGGCGGCGATCCGGCGCTGCCGCCCATCGGCTTCGGCTCTCATCTGGACACGCAGCCCACCGGCGGGCGGTTCGACGGCATTCTGGGGGTGCTGGGCGGGCTGGCCGTGATCCGGGCGCTGCGCGCAGAGGGGGTGGAGACGCGCCACCCCCTCTGCCTCGTGAACTGGACCAATGAGGAGGGCGCGCGCTTCGCCCCGACCATGCTGGGCTCGGGCATCCATGCCGGGATCCATGACCTGGCGGCGATGCGGGCGGTTGCCGACCGCGACGGCGTGACGCTGGGCGCGGCGCTGGATGCGATCGGGGCGGCGGGGCCGCTTGTGCCCGGCGCGACGCGGCTGGCGGCCTGGCTGGAGCTGCATATCGAGCAGGGCCCGGTCCTGGAGCGCAGGGGGCTGCGGGCGGCGGCGGTCACCGGCGTCCAGGGGCTGCGCTGGTATGACCTGCGGATCGCCGGGCGCGCCGCCCATGCCGGGACCACGCCCTTCGACGACCGCCGCGACGCCTTTCTTGCCGCCGCGCGGCTGGCGCTGGCGCTTTCGGAGGCGGCGGCGGAAGAGGGCGGGCTCGCGACCTTCGGCGAGGTCGACCTCGACCGGCCGTCCCGCAATGTGGTGCCCGGCGCGCTGCGGATGAGCGTGGATCTGCGCCATGCCGAGCCCGAGGGGCTGGACCGGCTGGAGGCGCGGCTGAAGGCGCTGGTGGCGGGGATCGAGACCGATGGGATCGCCGCTGGCGGGATCGGGGCCCGGCTGACCCCGGTCTCGGCCAGCCCGCCGGTCCGTTTCGCGCCGGTCGCGATCGCGGCGGTGCGGGCCGCGATGGCGGATCTGGGGCTTGAGGCCTTCTCGATGCTCTCGGGCGCGGGCCATGACGCGGTCAATCTGGCCGGGCTGGTGCCGACGGCGATGATCTTCGTGCCGTCCAAGGACGGGCTGAGCCACAATCCGGCGGAATATACCGCCGATGCCGATTGCCTCTTGGGGGCGGAGCTGCTTCTGGGCGCGGTCCTGCATCTGGATCGCATGCTCTGATCCCGTTCAGGGCCCGCTCAGGGATCGAACCGCCCGACGATCTCGAACCCGGTCGCGCCGGCCTTCGCCAGATAGCTGGGCGCGACCACCATGCCGTTCCTCAGCCGCACCGGCCCGCGCGCCGCCTCGAACCACAGCCCGCCGCGAAAGGCGTCCTCCAGCCGGGGCAGGCGCAGGCTTCCGGCCTGGCCTGCCAGCGCGGCAAGGAAATGCAGCCCCTCGTAGCACGAGATGCTCAGCACGCTCTGCACCGGGGCGTTCTTGCCGAAGACCGCGTAATAGCGCCCCTGGAACGAACGGTTGCCGGGCGTGTCGAGCGAGGAAAAATAGCTCGACGCGCAATAGAGGTTCTCGCGTGCCGAGGGCTCCAGCGCCATCAGCGTGTTTTCCTCAAGCGCGCCGCTCAGCCGCAGGATCTTGCGGCTCAGGCCGCGTCGGGCAAAGGCGCGGTTGAACTCCAGACAGGCCGAGCCGACCAGGGATTGCATCACCATATCGGGCCGGGCGGCCTCGATCCGGTCCAGGACCGGGGCGAAATCCTCTTCCGACAGGGCATGATATTCCTCGCCCACCACCTCGGCGCCGCGCTGCGCCAGATGCCGGGCCAGCCAGGCATGGGTCTTGCGCGGCCAGATGTAGTCATGGCCCAGAAGATACCAGCGCCGCGCCGGGGCGGTGCGGATCAGGTGATCCACCGGCCCGGCAAGCTGCGCGCGCGGGGTCTCGCCGATGGCGAAGGTGCCGCCGCCGCTGATCCCGCCCTCGTAGAGCGGGGTGAAGATATAGGGCAGCCGCCCGCCGAAGGCTTTCGACAGCCGCTCGCGCACCGAGGAGAGGTGGACGCCGATCAGCACCTCGGGCGCGTCGCTGTCGAGAAGCGCGCGGACCCGCGCCTCGACCGCGACGGGATCGCCCCCGGCATCGGCGGCCAGCAATTCGATCTGCCGCCCCAGGATGCCGCCCTTCGCGTTCAGCTCGGCCGCGGCCATGACGGCGCTGTATTGGCAGGACGGCCCCCAGATCGCATCGGCGCCGTGGAAGGGCACCAGCAGCGCGATCTTCAGGGGCGGCCGCACCCGCTCGGCCGCCTGGCTCGGCCGGTCGAAGCGCAGGGGGAACGCCGGGCGTCCGAAGCGCGCGTCCGCGCGTTCGAACAGGCCCGCGGCGTCTTTCAGCGAGATATTGGCTGACGACATCATCGCCCCCTTTTTCATCCCCGTGTCGCGGAAGTTTCAAATTGCCGTTGCCGAGATTGCCACTATTATGTTTCCAGGCGCAACAATTTGATCCGTGAAATGTCCTCCAAGAGCCTAGACGACAGTCTTCTTCACCTGGTCATGCAGCTCAATCGCCAATTGGTTAAGCAATTGGCGGTCGAGGGGCTTCCGGTCGATCAATGGCGCTTGCTCTCGATGCTCGATTCGGCGCCCGACGGGCTGAGCATGGGCAATATCTGCGAGGGGCTGGGGATGCAGCCGCCAAGCGCCACCAAGCTGGTCGACAAGATGGTCGTCGATGCGCTGGTCTACCGGGTTCCCAATCCGAACGACCGGCGCAACGTGATCATCCTGGCCTCGGAAAAGGGGCGCGGGTTGTTCGAGCAGACCACCGGGCGGGTCGGCCGCTACGAAGACCGGCTGAGCGAAGAATTCGAGCCCAAGGATGTCGCCAAGCTTCAGCACATGCTGGGGGCGCTGCTTTCCGGGCGGAAGTGACCGCAGGGGCGCGAGCGGGGCGGTTCTTCCGGTCCGGGCCGCGCGCCCCGATATTTCCGCCCCCTTCGCCTTGCCGCTTCAAATTCCCCGGTCGCGCCGGTAAGGTGCGGCCAGATCCGGGAAGGGGTGTGTCGATGCGTTCGGTTGAGCTTTGCGCGGGTGCCGGTGGCCAGGCCCTGGGCCTGGAACGCGCCGGTTTCGGGCATGAGGCCCTGGTCGAGATCGACCCGCATGCCTGCCAGACGCTGCGCCTGAACCGTCCGGCCTGGGATGTCAGGGAAGGCGACCTGCGCGCCTTCGACGGCCGCCCCTTCGCCGGGGTCGAGCTTCTGGCCGGGGGCGTGCCCTGTCCGCCGTTCTCGGTGGCGGGAAAGCAGTTGGGCAAGAACGACGAGCGCGACCTTTTCCCCGAGGCGCTGCGCCTGGTGGACGAGATCCGGCCCCAGGCGGTCATGCTTGAAAACGTTCGCGGATTTCTCGATGCGGTTTTCGTCGATTACCGCCAGTCGCTGAAGAAGAAGCTGACGAAACTGGGCTATGTGGCGGATTGGCGGCTGTTGAACGCCTCGCATTTCGGGGTGCCGCAACTGCGCCCGCGCGTGGTCATCGTGGCGATCCGCAAGGCGTTTTCGGACCGTTTCGAATGGCCCGACGAGCAGCATCACAACCCGCCGACCGTGGGCGCGGTGCTGCAAGACCTGATGGCCGCCCGGGGCTGGCCGGGGGCCGCCCCCTGGGCCGAGCGCGCCGACGAGATCGCGCCGACCATCGTCGGCGGGTCGAAAAAGCATGGCGGGCCCGACCTTGGCCCGACGCGCGCCCGCGCGGCCTGGGCCACGCTTGGCGTGAACGGCAAGACCCTGGCCGAAGAGGCGCCCGAGCCGGATTTCGTCGGCATGCCGCGGCTGACCGTGCGCATGGTGGCGCGGCTGCAGGGCTTTCCCGACGACTGGCATTTCCACGGCCGCAAGACCGCCGCCTATCGCCAGGTCGGCAACGCCTTCCCGCCCCCGGTGGCCGAGGCGGTGGGGCGCCAGATCGCGGCCGCGATCCGCTCCAGCCGGATCCATGCCGTGGCATGAGGTCTCCGCCCCCCAGCCTGATCCTGCCCGGCCATCCGCGGCATGCCGAACTCTCGCGCCTCGCGCGTGAGGTGGAGCGGCTCTCGGGCGGCCCGACGACGCTGGAGGAGCGTTTCCCGGGCATGCTGCGCCGGGTGGTCGACGATGTGGTCGACACCGTCAATACCCGGCGCAGGTCCTACGGCCAGTTGGAAAAGACCGAGAAGACCTATCTGGGAACGCGGGTCGAGATCCTGATGCGGGCGATGATGCGGGTGCCGAAGGGGCGGCTCGACTTCATCATCGGCGGCGCGGATGTGGACATGAAGTTCACCATCACCGGCAACTGGATGATCCCGCAGGAGGCGGTCGGCCACGCCTGCCTTCTGGCCGCGCTGGACGAGCAGAAATCCCGGTGCTTCCTTGGCCTCTTCCAGGCCGATCCGGCCAATCTGACCGGGGGCGCGAATCGCGACGGCAAGAGGGGTGTCTCGGCCTTCGGGACGACGCAGATCCTGTGGCTCTTGCGCGACCTGCCGGTCGAGCCGAATTTCTGGCGCACCATCCCCGAGCCGCTTGTCGAGCGGATCTTCTCGGCCCCGACCGGAAACGACAAGATCGTGGCGCTGTTCCGGGGCGTCACCGGCCGTCCGATCTCGCGCCGGATCGTCGAGGAGACGGCGGCGCAGAAGGATTTCATGCGCCGGATCCGGTCGGACGGCCCGTCGGGCAGCCGCAACCGGCTGGCGGCCGAGGGGATCGTGCTGCTGAGCGGCACCTATGACGCGGTGCTGATCCGGGCCCTGGGGCTGCCGCGCTGCGGGCCGGGCGATTTCATCTCGCATCGGGTCCGGCCCGAGGAGGAAGAGCTTTGCGCCACCTGCGGATGGCGGATCCGGTCGGCGCTCTAGGCCCTCCCAAGGTCCGCACGCCCGGCGGTTCGCGAAACGCGGGCGGCGGCGGTTCGCTCAGCCCGCGCCGGAATAGGGGGCGAAGCGGGCCTCGGCGGGGCTGGCGGCCAGCGGGCGCCCGGCCATCGGAAAGGCGCGCTGCGGGCAGGTGGGGCGTTCGCAGACCTTGCAGCCGGGGCCGATCCTTGTGGTCGTATCCGGGTTGCGAAGGTCGAGGCCGCGGGCATGGACCAGCCGCTCCGCATGGGCGAGGTCGCAGCCAAGCGCGATGGCAAAGGTCTTGACCGGCGCGCCGAAACCGCCCCGGCCGCTTTGCACCTGCCGCGCGATCCACAGATAGCTGCGCCCGTCGGGCATCTGCGCCACCTGGCGGATGATCTCGCCCGGGCGGGCGAGGCCTCGTAGATGTTCGCAGCGGGCAGGAGCCGCCGATGCGCGAGAAGTGGAAATCGGTCGCGGACTGGCGTTTCGAGATGTTCCCGGCCCGGTTTCCTCGGATGAAGAAGAAGGGCACGCCGCGCGCCTCGGGGCGTTGCGGGGTGGAAAGGCGGTGGCAGGTCGTCTCGAACCCCTGGCCGAAGCGCCGCGCGATCAGGTCGATGTCGTAGCGCGCGGCCTCGGCCGTGCCGAGGAAGGCGCGACAGGGCAGGACCAGCGCCCCGGCGAAGTAATTCGCCAGCCCGATCCGCTATCTATTCCGCCATCGCGGGCGCCATCGGCGCGCTGCGCGGGCCGAAACACGGCGGCGCCAACGAGGTCGCCTTCGAGATCCAGAAACGCTACGAGACCCCGGACGAGGCCGGGGCCGACATCCGCACGAGGATGGCGCGCAAAGAGGTCGTCATCGGCTTCGGCCATCCGGTCTATACCGTTTCGGACCCGCGCAACTTGGTGCTCAAGCGGGTGGCGAAGCAATTGTCGGTTGCCGCCGGTTCCACCAGGATGTTCGACATCGCCGAACGGGTCGAGGCGGTGATGATGGCGGAAAAGCGGATGTTCCCGAACCTCGACCGGTATTCTGCCGTTTCCTGCCATCTTCTCGGCGTGCCGACCGCGATGTTCACGCCGATCTTCGTGATCTCGCGCACCTCCGGCAGGGGCGCGCATGTGGTCGAGCAGCGGCAGGGCAACAAGATCATCCGCCCCTCGGCCAATTACATCGGGCCGGACAGCCGCGCCTTCACCCCCATCGAAAAGCGCGGCCTGCTGGCCGCACCGAAGGCCTGACATGCCCTACCTGATCGCCGACGACCTGCCGCTCGCGCCCGCGGGCCAGCGGGTCAAAATCTTTTCCCTCCCTCTTTCACCCGGCCTGCCGCTTGCGCCCGCAGGCCAGCGTTTCCGCGCCGCGCTCTCGCACCCCGGCATCCTGCGCCTTCCGGGCGCGCATAACGGCCAGGCAGCCCTTCAGGGCAAGGCCGCGGGGTTCGACGCGCTTTACCTTTCCGGCGCGGCGATGACCGCCTCGATGGGCCTGCCGGATCTGGGCATCATCACCGTCGATGAGGTGGCCTTCTTCATCCGCCAGATCGCCCGCGCCTTGGGCCTGCCCTTGCTGGTCGACGGCGACACCGGCTATGACGAGGCGCTGAACGTCATGCATATGGTGCGCGGCTTTGAAGAGGCGGGCGCCGGGGCGGTGCATCTCGAAGACCAGCTCCTGCCCAAGAAATGCGGCCATCTGAACGACAAGAAGCTGGCCTCGGCCCAGGACATGGCCGCCACGGTCGCCGCCGCCGACCGGGCGCGGCGCGATCTGGTGATCATCGCCCGCATCGATGCGGCGGCCTCCGATGGGATCGAGGGCGCCGCCGCCCGCGCGAAGCTTTATGTCGAGGCCGGGGCCGATGCGATCTTCCCCGAGGCGCTGACCTCCGTCGAGATGTTCAGGGAGGTCCGCGCCCGCCTGCCCGGGGTCAAGCTGCTGGCGAACATGACAGAATCCGGCCGCACCCCCGCCCTGACCGCGCAGGAGTTCCAGGATCTGGGCTTCGATATGGTGATCTGGCCGGTCCCCTTCCTGCGCGTGGCCAACAAGGCGCAGGCGAAACTCTACGCCGCACTGACCCGCGACGGCGCCACCACCGCCATGCTTCCCGAGATGCAGGCGAGGGCCGAGCTTTACGACGCCATCGGCCTCAACGCTTTCGAGGCGCTGGACGCCAGCATCGCCCTGTCGGTCGCGCCCTGAACCCCGCGCCGCCCCCCGGTTTCCGCCGGGCGGGGGGCCAAGCCCCGGGGCCCGCTGGACATGCGGGCGGCGCGCATTTAGGGGAAGGGCGATGCGCCGGGCGAATCACAGGGGCCGGGAACTTGCAGATGCGCCAGAACATGAACGCCCTTTCCCCGGCCGGGGCGCCGGAACCGCGCCCCGGCCATGTGGACGGATCCCCATGCTGACCCAGCCGCCCAAGATGTCGGCCCGGCCGAAACTGGCCTTCGCCAAGGCGCCGCTCGAGCTTCTCACGCTGGCGCAATGCAGGCAGGCCCTCGCCGCCATCCGCAGCGAGCGGATCTTCGGCACGCTGGACGAGGATACGGTCTGGAAGCGCCATGTCGAGGGCGGCCAGAAGCCCTTGGCCGACGCGATCTTCGCGCGCGACGCCGCCCGGGTGCATGAGATCCTCGCCACCCTCCACCACGGCCATGTCACCGAAGGGTTCGACCAGCACCAGCGGCACACCCGGATCATCTCGGAAAGCGCCACCCAGCAGGATTACCACGCCAGGGTGATCTATGCGACGCTTCTGCGCTGCGCGATGGCGCTCGGCGTGGTGCGCGCCTTCAATCCCGAACAGGACGAGAACTACCCCTATCTGGTCGAGGATCAGGCCGACCGTATCCTCAAGGACGTGCGCGCCGCCCTCGGGTTCAAGGCGCCCTTGCCGCGCAGCGTGGCGGGGGCGGTCGGCCTCGACACCCCGCATGGCCTGCTCGGCCACCGCCAGGCCATCAGCTTGGGCTATTTGCGCGAATATCGCGACCATCTCGCCCGCTCGCAAAGGCGCCACAGTGCGATCGTCGAGATCGGCGGCGGGATCGGCCGCACCGCCTACAACATATCCTGCGACGGCAGCACTCCCTATGTCATCGTCGACCTGCCGGTGGTGGGCTTCGTGCAATATGCCTTCCTGGTCGCCAACGGCATCCGCTGCTCGCTCTGGCCCGAGCGGATCGTCACCGACCCCGGCCATGTCAACATCGTCAGCGCCTTCTCGCTTGAACCGCTCCAGGGGCTCCGGGGCGCGCTCTACATGAATTTCGACGCTTTCGTCGAGATGTCGCGCAAGGCGGTGGACGGCTATTTCCGCATCATCGCCGAGACCGGCTCGGACCTGCTTTCGGTGAACCACGAGGCCGCGCGCATGATGCTGGGCCGGGCCGAGCAGAACTGGGACATCGCGCGGATCGCCGGGCTGGGCCTTCGGGCCTCGCCGCGCGGCTTCTTCTGGGAAAGGACGGGCTATGTCGCCCAATCCTTCCTCTCCCCCCGCTCCCCCTCTCCCCAGGAAAACCAGCCCGCCCCGGCCAGGCGCAACCGCTTCTTCCCCTGGCGGCGCTGAACCCGGGCCGGAAAGCCACCCGCCGTCCCGGGCCCGCCCCGCCACCCGCCTCGCTCCCGAAACCCCGCGAAAACCGGACGCAGCCCCCTCGAACGAAAACCGCCCCAAGCCCGCTCCGGCCCTCATTCCTTTCTTCTTTGCAAAAATATCCCGGGGGTGAGGCCCGGAACGGGCCGAGGGGGCAGCGCCCCCTTCCCATATCCGCCCGCCGCTGTAAGCTCCGCCCGCAACGCGCGGCCGCCGGGCAGGCGCCATCCGACGACACCGAAGGACCGGCCCCGCCCCAGAGGCGGCCGCCCATCGGTTTGCAAGGCAGGGACCAGCCATGGCGACACCCACCCGATCCACATCCGCCCGGCTCGGCCTCTCGGCGGGGATCGCCTCGGTTGTCGTGGCGCTGGCGCTGGTCGCGCTGAAACTCTGGGCGCTCTACGCCACCGGGGCGCTGTCGATCGCCGCCTCGCTCGCGGACAGCGCGGTGGATCTGCTGATGTCGGCGGGGGCGGCGCTGGCGATCCTCTACGCCGCCCGCCCCGCGGACGAGGACCACGCCTTCGGCCATACCTCGGTCGAGGATCTGGCGGCGCTCGGCCAGTCGCTGCTGATCGCGCTCTCCGCCCTCCTGATCGGGTGGAGCGCGGTGGCGCGGCTGCTGTCGGGGGTGCCCGCGGCACTTGCCGCGCAATCCGAGGGCATCGTGGTCATGGTGATCTCGATGCTGTTGACGCTCGTGCTGGTCTGGTGGCAGGGCCGGGTCGCGCGGCTGACCGGAAACCGCGTCGTCGCCGCCGACCGGCTGCATTACCTGGGCGACCTGCTGCCCTCGGCGGGGGCGGTGCTGGCGCTCTGGCTTTCGGGGCGGTTCGGTCTGGGCGGGGTGGATGCGGTCGTGGCGCTGGCGGCGGCGGGCTACATGCTGGTCAATGCCGGGCGGATCGGCCGCGCCGCCTGGGACGCGCTGATGGACCGCCGCGCCGATCCCGCGATCATCGCCCGGATCGGCGAGCTGGCCTCGGGCTGGCCGGGGGTGCAGGGGTTCCACGATCTCAAGACCCGCACTGCGGGCAGCCGGATCTTCGTCAACCTGCATGTCGAGCTGGACGGCGCGCTGCCCCTGCGCGAGGCTCATGACATCGGCGCGGGCCTGCGCCGGGCGATCATGGCGGAATTTCCCCAAAGCGACGTGATCATCCACCAGGATGTGGCCGGGGATTGCGATCCCCCGGCCTGATCGCCTGTCCCGGCTCCAGTCCCTGGCCCAGTCCCGCCCCAATCCCGGCCCCAGTCCCGGTCCGGCGTCCGTCCGCCCCTTGCGGGCGTCGCGGCGCTGCGGGATTATACGCCCGTATAGCATGGGCCCGAGCATGATTCCCCCCGACCAGGACCCCCATCTGCGCGAGGGCGTCGAAAACCGCCGCGAGGCCCTGATCCTCGCCGCCCGCAGCCTCGTGTCCGAGGGCGGCGTGCAGGCCGCGACCGTGCGCGCCATCGCGGCGCGGGCGGGCGTCACCCAGGGGCTGATCCGGCATTACTTCGGCACCAAGGAGGACCTGCTGCGCGAGGCCTATGGCACGATGATGGATGCGATGACCGACAAGGGGCTCGACGCGCTCGAAGGCGTCGGGGCCGAGCCGGGCGAGCGTCTGGCCGCCTTCGTCGCCGCCGCGCTGCGCCCTCCGGTGCTGGATATTGCGGCGGTCGGCCTCTGGGCGGGCTATCTGCACCGGGTCCAGGCCGATGCCGCGCTCCGCGCCCGGCATGAGCGCGGCTACCTGCGCTTCCGCGACCGGCTTCAGGGCCTGGTCGCCGATCTGGACCGCCCCGATCTGGAACACCCGGCCGGGGGCGCCAGGGTCCCGCCCGCGCGGCTGCGCCAAGAGGCCATCGCCTGCACGGCGGTGATCGACGGGCTGTGGCTCGAGGGCTCGGTCCTGCCCGCGGGCTTCGCCCCGGGCGAGGTGGTGCGGATCGGCCTGCGCGCGGTCGGCGCCATCCTGGGGGTCGATCTGATGCGCTTCGACACTTTCGTTCCCGAATTGCGCGTCCCGCGCCCCGAAGACGAGGGCGAGTGGCACCCGAAGCCCGCCCGTCCCGACACGGGGCGGATGTGAAGACCTGGGGGCGAGGCATCATCCGGCATGAGGCGACCAAGATGAAATATGCGGGCGTGAGCGAAAGGCTCTCGGGTCTGGGATCGGCGAAATGGCGGCTGCACATGCGGGCCCGGGCGCTGAAGGCCGAGGGGCGCGAGGTGATCGAACTGACCATCGGCGAGCCCGATGTCCCCACGCCGCCCGAACTGGTCGAGGCCGCGGCCGATGCGATGCGCCGGGGCCGCACCGGCTATTCCAACGGGCGGGGCGAGCCGGGGCTGCTGGCCGCGCTGGCCGCGCGCTACAGCGCGCGACGGGGGCGTCCCTTCGGCACCGATCAGGTGATCTGCCTGCCCGGCACCCAGACCGCGCTTTACGCCACCTTCCGCACCCTGGTCGAGGCGGGGGACGAGGTGCTTCTGGGCGATCCGATGTATGCGACCTATGAGGGGCTGATCGCCCAGACCGGCGCCCGGGCGGTGCCGGTCCGGCTGCGCCCCGACAGCGGCTTTCGCCTGCAGGCCGCCGATCTGGCCGAGCGGATCACCCCCCGGACCCGGGTCATCTTCCTCAACACTCCGCACAATCCCACCGGCGCGGTGCTGCGCCGCGACGAGATCGCGGCGATCGGGCGGCTTGCCCTGGCGCATGACCTGTGGATCCTCTCGGACGAGGTCTATGAGGATCTGGTGTTCCCGGGGGTCGATTTCGTTTCGCCGCTCGACCTGCCGGAGCTGGCCGGGCGGTCGATCGCGGTGGCCTCGATCTCGAAATCCCATGCCGCGCCGGGGTTCCGCTCGGGCTGGGTGGTGGGGCCCGCGGAATTCGCCGCCCGCCTGCTGCCTTTGTCCGAGACCATGCTTTTCGGCAGCCAGCCCTTCATCGCCGACATGACCGCGCGGGCGGTCTCGGCCCCCTCGGCGGTGGCGGCGGGGATGGTATCGCGGTTCGCGCGGCGGGCCGAGGCGCTGGCATCGGCGCTGGAGGGCGTGGCGGGGTTGCGCCTTCACCGCCCCGAGGCGGGGATGTTCTGCCTGCTGGACGTGCGGGCGACCGGGCTTTCGGGCGAGGCATTCGCGCTTGGCCTGCTGGAAGAGCGCGGCGTTGCCGCCATGCCGGGCGAGAGTTTCGGCGCGGGCCTTGCGGGCTGGCTGCGGCTTTCGCTGACCGCATCGGACGAGGCCACGGCCGAGGCCGCGCGGCGGATCGCGCGGCATGCCCGGGATCTGGCCCGGGATCTGGCGGCGTCCCGGGGCTAGGGCCGGGGGCTGGGATCGCGGCTCGTGATGTCCGTCCCGGGGGGGCGGGATCGGCTCTTGCGCGGGGAAGGTCGGGCGGGTGGGGAGGGGGGGGGGGGGGGGGGGGGGGGGGGGGGGGGGGCGCTGCCCCCTCGGCGCCTTTGGCGCCTCACCCCCGGGATATTTCTGCAAAGAAGAAAGGGGAAAGCGGCGCGTCCTTTTGTCGGGTCCGGGTCTTGCGGTGTTCTCCGGGGCGTCGGGGTGCTGGATCTGGGGGGCGGTTGGAGGCGGCGGCGCGTGGAATGCGGAGAAGACCGGAGTTTCGGGAAGACCGGAGTTTCGGGAAGACTGGGGTTTCGGGAAGACTGGGGTTCGGTGCGAAGACCGCTAATGCGACGAAGGGCCCGGGATAGGGTGGGAAGGCAGGGATGCCGGAGCGTCGGGGTTGCGAGGCGCGGGATGCGGAGCGGGGGGAGAGCGATTGTGGCGCTGCGAGGAATCGGGGTGTGGTGGGGCCTATTCCAGGATCTCGTCCGCGCTCACGCCCCAGAGCGCGGTCTTCTCGACCCAGCCGCGCTCGCCCCCGGCCGAGACGCGGCACCAGTCGCGGCGGCATTCCAGCAGCCGCGCCACCACCCCGAGCTCGGCCTGGGCGATCACCCGCGCCCCCGGATCGGCCGAGGCGCGCAGCTCGGCCATGTCGAGCGCCACGACCACATTGCGCACGCCCGAAAGCAGCGCGTAATGGACCCAGCCGCCCGCGCCCTCCTGATCCTCGACCCGGCGCCAGTTCTCGTATTCGGCGGTGATCATCAGGGGCATGCCGGGCCGGGTGAAGACCCAGTCGATGCGGTGGGTCAACCCCGGGCCGCGCCGCGCATTGCCCTCGTCGCCCTTGAGCGAGACGAAACGCGGCAGGGGCAGGTTCGTCACACAGCCATGGCCGGGGCGGCATTCGCCCGCGCCGCCTTGCGCCGAGGCCCGCTGGGCCGCGGCCTGGGGGGCAGGTTCGGGCGCAGGTTCGGGGGGGGCTGCCGCGGGTTCGGCACCGGCCGCCTCCTGCGCCATAAGCGCCGATCCGGCGACAACGGAGGCCCCGCCCGCGACCATCCCGAAGAAGCCCAGATGAAGGGCACTCAGCCCCGCCAGAAATCCGATCCGCATCCGTCTCTGCCCGATTTCGCGAAGGGGGGCGCATGTTCGCACCCGCGCCTTGCCCGTTTCACTGCCTGACGTTTCGTTCCGGGGGCTTGCGATCCGCCCCGCTTCGTCCCACTCTGCCCGAGGAGAGCCTTCAATGGAAGTGCCGGGAGAGTAGAGAATGCCATCACCGCGCCTGAGTGTTGTCGTGACGCGACGCCTGCCCGAAGCCGTCGAGACCCGGATGAAAGAGCTGTTCGACGTTGAATTGCGCGACCCGGACACCAGGATGAGCCGCGAGGAACTGGCCGCCGCCATGGCGCGGGCCGATGTGCTGGTGCCGACGATCACCGACCAGATCGACGCGGGCCTGATCGCCCAGGCGGGCGCGCGGCTGAGGCTGATCGCCAATTACGGAGCGGGGGTCGATCATATCGACGTGGCCACCTGCCGCAGCCGGGGGATCCTGGTGTCGAACACGCCCGGCGTGGTGACCGAGGATACCGCCGACATGGTCATGGCGCTGATCATGGCGGTGACCCGCCGCATCCCCGAGGGGCTGGCGGTGATGCAGGCGGGGGGCTGGCAGGGCTGGTCCCCGACCGCCTTCCTGGGCGCGCGGCTGTCGGGCAAGCGGCTTGGCATCCTGGGCATGGGGCGGATCGGCCAGGCGGTGGCGCGGCGCGCGCGCGCCTTCGGGCTTCAGGTCCATTACAACAACCGCCGCCGCCTGCGCCCCGAGGAAGAGGCCGAATTCGAGGCGACTTGGTGGGAAAGCCTGGACCAGATGATCTCGCGCATGGACATCCTGTCGGTGAACTGCCCGCATACGCCCTCGACCTTCCATCTGGTCAATGCGCGCAGGCTGAAGCTGATGAAGCCCTCGGCGGTGATCGTGAACACCTCGCGCGGCGAGGTGATCGACGAAAACGCGCTGACGCGCGCCTTGCGGGCGGGCGAGATCGCGGGGGCGGGGCTCGACGTGTTCGAACATGGTTCCGAGATCAACCCGCGCCTGCGCGAGGTGCCCAATGTGGTCCTGCTGCCGCATATGGGATCGGCGACGCTGGAGGGACGGCTGGAGATGGGCGAGAAGGTGATCATCAATATCAAGACCTTCGCCGACGGCCACCGCCCGCCCGACCAGGTGGTGCCCGGGAGGCTCTGAGGCCTCCCCGGAGGCGGACGCTCGACCTGGCGACAGGGGCGGGCGAGCGGCGGCGGTCCGCTGGCCCGGCCCCGGGCGGATCGGATCGCGCGGACTTGAAGCACGGGGGCATTGAGCCGCCCGCTTTCGGGGTAAGGCCATGGAGATGGGTGCGGCAATCGCAAGGGGGGCGAATGGCCCGCAGCATTGCGCGGCGGTCCTCCCGGGCGGGCTGGGGTGGAGGTTCGGGCCGATCCGGGGGTCAGCTCAGGGTTGCCACGGCACGAACGAGGAGGCGCGAGAGCGGGGTGACAGCGCCGACCGGCGGGGCGGAAGGTCAGCGCAGCGGCGGCAGCCCGGGAGATCCGAGCCGTTTGGGGGTCACCCTGGCAAGGCTGCCGAAAAGTATTCCGGGGCAAGTTCGGGACGGAAATTTTCCCCGCATCGTCAATCATCACTCCGGAAACCGCATATTTAGGCCCGGGATCGGGCCAGTTCACTGATCATCCGCGCAAGCTGAGGTCGCTGCATGAGGTTTCCAGCAGCCTGTCAGGGGCGGCGGAGGGCGGACGCGCGGCCGGAAGCGGCGGGTGACAGGTCCTGGCGGCGGTGGCACGCGTGCGGGGGGCTTGCGGGGGGCTGCCTTGGCGAGGGTCACACCCTCGGCGGCCGGGGGCGCTTGCGGCCTTTCGCGGCCCTGCTTTTCCAGACCCTGCTTTTTCCCGGCTTTGTTCTTCCGGTCTCGCTCCTTTGGGGCTGGGCCTTCTGATCGCCGCCTTCGGGCCTCCACCCTTGGTTGGCGCCGATTCAGCGCGGGTCCCGTTCAGCCCCATCGCTTTCGGGGCCCGCCGTCCCGCCTTCGCCCGGAGTTCCGGTCGCCGCCTGCGCCAGGGCCGCGCGCAGCCGCAGCTCGGCCACCAGCGGCAGGTGGTCCGAGGCCAGGCGGGCCTCGGGGCTGCGGAAGGCCTCGATGCGTTCGGGGTGGAACTCCTCGGTCATGGCGATGCGGTCCAGCGCGAACAGCGGGAAGCGGCTGTGATAGGTGGCGCCGCCGTCAAGGATGCGGAACCGACGCGCCAGCCGTCCCAGCCCGACCTCGAGCGAGCGTTCGTTGAAATCGCCCGCGATCAGCGTGGGCACCGAAAGCCGGTCCTGCGGGCCGAGAAGGCCGTTCAGCGCGGTCAACTGGTTGCGGCGCGAGGACCGCAGGAGCCCCAGATGCACCCCCATGACGCGCAGGCGCTGGCCCGCGCGCTCAAGCTCGGCCTCGACGAAGCCGCGCGGCTCCAGCCCCGGCAGGTCGTGATGGCCCGCGCGGATCAGCCGCATCCCGGGCCGGATCAGCAGGGCATTGCCGTGCCAGCCCAGGCTTGCGCGGCCATGGCCGAAGGCGACCGGGACGAGGCCGGTGCGGCGCTCGATCTCGGAGGGGTCGATGGCGGGCGGGCGCGGGGGCAGGCGGAAATCGGCCTCTTGCAGCAGGACGACATCGGCGCCGAGCCCGGCGATGACCTGAAGGATCCGGGCGGGATCGCGCCTGCGGTCGGTGCCCATGGCCTTGCGGATGTTGTAGGTGGCGATGCGCAGGGGCGAGGCCGTGCCGTCGGGGATAGGCGCGACGGCGGCCCGGCTGGCGGGGCCGGGTCCGGTCCGGTCGGGGCGGGCAGGATCGGGATGGGGCAGGATCGGGGCGGTCAAGTCTGGCTCGGATAGGGTTGCGTGTCGTTCGGGCGGCCGGGGCTGTGGAAGCCGAAGCGGCAGGGGCAGCGGTGGGGGACCTTGGCCGGGGATCCGGGTCGGGTCAGGCTCCGTTTCGGGTCAGTCCCTGTCTAGGTCAGGCTTTGGGCCATGCTAGCCCCGCGGGCGCGCCGCGCCAAGCCCGGACGGGGCGGGCGGGCCGCTGTCCGCCGCCTTCGAAGCGGGCGCGGCTTTGGGGAAGCCGTCGCGATGCCCCCGTCCGACCCTCTCCCGCCCGCCCACCCGACGGCCGGAAGGGGGGCGGGGGAGCGTCTGATACCGTGACTCTGGCCCGTTATGGGCGGGGGCTGCGGCATGGCGATGGCCCGGATGGGGGGAGTCTGACCTCGGGCTTCCCGGCGCACGGCCCTCGGGCGGATGCGGGATACGGGCTGACGAAGGGCCCGAGACGGGCCGGGATTGCATGGTGTTCCGGGTGTGGTCGAGGGGGCTCGGAGCGGTCGGGGCTGGGGTTGGGGCGGGGCCGGGGCTGAGCCGTCGGGGCCGGGGGCAGGGATGAGAGGCGGTGTCCGGCACGGGAAACTGCTGGGACAGGAAACCGCTGGGACGGGGAACTGCCAGGATGGGGAGCCGCGGGCGCCGTAGCCCGGCCGAAGAGACGGTGGTGTGGTCGGTTTGCCGCATCCGTGCCGACATCGCGGCGAGTTGCGGATTTCACGGGGGCTTCCCAGGGCTTCCCGGGGATGGGGCTTTCAGGGGATCCATCCGCGCCGTCACCGGATCCGCGCTTGTCGAGACCGTTATCATCGTGTTCGGCGTCAAACGGGGCGCGCGAAGCCCTCAGATCGAAGCCTTGAGTTCGAACCCTGAACCCTGAACCTCGGAGCCCGGAAGCGCCGTCCGGGCTTGGTATGGCGCGGGCGCGCTGTCGCAGGGCAAGGCCCCGCCGCCGCCCCATGCAAATGGGCGGCGGCGGCCCGTCACAGGCGGCCCGTCACAGGCGGCCCGTCACAGGCGGCCCGTCACAGGCGGCCCGTCACAGGCGGCCCGTCACAGGCGGCCCGTCACAGGCGGCCCGTCACAGGCGGCCCGTCACATGCAGGCCTCGAACAGCGCGCGGGTGTTCTCGCGCGTCATCTCGACGGGGTTGCCGCCGCAGGAGGGGTCCTCCAGCGCCATCTCGGTCAGCTCGTCCAGCCGGGCCGCCTCGACGCCGAGCGCGGTCAGGTTCGGCGGGATGGCGAGTTCGGCGCGCAGTTCCATCACCCGCGCCCTGAAGCCGTCGAACCCGCCCGCAATGCCCAGATAGGCGGCGGCGGCGGCGATGCGGTCCTCGATGGCGGCGCGGTTGAAATCCAGCACCATCGGCATCACCACCGCATTGGTGGTGCCGTGATGGGTGCCGTAGACCGCGCCCACCGGATGCGACAGCGAATGGATCGCGCCCAACCCCTTCTGGAAGGCCACGGCGCCCATGGCGGCCGCGCTCATCATATGGCCGCGCGCGGGCAGGTTCTCGGGCGCGTGATGGACGAGGGGGAGGTTCTCGAAGACCAGCCGCATCCCCTCCAGCGCGATGCCCTGGCTCATCGGGTGGTAGATCGGCGAGGAATAGGCCTCAAGGCAATGCGCCAGCGCATCCATCCCGGTGCCCGCGGTGATGAAACGCGGCATGCCCACGGTCAGCGCGGGGTCGCAGATGGTGACCACGGGCATCAGCTTCGGATGGAAGATGATCTTCTTCTTGTGGGTGGCGGAATTGGTCAGGACGCCCGCGCGCCCGACCTCGGATCCGGTCCCCGCGGTGGTCGGCACCGCCAGGATCGGCGCGATGGCGCCCGCATCGGCGCGGGTCCACCAGTCGCCCACATCCTCAAGGTCCCAGACCGACAGATCGGCGCGCTGACCGGCCATCAGCGCGATCATCTTGCCCAGATCCAGCGCCGATCCGCCGCCGAAGCAGATCACCCCGTCGTGGCCGCCCGCGCGATAGGCGGCGATGCCCGCGGCCATATTGGCCTCGTTCGGGTTGGGATCGACCTCGGAGAACACCGCCCGGCCCAGGCCCGCGGCCTCCAGCACGTCGAGCGCCCGGCCCGTGACCGGCAGCGCGGCCAGGGCCTTGTCGGTGACCAGAAGCGGGGCCTTCAGCCCGGCCTCTTTCGCGTGAACCGCCAGTTCCGCGATCCGGCCGACGCCGAACTTGATCGCGGTGGGATAGGACCAGTTGCGGTCGGGAACGCCGTGAGACATCTCACACCTTCTTCAAATGATAGGATTTGGGACGGGTGACCGAAAGGTAACCCAGGTAGGAAAGCGAGCCCCCGCGCCCGGTGTCCTTGCAGCCGGTCCAGCACAGGGCGGGGTCGAGGTAGTCGGCGCGGTTCATGAAGACCGTGCCGGTCTGGATCCGGGCGCCGATCTGTTGCGCGGTGTCGTAATCCCGGGTCCAGATCGAGGCGGTGAGCCCATAGGGGCTGTCGTTCATCAGTTCGACCGCCTGATCGTCGCCCGAGACCTTCATGATCCCCACCACCGGGCCGAAGCTTTCCTCGCGCATCACCGCCATCGTGTGGTCGACATCGACCAGCACCTGCGGCGCGAGATAGGCGCCGCCGTCGTCGGCGGGGAACAGCGCGGGGTCGATGAGCGGTCTGGCGCCCCGGGCCACGGCCTCGGCGATCTGCTCGCGCACCAGGCGGGCGAAACGGACATTGGCCATCGGGCCCAGCGTGGTCTCGGGGTCGAGCGGGCTGCCAAGCCGCAGCGCCTTGACCCAGGCCACCGCCTTTTCGACGAAGGCGTCGTAGAGCGATTCATGGACATAGATCCGCTCGATCCCGCAGCAGCACTGGCCCGAGTTGAACATCGCCCCGTCCATCAGCGTGTCGACGGCGGCGTCCAGATCGGCATCGGCGCGGACATAGCCCGGGTCCTTGCCGCCAAGCTCCAGCCCCAGGGGCGTGAAGGTGCCCGCCGCCGCGCGTTCGATCGCCCGCCCGCCCGCGACCGAGCCGGTGAAATTCACGAAATCGAAACTGCGCGCGGCGATCAGCTCCTCGGTGGTGGCGTGATCGAGGACGAGGTTCTGGAACACATCCCCGGGGATGCCCGCGGCGTGGAAGGCCTCGGCCAGGCGCTCGCCCGCCAGAAGGGTCTGGCTGGCATGTTTCAGGACCAGCGTGTTCCCGGCGATCAGGGCGGGGACGATGGTATTGATCGCGGTCAGGAACGGATAGTTCCAGGGCGCGACGACGAAGACGGTGCCAAGCGCCTCGCGCGCGATCAGGCGGCGGAAGGCGGGGCCGTCCTCGATCACCTTGGGGGCCAGCGTCTCGGCGGCGATCTCGGCCATGTAATCGGCGCGCGCCTGCACGCCGCCGAATTCGCCCGCGCCGAAGCGGATCGGGCGCCCCATCTGATGGGCGAGCTCGGGGGCGATCTGGTCCTTTTTCGCGATCAGCGCCGCCACGCCCGCGCGCACCAGCGCGAGGCGTTCGTCAAGCGGGCGCGCGGCCCATGGACCCTGCGCCGCGCGGGCGCGGGCGACGGCGGCGCGGGCCGCCTCGGGGGCAAGCGGAAGACGCTCGGCATGGACCGTGCCGTCGACCGGGGAAACAAGCTGGATCGGTTTCATTCTTCACCTTGAGGGATGCGGCGGGGCAGGGGCCCCGCCGGTCGGGATGGGGCCGGGCGGGGTTCGGCCCGCGCGGCCCGATGTCGTAAGGCGCCATAGGGGGGCCATGCGGCGGGGCGGGGCCGGGTCGGGGGGCGAGGCCGCTGTGGGCATTGCGTCCCCCGTCCTCGCATCCCGTCTCATCGCGCGCGCCATGCGCCCCATCTCATCGCCCTCCATATCGGCCCGTCTTTGTCCACGCCTTCGGGATCAGGCGCGCTCAAGCAGGCGCTGGAGTTCGAAATCGGTGACCACGCGGTCGGTCTCGGCGATCTCCCATTCCGCGGCATGGTGGTAGTGATCCACCACATCGTCGCCGAAGGCCCGGCGCAGCATCGACGAGCCATGGAGCAGCCGCGCCGCGTCGCGCAGGTTGCGCGGGATCTCGGGCACGCCCTCGGCGCCATACATGTCGCCCTTCATCTCGGGCTCCAGCTCCAGCTTGCGCTCGATCCCGTCGAGCCCCGCCGCCAGCAGCGCGGCGCAGGCCAGATAGGGGTTCACATCGGCGCCCGGGATGCGGCATTCCACCCGGACGCCCTTGGTATGTTCCCCGCAGATCCGAAAGCCCGCCGTGCGGTTGTCCGAGGACCAGACGATCTTGGTCGGCGCGAACATGCCCACGGTGAAACGCTTGTAGCTGTTGACATAGGGGGCGAGGAAGACGGTCATCTCCCTGGCCGCCGCAAGCTGTCCGGCGACGAAATGCTTCATCAGATCCGACATGCCATGCGGGTCGCCCGCGTCGTGGAAGGCGGGCTTTCCGTCCAGCGTCCACAGCGACTGGTGCACATGGCTGGAGGATCCGGCGCGGCGGTGGTCGTATTTGGCCATGAAGGTGACCGACTTGCCCTTGGACCAGGCGATCTCCTTCACCGCCTGTTTGACGATCGTGTGGTTGTCGGCGGTGTCGAGCGCGTCGGAATAGCGGTAGTTCACCTCTTCCTGGCCCGCCTCGGCCTCGCCTTTCGAGTTCTCGACGGGGATCCCGGCACCGTAAAGCCCGTTGCGGACGGCGCGCATCACATCCTCTTCCTTGGTGGTCTGGAAGATGTGGTAATCCTCGTTATAGCCCGAGACCGGGGCCAACCCGGCGAAACCCTTGTCGCGGAAGCTTTCATAGCTGTTCTCGAACAGGAAGAATTCCAGCTCGGTCGCCATCATCGGCTCAAGCCCGAGCGCGCGGGCGCGGGCGACCTGGCGCTTGAGGATGGCGCGCGGGCTGATCGCGATTTCCTCATGCGTGTGATGGTCAAGCAGGTCGCAAAGCACCATGGCGGTGCCCGGCAGCCAGGGCAGGCGGCGCAGGGTGGAAAGGTCGGGCTTCATGACGTAATCGCCATAGCCCTGTTCCCAGCTTGAGCTGCGATAGCCCGGGACGGTGTTCATCTCCATGTCGAGGGCAAGGAGATAGTTGCAGCAATGCGTTTCCTCATGCCCGCCGTTCAGGAAGAAGGCGGCATGGAAACGCTTGCCCATCAGGCGGCCCTGCATGTCGGGGGCGACGACCAGGACGGTGTCGATCTCTCCGGCGTCGAAGGCGGCTTTCAGGGTGTCGAGGGTCAGGTTCGCGGGCATCTTGGCCTCATTTCGTTCATCTGGCGAAGGGGGTGGGGGCGAAGCGGGGCGCGTGCACGGGCGTGCGGCCCCGCCCTCCACCGAATTCGGGCTTGCGCGGCCAGCAGTCCGGCCGGGCGGGGCGGGGGAGGTGCGCGGCCAGAGCATGCGCGGCCAGAGCATGCGAGGCGGGGGCATGCGAGGCGGGGGCATGCGAAGGCAGGGGCATGCGGCCCCTTCCGGGCCGCCGCCCCGCGATCTCCTGCCGCCGTTCCGGCCTTGCCGTCATGCTTGCCAACACTCCGCTTTCCACTGGTCGCAGGTTTCGCCGGACCCGGTTCTCTTCCGTTTGCCCCGGGTTCCGTCGCCTCGGGGCGCGCGCGCACACGCGCTTCATGGGCTCGGCCCCTCCGGGATCCTGATTGTCCGGGATCCTGATTCCGGGCCCCGGACAGAGATCGCCCCGAAGTCTTCGAAGGCTCCGGCCCCTCAAGGGGAAGGGCAGGCGCGGCGGTCGGGGGGGCGCCTGCCGGGGGGGGGGCACCCGGCGGCTTGGCCCCGGGCCGGGCGGCGGGGATCCCGCGCCCGGCCGCTTCGCCCCTCAGCCGTAGCGATAGGGGCGGCCCGCTTTCGACATCACCTCGTTATAGGCCTTGAAGATCTCGACCACCCTGGCCTTGGTCTCGGATTCGGCGGCGACCTCGTCCCAGAAGACGCGCGCGGCCTCTTCCACCGTGGCCCATTCCTCGTCCGGGATCGAGGTCAGTTCCAGCTTCGGCCCGTTCACCCGCAGGTCGGCCTCGCCGCCCCAATACCACCACTGGCGGTAGTAATGCGATTGTTCGAACACGGTCTGCATCAGCAGCTTCAGATGGTCCGGCACCTCGGCCCAGCGTTCGGCATTGGCGAAGAAATGCCCGATCCAGGCGCCCGAGATGTTGTTGGTCAGGAAGTATTTCGTCACATCGGCCCAGCCGACGGTGTAATCCTCGGTGATGCCCGACCAGCCCACGCCGTCGATCTCGCCGGTCTGAAGCGCGACCTGCACATCCTCGAACGGAAGCTGCACCGGCACCACGCCGAATTGCGCCAGGAACCGCCCGGCGGTGGGGAAGGTGAACAGCCGCTTGCCGTTCAGGTCGGCCAGGCTGCGGATCGGATCCTTGGTGGCGAAATGGCACGGGTCCCAGGCCCCGGCCGAGATGTGCTGGATGCCGACCTTGGCATATTCCTCTTCCCAGATCTGCTTCAGCCCGTATTGGTTGAACAGGACCGGCACATCCAGCGAATAGCGCGAGGCGAAGGGGAAATAGCCGCCGAAGACGGTGACCTCGGTGGGCGAGGCCATGGAATCGTCGTCCGACTGCACGGCGTCGATGGTGCCCGACTGCATGGCGCGGAACAGTTCCGAGGTGGGGACGAGCTGGTCGGCGTAGTAAAGCTCGATCTCCATCTGGCCGTCGGCGATGGTGTTGAAGGCGTCGATGGCCGGCTTGACCACATGTTCGCCAAGCGCCGCCCCGGCATAGGTCTGAAGCCGCCATCTGATCGGTGCGGATTGCGCGCGCACGGCGGGGGCTGCAAGCGCGGCGGCCCCGGCGGCCAGCGCGCCGGTCGAAAGGAATTTCCGTCTGGACGTCGTCATGGTGTTACCTCCGTTGGTTGCGGTTCGGTTCGGCGGGGGCGGGCCCCCGTCTTCTTGGTTCAGTTGTAGACCTGCCCGGGCAGCCAGAGCGCGATCTGCGGAAAGATCATGATGATCACCAGGGTCAGCAGCATGATCGCCACGATCGGCACGATCGAGCGGTAGATGTCGGTCAGCCCCACCTGATCGGGCGCCATGGCACGCATCAGGAACAGGTTATAGCCGAAGGGGGGCGTGATATAGGCGATCTGGCAGGTGATTGTGTAAAGCACGCCATACCAGATCAGGTCGAATTCCAGCGCCCGCACCAGGGGGATGTAAAGCGGCGCCACGATCACCAGCATGGCGGTGTCGTCGAGGAACATCCCCAGCACCAGGAACGAGACCTGCATCAGGATAATGATCTCCCACCGCGAAAGGCCGAGTTCGTCGAGGAAGAAGGACTCGATGGCCTTGACCGCGCCCAGCCCGTCGAAGACCGCCCCGAAGGCCAGCGCCGCCAGCAGGATCCACATGAACATGCACGAGACGCCCAGTGTGCTGACCAGGCATTTCTCCCAGACCGCGCGGGTCAGCCGCCCCTTAAGCGCCGCGACCAGCGTCGCGATGGCCGCGCCGATGACCGAGCTTTCGACCAGGCTGACATAGCCCATCACGAAAGGCCCCATCATCGAGGCGAAGATCACCACCGGCAGCACGCCCGAGCGCAGGAGCCGCAGCTTCTCGGCCCGGGGGATGCCCGCCAGTTCCTCGCGCGGCAGCGCGGGGCCGAGCGCGGGGTTCAACCGGCAGCGGATCACGACGTAAAGCAGGAAGAACCCCGCCATCAACAGGCCCGGGAAGATCCCCGCCAGCCACAATTGCCCGACCGGCTGGCGCGCGATCATCGCATAAAGCACAAGCACGATCGAGGGCGGCACCAGGATCCCCAGGCTCGACCCGCCCTGGATGATGCCGGTCACCATGCGCTTGTCGTAGCCGCGTTTCAAAAGCTCGGGCAGGGCGATGGTGGCGCCGATGGCGAGGCCTGCCACCGAAAGCCCGTTCATCGCCGAGACCAGCACCATCAGAAGGATGGTGCCGATCGCCAGCCCGCCCGGGATCGGGCCGAACCAGACGTGGAACATCTTGTAGAGATCGTCGGCCAGCCGCGATTCCGACATGACATAGCCCATCCAGACGAACATCGGCAGCGTCAGCATCGGATACCAGTTCATCAGCTTGATGGCGCTGGTGAAGGCGAAATCATGCCCGCCCCGGTCGCCCCAGAGCAGGAAGGCCGCGATCACCGCGACAAAGCCGATGCCCGCGAAGACCCTTTGCCCGGTCAAAAGCATGGCCATCATGCCAAGGAACATGGTGATGGCGATGGCCTCGTAGCTCATTGGGGGTCGGCTCCGCGCGGGGGGGCGATCTCGACGCCGCGCAGGGTGGCGATGTCGCGGATAAGGAAGGCGATGCTTTGCAAGAGCATCAGGAAGGCGCCCGTGCAGATCACGATCTTGACCGGCGCCATATAGGGCCTGCAGGCCGAGCGCGACCGCTCGGACACCTCAAGCGCGTAGAGCGTGCTGTCGATCCCGCCCCAGAGCATGAAGACGAAGAAGGTGATCATCGCAAAGACCGTGACGCAATCGACGGCGGCGCGGGTGCGGATGGACCAGCGGGCGTAAAGCAGGTCCATGCGCACATTCGCCCCCAGCATCAAGGACCAGGCGCCGCCCAGCATGAAATAGCCGACCATGGTGAACTGGGCATATTCCTGGGTGCAGAGCGAGGGGCGGAAGAATCCTTTGGCGATCACCGACCACATCAGGATCCCCGCCAGCACAAGGATCAGATACATCGCCATCCGGCCGATGCGGTGGTTCACCGCCTCGACGGCGCGCACGAAAAGGAGGGCGGCCTGAGGCACCTTCCTCAACCCCTTTGCGCGGCCCGGCCCGGGCGGGGCAGGGTCGCGCCGGTTGTGGCATCGGGCTTGGCAGGACGGGTGAAAACCCGTTGCGGCGCGGGGGCGGCAAAGGCCATGCTGCGACTCGGGCTCCCTGTGGTCGGTTGCGCGGTTTTTCCCCGATCCTTTCGCCCCGGCCGGGATCTGTCAAGAATATTCCAGATCGGATTTCTTTGTTACAATCGTTCCGACGCCGAGTCTTGCCTGCGAGTCTTGCCTGTCGGCCGCATCGCTTGGATGCGCGGCCCGCGGGTGGCAAATCGGCTCTGGCGCGGGCGGCGCGGGCGGGCAATTCTGGCCCGGCCGCCCGCGGGCGCGGCGCAACGCGGGCAGGCCGGGGAACGGCGGCGGAAAGGGCTTGGGCGATGGACAGGGTCCTGAGGATCGAGGAACGGATGCGCGCCGCGCTTGGCGACCTGACCCGGGCCGAGCGCCAGGCCGCGACCCATATCCTGTCGCATTTCCCGATGTCGGCGCTCGGCTCGATCACCACGCTGGCGCGGGCGGCCGAGGTCTCGTCCCCGACCATCGTGCGGCTGGTGCAGAAACTGGGCTTCCGGGGCTATTCCGACTACCAGACCGCGCTGCGCGCCGAGGTGGAGCGGCTTCTGGTCGCGCCCTTGTCGCTGCCCGAGGGCGGGCGCGAGCCGCAGGCCCATCCGCTGCAATCCTATGCCGTGCAGGTCGTGGCCAATGTCGAGGCCACGCTGGGGCGGATCCCGGCGCTGGATTTCGACGGCGCGGCGGCGCTTCTGGCCGATCCCGCGCGCAAGGTGGCGGTGATGGGGGGGCGGCTGACCCATGCCCATGCCGATTACATGGCGACGCTGCTGCGGGTGATCCGGCCCGAGGTGACCTATCTGGCCGACCATCTGACCGACTGGCAGCAGGCGCTGCTGGACCTGCGGGCGGGTGATGTGGCGGTGATCTTCGACATCCGCCGCTACGAATCGAATGCGGTGCATTTCGCCGAGCTCGCCGCCGAACAGGGGGCCGAGGTGGTGCTGATCACCGACCGCTGGCTGTCCCCCGCCGCCGCCTTCGCCCGCCATTCGCTGCCCTGCCATATCGAGATGCCCGCCGCCTGGGATTCGACGGCGGCGATCCTCGTCGTGGTCGAGGCGCTGCTGGCGCAGGTCCAGGGCCGGGTGCCCGACCAGGTGCAGGCCCGGCTCAACCGGCTGGAGGATTGCTTCGCGCGCACCCGCACCTTCCGCGCGCCGAAGGTGGGCGGCAAGGGCTGAGGGCGCGGGCCGGGGGTTCGGGCCGGGGGGGGGCTGGGGCGCGGACCTAGCCGCAGTCGCTCCGCCGCCAGCCGAAATCTTCGGTGTTCCAGCAATAGCCCGCCGCCGCCATCGCATCCTCCAGCGTGAAGACCGGCGCGATCTCGCCGCCCTGGCATTCGAAATGGGCCAGCAGCGTGCCGTTTCGCAGCACGCTCACCCCGGCCTGAAGCCCGGCCTCCTGTTCCAGCCGGTCGAAGCTGTTCCAGGCCTCGTATTCGTAATCCGCGTTGAAGAAGCGGACCGAGGACCAGATCGCCCGGCCCACGCCCGACCATGGCGTGACCGAGCCCGCCGACATCGGCACCGAAAGGCTCAGGTCGGGGCGGCCGGGGGGGCCGAAGCTGTAGCTGAAACTGCCCTCGCCCGCGAAATCGCCGTGCCGGATCAGGACCTCCAGATGCCGACCGCCCCCGACCGGGCAGGAGATGAAGGTCTCGACCGCAGGTTCGGCCCGCAGCGGCGCGGCCGCCAGCATCAGTCCGGCAAGGAAAACCAAACGCATCCGTCTCTCGCTTTCTTCCGGGGCCGCAGGGGGCCGGTGGCGTCGCATCCATGGGGCCGATCAACCGCAATACGGAGGTCGCGGAGGCCCCCGGACGGGATACGCAGGGGACGGTCCGCGCGCAAGCCGTGACAGGGCACCCCCGCGCGACGGGATGCCCCGGCGATGCGGCCCCGCCCGACCTCAGCCCAGGGGCGCGACGCCCGGCCCGTGGCGCAGCCGCCGCATCCCGGCCAGGGCGTTCATCAGGATCGCCGTCACGATCACCGCCCCGCCGGTCAGGGTCGAGGCGCTCGCCGTCTCGCCCAGGAACAGCCAGACCCAGAGCGGTGCGAGGATCACCTCCACCTGGCCGACCAGCGTCGCCTCGGCGGCGGAAAGCACCCGGCTTCCCAGCGTGTAAAGGATCATCCCGCCCGCCAGCAGCACCGCGCCCATGGCGACGGCGATGGCGATCCCGGGCAGGGGCGCCAATGCGCTCTGGCCGGTCGCGGCCATCAGCGCCGCCCCCGCCGTCGCCGCGAAGACCGCGCCAAGGAACGAGACCGGCATCGCCTCGCGCAGCCCTCCCGCCCTGAGCGCGACGCTGAACCCCGCAAAGCCCGCCGCCGAGATCAGCGCGGCGATATTCCCGGCCATGGCGCCGGCCTCCAGCCCGTCGCGCACCATCATGAAAACGCCCAGGGCCGCCAGCGCGATGGCAAGCCCGGTCGCGGGCCGCACCGGCTCGGCCAGAAGAACCCGCCCCAGCACGGCGGCGATCAGCGGCGTGGCCGAGAACAGGAAGACGGCATTGGCGATCAAGGTGGCCTGGAAGGCGAAGATCGCGCCCCCGAACGCCGCCACGAGGCATAGCCCGCCCGCGACCCCCGCGATCCCCGTCGCTCGGATCTGGCGCCAGGGTCGGCCGCCGGATCGGATCGCGATCCACAGCCCCAGCACCGGCACCGCGCCGAGCGAGCGCCAGAACAGCACCGCCCATGTCCCCACGCCCTCGATCTGGCGCACAGCCAGCCCGGTCAGCGACCACAGGATCGCGGCAAGGATGCAAAGAAGGGCGCCGGTTCGGTAGCTTATGGCGCGGCAGGCTAGCCGGGTCCGCCCGCCGCCTCTGTCCCGAAAGCGACATCGTGCCGCCGCCGCCGGTGCATTCCGGCGCGCGGCAGGGGCCACCGGCGGCCCCGGGCAAGGACGCATCCCGTCCAGGCGGCCATGCGCGCTCAATACCCCCGGGCGCGGTCCACCACATGCAGGAACCGCTCCCCCGCCTCGCCGCGCCGGATGTTCTCGGCCAGCGCCCGCGCCGCCGTGGAGGGCCGTGTCTCGGCCGCGACATGGGGGGTGACGGTCACGCGCGGATGGTGCCAGAACGGGTGGTCGGGGGGCAGGGGCTCGGTGCGGAAGGTGTCGAGCGTGGCATGGCCGACCTGCCCGCGGTCGAGCGCGGCGAGCAGCGCCGCCTCGTCGATCAGCGCGCCGCGCCCGGGGTTCAGGATCACCGCCCCCCGGGGCAGCAGCCCAAGGCTGCGCGCATTCAGGATGTTCTCGGTCCCGGCGGTGCGCGGCAACAGGGCGACGACGATCTGCGCCTCGCGCAGCGCCTCGGCAAGCCCGTCCTCGCCATGGAAGGTGGCAAGTCCGGGGATCTCCTTCGCGGTGCGGCTCCAGCCCCGCAGCGGAAAGTTCAGCGCCTGCAGGGCCCGCGCCGCCGCCAGGCCAAGCGCCCCCAGCCCCAGCATCGCCACCGGCCGCGCGCGGGCAAGCGGCGGGCCGACCGGATCCCAGATCCGGTCGGGATTGACGATATGGCGGTCGATCCCCAGGTGATGGCGCAGCACATGGCCGGTCACCCATTCGACCATGCCCTCGGTCAGCCCGGGATCGACCATGCGCAGAAGCGGCTGGGTCAGGGTCGGGTTGGCGACCACCCGCTCCACCCCGGCCCAAAGCGAAAGCACCGCCTTCGCACGGGTGAAGGGACGGAAATCCGACAGCGGCGCCGAGGGGGCATGCAGGATGTAATCCACCTCCTCCGGCCGGTCGGTCGCGGTGACGAGACGCGCGCCACGCACCCCCGCCTCGGCCAGCGCGGCGGGCAGCACCCCGGCATAATCCGGCCAAAGCTCGGGCGCGGCGAACAGGATCAGCGGCATGGTCTCTCCCGGGTTCCGTCGGCGGATGGTGCGGCTCTCCGCAAAGCCCGGGCATGGCACGCCACCACCCCCCTTGTCCACCTCGCCCACTCCCCCCGCCTCTCCCCCATTCTTCTTTGCAAAAATATCCCGGGGGTGAAGGCGCCAAAGGCGCCGAGGGGGCAGCGCCCCCTGCCTCCCTCAAAATTTGATCAAATTCCTTGAAGCCAATCCGTTTTGATCATATTCTCTCCGGCAGAGGGGCCGCAAAGACGCCATCCGGCACCGCCCAGGGCCCCGATCCGTTTCCCGCAAGCTCAAGCGAGGTGGCTTTCCATGTCTTCGATCACCAACAACACCCCCACCGCCGAGTTGCAGCGGCTTGACGCGGCGCATCACTTCCACCCCTTCACCGACAAGGCCGGGCTCGACCGCAAGGGCGCGCGGGTGATCCTGCGGGGCGAGGGCTGCTGGCTGACCGACAGCGAGGGCCACCGCATCCTCGACGCCATGGCCGGGCTGTGGTGCGTCAACATCGGCTACGGCCGCAAGGAACTGGCCGAGACCGCCGCGCGGCAGATGCAGGAACTGCCCTATTACAACACCTTCTTCCAGACCACCCATGTCCCCGCCATCGCACTGGCCGCGAAACTGGCCGAACTCGCCCCCGGCGATCTGAACCATGTGTTCTTCGCAGGCTCCGGCTCCGAGGCTAACGACACAAACATCCGCCTGGTGCGGCGCTACTGGCAGGTCAAGGGCCAGCCCGAGCGGCGCACCATCATCGCGCGCTGGAACGGCTATCACGGCTCGACCCTGGGCGGGGGCAGCCTGGGCGGCATGAAGGGCATCCATGCCCATGGCGGCAAGATCGACGGCATCGAACATATCGGCCAGCCCTATTGGTGGGGCGAGGGCGGCGAGATGGACGAGGACGCCTTCGGCCTGATGCGCGCGCAGGAGCTTGAGGCGAAGATCCTCGAAATCGGCGCCGACAAGGTCGCGGCCTTCATCGGCGAGGCGGTCCAGGGCGCGGGCGGCGTCATCGTGCCGCCCAAGACCTACTGGCCGGAAATCCAGCGGATCTGCCGCAAATACGGCATCCTGCTGATCCTGGACGAAGTCATCACCGGCTTCGGCCGCACCGGCAACTGGTTCGCGGCCCAGACCTTCGATCTGCAACCCGACATCATCACCATCGCCAAGGGGCTGTCCTCGGGCTACCAGCCGATCGGCGGCTCGATCCTGTCGGACGATGTGGCCGAGGTCGTGGGCTCGGGCGGCGAATTCGCCCATGGCTATACCTATTCCGGCCATCCGGTCGCCGCCGCCGTGGCGCTGGAGAACCTGCGCATCATGCAAGACGAGGGCGTGGTCGAACATGTGCGCGACACCGCCCATCCCTATCTGGCCGAACGCTGGGCCCGGCTGGCCGACCACCCGCTGGTGGGCGAGGCCAAGCTCGTCGGCCTCATGGGGTCGATCGCGCTGACGCCCGACAAGGCGCGGCGTGCGAAATTCGCCTCGGACGAGGGCACGGTCGGCCTGCGCACGCGCGAGCGGTGCTTCGCCAACGACCTGATCATGCGCCATGTCGGTGACCGCATGATCATCTCGCCGCCGCTGGTGATCACGCCCGAAGAGATCGACATCCTGATCGAGCGCGCGACCCGCAGCCTGGACGAAAGCCATGCCGGGCTGAAGGCCGACGGGCTTCTGGTGGCGAAAGCCTGAATCCGGCCCCGCCCGGCCAGGGGCGCGGCGCGGCAGGATGCGGGCGGGGCGGGACCCTGCCTGCGGCCTATCTCCTCCCGAGGTTTTCTCTGAGGTCTCCGCTGAGGTCTCCTCCGGGATCCCGTCTGGTTTTCCCCGCGGGGCGGGCTCGTCCCGCTCTGAAGGCATGGCACCCTCCCGGCTTCAACGCTGCCGGTAGGAAACCCTCCGGGATGCGCGCCAGGGGCGCGGCGCGAGGGGCAGGGGCTCAGGCGGCCAGCAGCAGCGCGGCCTCATGCGCGCGCAGGCACAGCCGGGCGGTTTGCGCGGCCTGCGGTGCGTAGGTCCGGGGCTGGTCCTGCGTGAAAGTCCCGTCCTGCGTCGTGGCGTTTTTGCCTCTCCGCGCGGCCTGCGCCGGGAACAGGGCGTCGAATTCGGCCCGGGCCCCGGCGGGCAGGGCGGCGATGTCGCGCAGCAGGAAGCTTTCGGTCGGCGCGCCCTCGGCGAAGATGATCTCGTGGCGGTCGAAGACCAGGTGGAAATAGGTCACCTCGCCGCCCTCGCGCCGCCGCCCCAGCCCGGCCGCCGCAAGATGCGTCGCCGCCACCAGCACCTCGGGTTCCGAGAACAGCAGGTCCGCCCGTGCATTGCCGATCAGCATCCGGTGCTGGGGAGAGACCACGAGGTCGCGCAGGTTGCCGCAGCTTCCCGCCGCCAGCACCACCGGCGCGAAGGCGCCGCGCGCGGGCACGGTGGTCGAAAGCACGGCGCGCAGGCTCTGGAACCCGTGGTCGCGTGTGGCGATCTGAATGCCTGCGCGCAGATCCTCGACCGCGACCTCGCCCTTCACGGTGGCGATGCGGGTGCCCGCGGCGAAACAGGCGATCTGGTCATAGGGGATCGGCGTCGAATTCGAGGTCGTCGTCTGGGTGAAGGTATAGGACTGGCCCGCCTCCAGCGGCTGGGTGGCGACAAGGCCGTGAACCGCCCCGAAGGTCAGAAAGCCGTTGCCGCCGAAATGCAGCGTGATGACCCGCAGGGAATCGCCCGGGTTGTAGAGGTCGTAGGCCGAATGCACCGTGGTTCCGGCGGCATAGGCGGTGCCGTCCAGCACGATGGCCTCGGTCAGCACCTGCTGGCTGAGGTCGATCTCGTCGAAATTGGCATCGTCGTCGGTCACCGCGACACGGGTCGGCGTGGCGTCGGGACGCAGCGTCAGGGTCACCGGCAGACTGCCGGACATGCCGCCCCAGATGGTTTCCGACGGCAGCGCGGTGGTGAAATCCGAAGGGCTGTAGATGAAAAGGTAATAGGGCATCGCAGGCTTGCCTCGGGGATCAGGTTCGGCGGACGGCGGGTTTCGGCATCGGGGCCGGGCACTGTCCACGTTTTGACGACAATCCCGCCAAATTGTGGCGAAATTGCGGTAAACCGGCCAGGTTTCGCCCCGGCAAGCCGCGATCCGTGGCCGGGGCGTAGAATATTCCCCCTTCCCCGGGGGCGGCGCGGAACGGTGCGGCTGCGAACCCGCCCTTTCGCGCGCCGGGTTTTCCTGGCGGCGCCCGCCGCGCTGCCGCCGCTTGAGTTTGCCCCCCGGCTTGCCTACACCTGATCCAAACGGCAACCGGACGAACATCATGCGAATTCACAGCGATCTGGCCGACACCATCGGCAATACGCCGCTTCTGAAGCTGAAGAAGGCCAGCGAGGCGACCGGCTGCACCATCCTGGGCAAATGCGAATTCATGAACCCCGGCCAGTCGGTCAAGGACCGCGCGGCCCTGTTCATCATCCGCGACGCCGTGGCGCGCGGCCTGCTCGCCCCCGGCGGCACCATCGTCGAGGGCACGGCCGGGAACACCGGGATCGGGCTGGCGCTGGTCGGAAACTCGCTGGGCTTCCGCACCGTGATCGTCATCCCCGAGACCCAGAGCCAGGAAAAGAAGGACATGATCCGGCTCGCGGGGGCCGAACTGGTGCAGGTCGCCGCCGCGCCCTATCGCAACCCCAACAACTACGTCCGCTATTCCGGTCGCCTGGCCGAGGCGCTGGCGCGGACCGAGCCCAACGGCGCGATCTGGGCCAACCAGTTCGACAACACCGCCAACCGCCAGGCCCATGTCGAGACCACCGGCCCCGAGATCTGGGAGCAGACCGGCGGCAAGGTCGATGCCTTCGTGGCCGCCGTCGGTTCGGGCGGCACGCTGGCGGGCGTGGCCGAGGCGCTGCAACCCCGGGGCGTGAAGATCGGCCTTGCCGATCCCGAGGGCGCGGCGCTTTACAGCTATTACACCGAAGGAACCTTCGAGGCGCCCGGAAGCTCGATCACCGAAGGCATCGGCCAGGGCCGGATCACCGCCAATCTCGAAGGCTTCCGCCCCGATTTCGCCTGGCGCATCCCGGATGCCGAGGCGCTGCCGCTGGCGTTCGACCTGCTGACCGACGAAGGGCTGTGCGTCGGCGGTTCTTCCGCGATCAACATCGCGGGCGCGATCCGCATGGCGCGCGAACTGGGGCCGGGCCATACCATCGTCACCATGCTGTGCGACTACGGCAACCGCTATCAGTCGAAGATGTTCAACCCGGTCTTCCTGCGCGAAAAGGGCCTGCCGGTCCCGGAATGGCTGGCGCGCGGCGCGCGGGCGCTGCCTTCGGTCTATGAAGACGTCTAGGCGCGCGGCCGCGCTTCGGCTGCGCCTGGGGGCGGGGCTGCGGATCCTGGGCCTGGCCTTCTGGCTGGGCCTATTGGGCCTCATGCCGGGGCCGATGCTGCCCGGGGGCTCTGGCGCCGCGCTGGCGCAATCGGGGGCCGAGACCGCGGCCGAGAGCCCCGCTCCGGTGGATTACCAGGTCTGGGAGGACACCGCCGCCCGGGCCGAGGCCGCGCTGGCCGACAACCGCATCACCAGCGCCCAACTGGATGCGCTGCGGGCCGAAATCGCGCTGTGGCGGACCGAGCTTTCCAGCGCGTTGAGCGCCAATTCCGCCCGCATCGCCACCGTGCGCGAACAGATCGCGGCGCTTGGTCCCGCCCCGGAAGAAGGCCAGACCGAGGCCGCCGAGATCGCGACGAAGCGTCTGGAACTCGCCGATCTGCTGGGCAGGCTGCAAGCCCCCGGACTTGCCGCCGACGAGGCCTATCGCCGCGCCGACGGCTTGATCCGCGAGATCGACCGCATCCTGCGCGAACGCCAGGCCGACCGGCTGCTGCAACTCTGGCCCTCGCCCCTCAACCCGGCGAACTGGGACGATGCGGCGGTGGCGGTCGGGGATACCGCGATACGGATCTGGGACGAGGCCTCGGGGGCCTGGGCGGACGACCGCACCCGCCAGACCTTCCTGGGCAACCTGCCGCTGATTCTTCTGCTGCTGGCCCTGGCCGGGTCGAGCACGATCCTGGGCCGCCGCTGGATCGAGATCCTGGCCGACCGGCTGCATGCGCGTGGCTCCGAGGCGCGGCAGCGGGTGTTCTCCTTCCTCGCCTCGATCGGGCAGGTGGTGGTGCCCACGCTTGGCGCCGTGGCGCTTTCGACCGCGCTGATCCTGACCGGGATCCCGGGCGACATCATTGGCGCCATCGCGCGGGCGCTGCCCTTCCTGGGGCTGACGCTGTTCCTGTCGATCTGGCTGGGCGGCCGGGCCTTTCCCCGCGTCGAGGAGGATGCGCCGATCCTGCCCCTGCCGGTGGAGCGCCGGGCCGAGGGCCGTTTCCTGGCCGCGATGATGGGCCTTGTGGTGGTGTGGGAGGCCTTGCGCGCCATCTCCATGGGGTCGCAGGCCTATGCCAATGCGGTGACCTCGGTCGCAAGCTTTCCGATCCTGTGCGCGGGAGGGCTTTTGCTTTGGCGCACGGGGCGGCTGCTGAAGCTGGCGTCGCAATCGGGGGGGGCGGGGCAGGCGGCCTCCTACGCGCTCAAGCTCACCGGGCTTCTGGGGCAGGGCTGCGTCGTGCTGGGCATCGTCGGCCCGCTGCTGGCGGCCTTCGGCTATGTCGCCGCCGCCAAGGCGCTGGTGTTCCCGGCCATGCTGTCCCTGGGCCTTCTGATGCTGCTTCTGGTCCTGCAGGAGCTGCTGTCGGACCTGTGGGCCATGGTCGCGCGGCTGAGCGATGCAGAAAGCGGCGAGGGGCTGGTTCCGGTCCTGATCGGCCTGGTGCTGACCCTGCTGTCGCTGCCGCTCTTCGCCCTGATCTGGGGCGCGCGGCTGTCGGACCTGACCGAGCTGTGGACCCGCTTCCGCGAGGGGTTCCAGATGGGCGAGACCCGGATCTCGCCCACGGATTTCATCGTCTTCGCGGTGATCTTCGTCGCGGGCTACATGGTGACGCGGCTGCTTCAGGGCACGTTGCGCAGCACCATCCTGCCGCGCACCCGAATGGAGCGCGGCGGCCAGAACGCGCTGGTCTCGGGCATGGGCTATGTCGGTATCTTCCTGTCGGCGCTGCTGGCGTTCAACGCGACCGGGATCGACCTTTCGGGCCTTGCCATCTTTGCCTCGGCGCTGTCGGTGGGGATCGGCTTCGGGCTTCAGAACATCGTGCAGAACTTCGTCTCTGGCATCATCCTGATGATCGAGCGCCCGGTCTCCGAGGGCGACTGGATCGAGGTCGGCACCACCCAGGGCATCGTCAAGGTGATCTCGGTGCGCTCGACCCGGATCCAGACCTTCGACCGCAACGTTGTGCTGGTGCCGAATTCCGACCTGATCAGCCAGCGCGTGACGAACTGGACCCGGTTCAGCCTGGCCGGGCGGCTGATCGTGCCGGTCGCGGTCGCGCTCGGCCAGGATAGCCGCCGGGTCGAGGCCATCCTGCGCGAGATCGCCGAGGCCCAGCCGATGGTGGTGCTGAACCCGCCCCCGGCCATCCTGCTGCAAAGCTTCGGCAGCGGCGCGCTGAATTTCGAGATGCGGCTGATCCTGCGCGACGTGAATTTCTCGGGCGGGGTCCGCAACGACATCAACCACCTGATCGTGCAGCGTTTCGCCGAGGAGGGGATCGAAATGCCCTCGACCTCGGCCGAGATCACCCTGGGCAATCCCGATGACCTGGGCCGGGCCTTCGCCGCGCCGGGGCTTTCGGGGGGGCTTTCGGGGGGCCTTGCCGAAGCGCGGCCGACGGGCGCCGCCTCCTCCCCCTCGAAACCCGCCGACGGAGCGCCGACATGACCACCGAACCGCTGTTCCGCACCGACCCATATCTGCAAGAGGCCCCCGCCCGCGTCGCCGCCCTGACCGACGAGGGCGGCGTGGTCCTCGACCGGACGGTGTTCTACCCGACCGGCGGCGGCCAGCCCGGTGACAGCGGCTGGCTGATCTGGGAAGGGGGGCGGCTTCCGGTCGCGACCGCGGTGAAGCGCCCGGACGGCGGCGTGGCGCTGGTCCCGGCCGAGCCGCTGGCCCTGCCGCCGGTGGGGGCGGAGCTGCGCCAGGTGCTCGACTGGGACCGCCGCCACCGCCATATGCGCGTCCATACCGCGCTGCATCTGCTGTCGGTGGTGATCCCGCTGCCGGTCACCGGCGGCCAGATCGGGGCCGGGCGCGGGCGGCTCGATTTCGACATGCCCGAGCCGCCGGAGAACCTGGCCCTGCTGGAAGAGCGGCTGAACGAGCTGATCGGCCTCGACCTGAAGGTCAGCGAAAGCTGGATCACCGACGCGGAACTCGCCGCGAGCCCCGGGCTGGTCAAGACGCTCTCGGTGCGTCCGCCGGTGGGGCAGGGCCGGGTGAGGCTGGTCCGCATCGGGACCGAGGCGCGCCAGGTCGATCTGCAGCCCTGCGGCGGCACCCATGTCGCCCGCACCGCCGAGATCGGCCGGGTCGTGCTGGAGAAGGTCGAGAAAAAGGGCCGGGTGAACCGCCGCGTCTCGCTGGCCCTGGCCGAGTGACCGGCGCTTGGGCGGTCGCCCGGACGGACGCGATCGGCCGCTATCCGGGCGCCGGTGATGCGGATCCGCGCCGCTCCGACAGCCCGGGCCCTGACCGGCTTCGACCCAAGCTCCCGCCCGGCCCCGGGTGACCGCCCCGAGCCCTGCGCCGCCCCGCCAGCCGACAGGGCGCTAGCGATGTGTGTTTGCCGGTGAGATCCTTTGGCAGGATCGCAGGATCGCAGGATGGCCCATGGGACAAGCCCGTCACGCAAGCGCCACGACCACGCAGGCCACCCCGCGCCGCGACAGGGCGATCAGACGCCCCGTCCTGCGCCTGATGCCGCCGCCCCGCATCGGAAAAGCCATCGCCAAAGACCGCTTGCCCCCGCCCTTGCGATAGGTATAAGGGCCCCCGATGGACAGTTGGCCGAGTGGTCGAAGGCGCACGCCTGGAAAGTGTGTAGGCGGGGAACCGTCTCGAGGGTTCGAATCCCTCACTGTCCGCCATATTTCATGTCATATTGATACTTAAGTCATTGATTTAAAAGGATTTTTTCCTTCTCGTTCCGTCAGGGCGGCTTATTTTGCTGCACAATAGTCTGCACATGTTGCGCCACTGACTGCTTG
>NZ_JBEFZE010000009.1:0-143342 GCF_042762395.1 Pseudogemmobacter sonorensis
TCGCCTCTTCAACCGCGATCTCGTCGAACGGGTTCATCGACATCTTCACATTCGCAAGGTCAACGCCAGACCCGTCAGATTTCACCCGGACCTTAACGTTGTAGTCAATCACCCGCTTGACAGGCACGAGGATCTTCATGCGTCTTCCCTTCCCTTTGTCGCGCGTGGCTTGCGCGTATTTCCGAATGCGGCCCCGGCCCGGCCAGGTCGCCGCGCAGCATGGCGAAACGGCCCCCGACCAAGGCGCGCCGTCCCGGTCCGAAGCCCCGCCTGCAAGGCGCGTGCCATCGGGGTGGCTGGCTTGGCGCGGACCGCCGGAGGCTGCCTTGCGCCGTCAAGCGGCCGGTCTTCAGGTCGCGGGCCTTGAGATCGCCGTTTCGTCTTCAGGCCGCCGGTCGTCTGGCCGCCTGACGCGCGCGTTCCACCGATGAGGCGATGTTCATCGCCTCGCGGTATTTGGTGACGGTGCGCCGCGCGATGCGGATGTCCATCGCCTCAAGCCGGGCGGCGATGGCGCCGTCGGACAGCGGGCGGCGGGCGGGTTCGGCCTTGATGATTTCGCGGATGCGGTGGCGGACGGTATCGGCGGCATGGCTGCCGCCCTCTCCCGCGCTGCCGATCGCGGTGGGGAAGAAGAACTTCATCGGCAACGTCCCGCAGGGCGTTGCCATAGACTTGTTCGAGGTCACGCGCGAGACGGTCGATTCGTGGATGCCCAGCGTATCGGCGATGTCGCGCAGCCGCAGCGGCCGCAGTCGCTCGATCCCGCCGTCGAAGAAATCGGCTTGCTGGCGCACGATCTCGGTCGCCACGTTCAGGACGGTGCGCATCCGTTGGTCCAGCCCCTGCACCAGCCAGTTGGCGGCGCGCATCCGGTTGCTCAGATAGCTGCGGTTCTCGGCGCTTTTCAGGTCGCGGCGCAATTCGTGGTAATAGCTCATGTTGACCAGGACCCGGGGCAGGGCGGCCTCGTTGACCCGGATCCCCCAGCCGCCGTCGGCGGCGCGGGTGACGAAGACATCGGGGACCACCAGTTGCAGCGGGGCGCTGTCGAAGGCGCGTCCCGGGCGCGGGTCGAGGCGGCGGATCTCGGCGAACATCTCGCGCAGGTCGTCCTCGCCCACCCCGCACAGCCGCCGCAGGGCCGCAAGATCGCCGCGCGCCATCAGCGGCAGATTGTCGAGCAGCGCCTGCATCGCCGGATCCAGCCGGTTGTTTTCGCGCAGTTGCAGGGCCAGGCATTCGGCAAGGTTGCGGGCGCCGATGCCGCTGGGTTGAAGGCTTTGCACCATCTTCAGGACCTCGGACGCGCGCAGGGGATTGGTCCCGGCCTGAAGCGCGATCAGATCCAGGGGGTCGTCCAGATAGCCATCCGGGGTCAGCGCGCGGATAAGGTGCATGCCGATATGGCGCAGCACCGGATCGCGGGTCAGCAGGCCGAATTGCTGCTCAAGGCTTTCATGCAGCGAGAGGTGGTCGGCCACCAGCGCCGCGCGGTCGAAATCGCTGGCGCCGCCAGCCCCCGCGCCGCGCCCAGGCGGGGGCGGGCCAGCGGCGGGCGCCGTGGGCGTCGGCGCGGGACCGTCGCTTTCCAGGAAGGGGTTCTGCTCGACCTCGGCGGCGACGAAGGCATGAAGGTCAAGCGCGGTCATGTGCAACAGTTCGACCGATTGCAGCATCTGCGGCGAAAGGGCGGTCTGAAGCGCCTGCCTGTGATCGACGCGCATGTTCATCCCCGGCCCCCTTTCGGGCCGCGCCCCCTGTCGTGTCGGAGACTTGCGGGCATGCAACCGTTTCGGATCGTCATTGTGGTTTTCCCCTCCCGATGAAGCCCCGGCCGACCCTCCTCCAGGATCGGCCGGGGCGTGCTGCCATCAGATGTCCTTGAATTCGGGTTTGCGCTTGTCGACGAAGGCTTGCAGCCCTTCGACGGCATCGCGGGTCTGATAGGCCAGAGTGCTGAGATCGGCCTCGGTCTCCAGTCCTTCGTGCAGCGGGGCGTCCAGGCTGCGCAGGACCGCGCGGCGCGCCAGTTCCAGCGCGGGCAGGCCGTAGCGCGTGAAGCCTGTGGCGAAATCCAGCGCGGCCTCGACGGTATCGCCCCCGGCGATGCGGTTCACGAGGCCGATGGCCAGCGCCTCCTGGGCCTCGACGGTGCGGCCGGTCATGATCAGTTCAAGCGCGCGGGCCGGGCCGACGACGCGCGGCAGGCGCTGCGTGCCGCCATAGCCCGGGATCAGGCCCAGCTTGATTTCCGGCAGGCCGAGCTTTGCCGTCGGGGCCGCGATGCGGAAGGTGCAGGCCAGTGCCAGCTCCAGCCCGCCGCCGAAGGCATAGCCGTTGATCGCCGCGATTGAGGCCAGGCCGAGCCGGTCCAGCCTGGCGAAGGTGGCCTGGCCGAATTCGACGCCGCGGCGCTGCTCGATCATCGAGCGGTTCTGGAGTTCCTTGATATCCGCCCCGGCGCAGAAGGATTTCGTCCCCGCGCCGGTGATGACCAATGCCCGCACCTTCATCGTCGCCACCTCGTCAATGGCGGCGCCGATGCGGGTGATGACGTCGAACGAGAGCGCGTTCAGCGCCGCCGGGCGGTCGAGGGTGATGAGGGCGCAGTCGCCGCGAGTGGTGAGGGTAACGCTCATCTCCTGGCCTCAATGTCCGAATTTCGACGGGTCGGGCTTGCGCTTTTCGGCGAAGGCATCGGCCAGTTCCTGATGCTCGTCCGATTCCAGATAGGCACGCAGAAGCAGGTCGTGCGCCATGCGCGACAGGCCCGAGACCCCGCCATGCCGGGCGTTGAACGCGGCCTTGATCGAGGCCAGCGCGAAAGCGCCGCGATCGGCCACTTCAAGCGCGAATTCCATGGTCGCCCCGGCCAGATCGGCATCGGGAACCACCTTGTTGATCAGGCCCAGCGACAGCGCCTCGGCGGCGGTGATCTTCGGGTTGCGATACCAGATCTCCTTGGCCTTCTTCTTGCCGACCAGGTCTTCCAGATACCAGGTGCCATAGCCGGCGTCGAACGATCCCATCATCGGCCCGACCTGCCGGAACACCGCGCTTTCCTTGGCGATGGTCAGGTCGCAGACCATTTGCAGCACATTGCCGCCGCCGACCGCGAAACCGTTGACCGAGGCGATGACCGGCTTTTGCAGCTTGTCGATGGCCTCATACATCTCAAGCGTCGGCAGGGTGCCCGCGTAAAGCGTGCTGTCTTCCATGCCGGTCTTGCGCCCGCCGATGCAGAAGAACCGCTCTCCCGCGCCGGTCAGCACGAGGACGCGGGTCCACGTCTCGCGCCGGACGGCCTCGATGCAGTCGCGGATCTCGTGGCACATGGTCTGGGTGAACATGTTGCCGTCCTCGGGGCGATTGAGGGTCAGGACGCCGACCGGCCCCCGTTCCTCATAGGTGATTTCCTTGAATTCCATCCGGCGTCCTCCTCATGGTCTCTCAGGAAATCATGCCGCCCTGCGCCGCCCCGTGGCGGTTCCGCCCGGTCCGAAACGGCCCGTGGCGCGGTCGTGGCAGGCTTCCTCCCTGTGCTCAGCATAGGGTTCAGCAAGCGGCGTGCCAACTTTTGAGATTTTCGCGATGATTGTCGGAAAGGCAGGGTTCCATCCGCCAGCGGGGCCGGGGCCGGGGCGATTTGTCTTGCGCCCGGCGTGGCCGACAATAGAGTGTCCGCAAGGGATACATGGCCGGGGGAGGGCTGATGATCGCCGGAGGAGAGCACGCGATCACCGGGATCGTGCTGATGGATGCCGAGGGGCGCATCCAGCAAGCCACTGGAATCGGAGAGGATCTGCGCATTCGCGCCCTGGTCATGGATCCGGCCTGGATGGCCGAGCTGCGCGAGCGGCGGATCATGGCCCTGACGCTGGACCGGCAGGGCCATGTGCTGCTGCTGGCGCCGCATAGTCATGGCGAGATGGTCGTGATAAGCTGTCCGCCGGGCAATGCGCTGCTGGATTTCATCGGGTCGGTCGATTTTGCCTATGATGTTTTTTCGCATCTGGTGGCCGACCCGTTCGAGGCGATGACCGTCGTCGACGCCAAGGGGCGGCTGGTCTTCATCTCGCCCGTGCATGAAAGGTTCTTCGGCCTGTCGCCCGGGGGTGGCAATGGCCGCGCCGTCCGCGACGTGATCGAGAACACCCGGCTCGACCGCGTGCTGGCCGAGGGCAAGGCCGAGGTCGGCGTCCTGCAAAAGATCGGCGACACCGAACGCGTGGTCTCGCGCATACCGATCCGCCGCGAGGGCAGGGTGGTCGGCGCCATCGGCCGGGTGATGTTCAAGGGGCCGCGTCAGGTCGAGGATCTGCTCAAGCGCATCAGCACGCTCGAAAGCGAGGTGCAGTTCTACCGGCGCGAGACCCAGGCCCTGCGCAGTAACCGATACGGGCTTGAGAGCCTTGTCGGAAACAGCCCGGCGATGCAGCGGCTGCGGGCCGAGATCGCCAAGGTCGCGCCCCTGGAGATCCCGGTCCATATCCGGGGCGAAAGCGGCACCGGCAAAGAGCTGGTCGCCCATGCCATCCACCGGCTCTCGCCGCGCCGCGACACCCAGATGGTGACGCTGAACTCGGCGGCCTTGCCCGCAACCCTGGTCGAGGCCGAGCTTTTCGGCTACGAATCCGGCGCCTTCACCGGCGCCGACCGCAAGGGCCGCAAGGGCAAGTTCGAACAGGCCGACAAGGGCACGATCTTCCTGGACGAGATCGGCGACACCCCGCCCGAGGTGCAGGTCAAGCTGCTGCGCGTGTTGCAGGACCGCCGGATCGAGCGGATCGGCGGCGGCGCCGCGCGCGAGGTGGATTTTCGCCTGGTCACCGCGACCAACCGCGACCTGCGCGAGATGATCGCCGAAGAGAAGTTCCGGCTTGACCTCTATTACCGCATCTCGGCCATCGTCATCGACGTGCCGCCGCTGCGCCGCCGGATCGACGACATCCCGGCATTGGTGGACCATACGCTCAAGGACCTGTGTTCGCGCTACGGACAGCCCCTGCCCCGGGTGACCCAGGATGCGCTGGACTACCTGATGGACCAGCACTGGCCCGGCAATGTTCGCCAGTTGCGTCACGAGACCGAGCGCGCGCTGGTCTTCTGCGAAGGGGGCGTCATCGATGCCGACACGCTGATCCGGCACAGCGACCAGGATATCGTGCCGGGGATGTCCTCGGCCCGGGCACGTCCGGCTGTCGTCGAGGAAGACAGCCGGATCCTGCCCATGCGCGACATGATCGAGGATCTGGAGAAGAAAGCCGTCGCCCGCGCCATGGAGCGGTTCGGCGGCAACAAGCGCCGGGTGGCCGAAACGCTGGGGATTTCGCGCTCGTATCTCTACAAATTGCTCGGGGCGCAGGACGACGCCGCCCAGGGCTGACCAGGGCTGAGCGGTCCCGCGCGCGCTGCCGGTGCTTTCGGGCAGGGACGATCCGCCCGCGACTGGCACGCAGCTTGCTGAAACCGCAGCGGCAGGAAGCTGTAAGGGGAGGCCAGCCGGGAATGTTGGGTCTTATGATGGACAGGCCGCTGTTGATCTCGTCGCTGATCGAGCAGGCGGCGCGGTTCCACGGCAATGTCGAGATCGTCTACCGCGAGGTGGACGACAGTCTTTGCCGCTACACCTATCGCGACGCGCATCGCCGCATGAAAAAGCTGGCCAATGCGCTGGTGCGTCGCGGCATCCGCCCGGGCGACCGGGTTGCGACGCTGGCCTGGAACACCCACCGGCATCTGGAACTCTACTACGGCATCTCGGGCATCGGCGCGGTGCTGCATACGGTCAATCCGCGACTGTTCCGCGAACAGATCCGCTTCATCATCAACCATGCCGAGAACCGGGTCCTGTTCTTCGACCTCTCCTTCCTTGAGATGATCGAGGATCTGGCGTCGGAACTGACCACGATCGAGACCTTCGTCGCGCTTGCCCCGCGTGCGGCGCTCCCGGATTCGGCCTTGCCGCTGGTCAGCTACGAGGATTTCATCGCCCCCGAAAGCGACGCCTTCGACTGGCCCGAGTTCGACGAACGCACCGCCTCGTCGCTGTGCTACACTTCGGGGACCACCGGCGATCCGCGCGGCGCGCTCTACAGCCACCGCTCGACCATCCTGCACACGCTTTCGGCCTGTGCGGTGGACGGGCACGGGGTTTCGGGCGGCGAATGCATCCTGCCGGTGGTGCCGATGTTCCATGGCAACGCCTGGGGCATTCCCTATTCGGCGATCTCCTCGGGCGCCAAGCTGGTGCTGCCGGGTCGCCATCTGGACGGTGCCACGCTTTATGACCTGATCGAGGCCGAGAAGGTGACGCTGGCGCTTGGCGTGCCGACGGTCTGGCAGGGGCTGCTGCTGCATATGGAGCCCCGGGGGCTGAAGCTTTCCAGCCTGCGCAAGCTCTTGATCGGCGGTTCCGCGGTTCCTCAGGCGATGGTCGAGGCCTTCCGCGATGGCTACGGCGTGCGCATCGTCCAGGCCTGGGGCATGACCGAGATGAGCCCGATGGGCGCCGTCGCCGCCCCCAAGCATCACCATTGGCAGGCCGGGCAGGCCGCGCTCGATGCCGTCAACCAGTCGCAGGGCCGCCCGCCCAGCCTGGTAGACGCAAGGATCACCGACGAGGCGTGCCGGGAACTGCCCCATGACGGGATCGCCCGCGGCGATCTTTATGTTCGCGGGCCCTGGGTGATCGGCGAATATTACCGGGATCCGAAATCCACCGCCGACAACATCACCACCGATGGCTGGCTGAAGACCGGCGATGTCTGCACCATCGACCCGGACGGCTTCATCCGGGTGGTGGACCGTTCCAAGGACATGATCAAGTCCGGCGGCGAATGGATCAGCTCGATTGATCTTGAGAACATCGCCGCCAGCCATCCCGCCGTGGCCGAGGCGGCGGTGATCGCGGTCGCGCATCCCAAATGGGACGAGCGGCCGCTTCTGGTCGTGGTGCCGCGTTCGGGGGCGCATGTCGCCCGGGCCGAACTTCTGCGCCATTTCGAGGGCCGGGTGGCGAAATGGTGGTATCCCGACGATGTCCTTGTCGTGGACAGCATCCCCCATACCGCCACCGGCAAGATCAGCAAGGCCGAGCTTCGCAAGAGCCTCAGGGATTATCGTCTGCCGACCGCCTGAGCGGCGGCAGCGCCAGAAAGGACTTTCCGATGGACAGATCTGCATCGATCGCCCGCGCGGGCGTCGTGGGTTCGGGCACGATGGGCGGCGGCATCGCCATGGCCTATGCCAATGCCGGGATCCAGGTGACATTGCTGGATGCCGAGGGCGCGGCGCTGGAACGCGGCCTTGGCATCATCGCGAAGAACTACCGCCGCAGCGTGGAGCGCGGCCGCCTCGATCCCGCCGAGGCCGAGGCGCGGATCGCCCGCATCACCGGCACGCTGGAGATCGGCGACCTGGCCGGTTCCGATATCGTCACCGAGGCGATCTTCGAGGACATGGTCGCCAAGCTGGATCTGGTGCGGCGGCTCGACGATGTGCTGGCGCCGGGGGCGATCATCGCCTCGAACACCTCGACGCTGGATATCGACCAGATCGCGGCCGCCAGCCGCCATCCGGCCCGGGTTCTTGGGATGCATTACTTCAGCCCCGCCAATGTGATGAAGCTGCTGGAGGTCGTGCGCGGCAAGGCGACCTCGGCCGAGGTGGTCGCCCGCGCCGCCGGGATCGGCCGCCTGCTGGGCAAGGTGCCGGTCGTCGTCGGGGTCTGTTTCGGCTTCGTCGGCAACCGGATGTTGTTTGCCCGCGCGGCCCAGTCGGAACGCATGCTGCTGGAGGGCGCGACGCCCTCGCAGAACGATGCCGCGCTGACCGCCTTCGGCTTTCCGATGGGTCAGCATGCGATGATGGACCTCTCGGGCCTCGATGTGGAATGGCGCATCCGCCAGCCGAGGGGAGAGGTCCGCCCGGTCTCGGACGCGCTGGTGGCGATGGGCCGCCACGGCCAGAAGTCCGGCGCGGGGTTCTACCGCTATGCGCCGGGCGGGCGCGAGGCCCTTGCCGATCCCGAGGTCGAGGCCCTGTGCAGGCGCCTTGGCGCCGAGCTTGGCCACAGGCCGCGCGGTTTCACCGGGGCCGAACTGCTGGAGCGGCAGCTTTACCCGCTGGTCAACGAAGGCATCCGCATCCTTGAAGAGGGGATCGCGGATTCGGCCGGGGACATCGACACGATCTGGCGCCATGGCTATGGCTGGCCCGCGGACAAGACCGGGCCGATGGCCTGGGCCGAGACGATTGGCGCGCCCGCGCTGGTGGCTGCGCTGGACCGGATGGCCGAGGAGACCGGCGACGAGACCCTGCGCCCCGCCGAGAGCTTGCGCCGCGCCGCCGCCGCGGGCGGCCGCATCTTCGAGGATCCGAAAGGCGGTGCCGCATGAACCTGACTCCAGATCCCCCCGATGCGGGCTTCCGCGCCGAGGTGCGGGCCTTCATCGCGGAAAACCTGCCCTCGGATATCGCCCGGCGCATCGGATCGGGTTTCCACCACCTGAAGCAGGACCTGGTCGCCTGGCACCGGATCCTGGCGGCAAGGGGCTGGTCGGCGCCGCATTGGCCCGTCGAATACGGCGGCCCCGGCTGGACGCCGATGCAGCAGCATATCTTCGCCGAGGAATGCATGGCCGCCGACGCGCCGCTGATCAACGTCTTCGGCCTGTCGCTGGTCGGGCCGGTGATCTACAGCTTCGGCTCGGCCGCGCAGAAGGCGGAATACCTGCCGCGCATCCTGGATGGCTCGGACTTCTGGTGCCAGGGCTTTTCCGAACCCGGCGCCGGATCCGATCTGGCCGCGGTGCGCACCCGGGCAGAGCTGGACGGCGACCATTGGGTCGTCAACGGCCAGAAGACCTGGACCACCGACGGCCATCACGCCAACCGGATCTTCCTGCTGGTCCGCACCTCGGTCCACCCGAGGCAGCAGCAGGGGATCTCTTTCCTGCTGGCGGATATGGACGCGCCCGGGCTGACGGTGCGGCCGATCATCTCGATCGACGGCGGCCATTCCGTCAATGAGGTCTTTCTCGACAATGTGCGCGTTCCGGCGGCCAATCTGGTCGGCGAAGAGGGCAAGGGCTGGAGCTATGCCAAATTCCTTCTGGCCAATGAGCGCACCGATTCCGCGCAGGTGCCGCGTTCGAAGCGCGAGCTGCGCCGGGTGAAGGAACTGGCCCGCACCGCAAATGGTGGCAGGCTGGCCGGGGATCCGGCCTTCATCCTGAAGGTGGCCGAGGCCGAGGCCGAACTGATGGCGCTGGAATTTTCCGTCCTGCGGGTGCTGAGCGAGGAAAAGCGGGGGGGTGAGCCTTCGCCCATCACCTCGACCCTGAAGCTGCGCGGCTCGGACCTTCAGCAGAAGCTTTCCGACCTGGCGGTCGAGGCCCTGGGGGAATACGGCACCGTCTATTACCCCGACCCCCATATCGGAGAGGGCGACCTGCGGATCGGTCCCGACGGCGCGCCCGGGCTGGCCTCGCGCAGCCTCTACAACCGTTCGGTCTCGATCTATGCGGGCAGCAACGAGATCCATCGCAACATCATCGCCAAGCGGATTCTGGGGCTCTGACATGATGGATTTCCGACTGACCCCCGAACAGGAACTGTTCCGCGATGGCGTGCGCCGCACGCTGGAAGGCTTCGGCCGCGGCGCCTCGGGGCCTGCGCTGCGACGGGCGCTGGCCGAACTGGGCGCGTCCATGACCGATATTCCCGAGGCGCAGGGCGGTCTTGGTGGCGCCGGGATCGAAACTGCGCTGGTGATGCAGGAATTCGGCCGCCATCTGGTGGCCGAGCCCTTCGCGGCCTCGGTCGTCCATGCCGGGGGTCTGCTGGGCGCGCTCGGCCTTGCCTCCGATCTGGTCGAGGGGCTGATGGAGGGCACGAAGGTCGCGGCCCTCGCCTCGGCCGAGCCCGAGGGGGCGGGCGATGCGCTGGCGGTCGCCACAACCGCGCGGCGAAGCGGCGATGGCTTCGTTCTGGCGGGACGCAAGTCGGTGGTGATCGGCGCGCCGGGGGCCGACAGCCTGCTGGTCACGGCGGTCTCGGCCGATGGCGCTTTCGACGGGATCGGGCTGTTCCGGTTGGACGCGCCCGATCCGGCGCGGCTGGCGCCCTGCCGCACGCTGGATTTCTATCCGGCGGCGGATCTGGCGCTGGACGGGCTGGCGCTTCCGGCCGAAGCCCTGATCGCGTGCGATTGCGGCGCGGCGCTGGAGGAGGCCACCGATGCCGCGATCATCGCCACCTGCGCCGAGGCGGTCGGCGCGATGGAGGCGGCGCTGTGGCTGACCAATGACTACCTAAAGACCCGCAAGCAGTTCGGGGTGGCCATCGGCTCTTTCCAGGCGCTTCAGCACCGGATGGCGGATGCTTTCGTGATGGTCGAACAGGCGCGCTCAAGCCTTTTCGCCGCGCTTGCCGGGCGGGCGGCGGGCCCGGGGCCGCGTCGGCGGGCGGTCGCCGCCGCCAAGGCGCTGATCGGGCGCAGCGGCAATGCGATGGGGGCCGACATGGTGCAGTTGCATGGCGGGATCGGCATGACCGAGGAATATGCCATCGGCCATTACTACCGCCGTCTTCTGGCGATCGAGGCGCGTTTTGGCAATTCCACCCATCACCTGCGGCGCCTGGCCTGCCTGCCGGATTGACCCTGTGGGCAATAGACGAAGGGCCCCCGGAGCGGATCCGGGGGCCCTCTGCTTTCGGCGCTGTGCGCCTGGCCGGGATCAGGGTTTCGTCATCCGCGCCATGCCGCGCGGCGCCTCGCCGCGGCGCTGCGGGGTGACCATGACGGGCTCCAGCTCGCGGCGGCGGATGCGCTCGCTCAACTCGCGCTTGTGGATCTTGCCGCTGGGAAGCACCGGCAGGGCGGGCAGGTTCAGCATGTATTCGGGCATGTCGTATTTCGACAGGCCGCGCCCGCGCAGCACCGCCAGCACCTCGTCGGGACTGGCCCCGCCGCTGAGCGCGAGGCAGACCCTTTCCCCCAGACGACGGTCCGGGACCGGCACGCAGGCCGCCTGGCGCACCCCGGGATGGGTCAGCGCCGCCTGCTCGATATGCGCGGGATAGATGTTGTGGCCGCCCCGGATGATCGCATCCTTCAGTCGGCCCACCACCTTCAGGTTGCCCTCTGCATCAAGCATCCCCAGATCGCCCGACATGAACCAGCCTTCGCGGTTGAAGCTGGTTTCGGTCGCGCGCTGGTTGGCGAAATAGCCCAGCATCAGCGCCGCGCCCCGCCCGCCGATCTGGCCGACCTGGCCGGGCGGCAATGCGCGGTCGGGGTCGGATTCGTCGAAGATCCGCACCTCATAGGCCTGCCCGCCCCGCCCGCAGGTGGTGGAGACGATCCGAGGGCCGTCGCCGGGCAATGTGTAGTGGTGCGAGGAATTCTCGGTCATGCCGTAGACATTCTGCGGAATGATGCCCCTGGCGCGGAAATCCTCGCATAGCTCGGCGGGGATCGGCGCGCCGGCAAGGTAGAATTGCCGGATGCGGCCAAATCCGCAGCCGCGCCGCGCCTCTTCCGCGATGAGGTCCAGCGCATGGGTCGGCACCCCCAGCACATAGGTCGCGCCGCTGGCGATGATCCAGTCCAGCGTCGACATGCCGGGCGGCGGATTGTTCAGCACGTAGCGGCAGCCGGTCAGCAGCCATTGCCCGAAGGCGACCCAGGCGATGTGATGCGACAGGGGTGAGACCGGATAGATCACCGTTTCGGGATCAAGCCGCCAGTCCCGCGCCAGTTCGCGCGCATTCGCCAGCAGCGTGTTCGCCGAATGCATCACGCACTTGGGTGCGCCGCTTGATCCCGAGGTATGCGCGAGATAGGCCACCGCATCCGGGTCGCTCTGCCAGGCGCTGCGGTTCGGCCCCGGAGCGGGAAAGCTTTCCGGGGTATAGACCGCCTTCAGGCTGGCCACTCCGGCAAGGATCGCGGTGAGATTGGCGGTCTCGGCATCGGCGCCCCAGCCTTCTTCCATCAGCAGCGCCCGGGCCGAAAGCCCGTTCAGAAGCTGGCCCACCTCGGCGGCGGTATGACTGCGGTGCAGCGAAGGGTTAAAGGCATAGCCCTCGCGCGAACAGGCCAGCATGGCGATGACCATCTCGGCGCGGTTGGGCATCCAGCCGCAAACCCGGTCCCCGGTGCGCAGACCGTAGGTGCCCAGATCGGCGGCCAGCCCGTCCACCCGCGCGAGAAGCGTCCGCCAGTCCATCCCCGTCCCGCCGTCGACCAGCGCCAGCCGCTGCGGGGCAAGATCGGCATTGCGGCGCAAGAGCGTGTAGAAGGTGTCGTCCTGCCAGAGGCCCGTCCGGTAATAGGCGGCGGCACTTCGGGGGTGATGCAGGGTCAGGAACGGCGGCATCCGGGCTCCGTGGCTGAATTGTGATCGCGGCGCTTGAAATCCCTCCTGCAAGCCGCGTGCCAGATGGGCGGGGCTGCGCGGCGGCGCCCGGCCCGCGCCTTTTGTCCGTCGAGGCGACCGTTGCGGCAGGATCTGTGCCCGCCGCAGCGACAATTGGCTAGAAGGCGGTCATGCCGCTGTCCACGGGAAGGACGTGGCCGGTGATCCTGCGGGCGGCGTCGCTGGCCAGGAACAGCGCCGCCTGGGCGATGTCGATCGGCTCGGGCAGGCCCAGCCTGTGGCGATCCAGGTCGCTTTGCCGGATCCGGCCCTCGGCCAGCCGGGCCTCGACTCGCGGGCTGCGGGTGATCCCCGGCGCGACCGCATTCACCCGGACGCCCTGGGCGGCATATTCCGCCGCCATCGCCCGGGTGAGCGAGGTGATCCCGCCCTTGGCCGCGGTATAGGAATGCGCGCCCTGTCGCCCATAGGCTGCCACCATCGAGCCGGTGTTGACCACCGCCCCGCCCCCGGCGGCGACGATATGCGGGATGGCCAGGCGGCTGCACAGCACGGTGCCGTAAAGGTCCAGCCGCAAGGTGCGCCAGAATTCCTCCAGCGCCACCTCGGTCACCGGGCCGTCCTCGCGCGAGCTGCCCCCGGCGTTGTTGTAAAGCACGTCGATCCGCCCGAAGCCGTCGATGGCCCGCGCCATCAGGGCGGCGACACTCGCCTCTTCGGTGATGTCGCAGGTGATGGCCATGGCCCGCCCGCCCGCCGCCGCGATCCTTGCGGCGGTCTCCTCCACGGCCGGGCCGTCGATGTCGGCCAGGACCACATTGGCGCCCTTTGCCGCGAACAGCTCGCCCGCCGCGCGGCCGATCCCGGTGCCCGCGCCGGTGATGATTGCGGTCTTGCCTTCCAGACGTGCCATGTGATCCTCCATTCATGCAGGATGAGGCGTCACAATTTCCGTGCCAGCCCGTGGCGCCTTGAAGGCGGCGGATTTCTGCGCGGCGGCGGCGACCGGCACGGCGCTTGCTGGGGGATGGGCAAGGCCAAACTTACGGAAAGCGAGAAGATGAAGAGAATCGTTCTGTCGGCTGGCAAGCGCACCCCGTTCGGCGATTACGGCAGGTCGTTGAAAGACGTTCCCATGGTGCGCCTGGGCCAGATCGCGGCCGAGGCGGCCATTGCGGACTCCGCCATCCCGGCCGCCGCACTGGACCATCTGGTCTGGGGCAATGTGATGCCTGTGGATCAGGAGGGCTTTCTGGCCTCGCGCGTCATCGCGCTGAATTCGGGCCTGCCCGAGGCCAGCGCCGCGATCAACGTCAGCCGGGCCTGTTCCTCGGGGACGCAGGCCATCGTCACGGCGGCCGAGCAGATCCTTTCCGGCCATGGCAGCCTGGCGCTGGCGGGTGGGGGCGAGAATTTCAGCCGCGCGCCCTATTGGGTGAACGGTGCCCGCTGGGGGCTCAAGCGCGGTCCGGGCACCATGGTCGATGCGCTCGACCTCGCGTATCGCGATCCTTTCAGCCTGGAGTTGATGGGCGAGACGGCCGAGAATCTGGCCGACGACTTCGGCTATGGGCGCGAGGCGATGGACGGCTGGGCGCTGATGTCCCAGCAGCGCGCGGGGGCGGCGATCCAATCGGGCTTTCTCGCGCGGCAGATCGTGCCGGTCGAGGTGCCGGAAAGGCGCGGCACGCGGCTTTTCGACATGGATGAATTTCCGCGCCCCGACATCAATGCCGAAAAGCTTGCGAAGCTTCCGGCGGTGTTCCGCGAGGGCGGCCGGGTGACCCCCGGGAATTCCAGCGGCGTGACCGACGGCGCGGGCTTTGTCGTGGTCGGCGAGGAAGAGGCCTTCCGCAAGGCGGGCGGCACCCCGGCGGGCGTTCTGGTCGACTGGGCCGTGGTCGGGGTTTCGCCCCGGATCATGGGTTGCGGCCCGGTTCCGGCGATCCAGCGCCTGCTGCAACGCCAGAACCTGACGGTGCGGGATATCGACTATTGGGAGATCAACGAGGCCTTCGCCTCGGTCAACCTGCATGCCGAGGCGCAACTGGGTCTCTCGCGCGAGAGGACCAATCTTTACGGTGGCGGCATCTCGCTTGGCCATCCCCCAGGGGCGACCGGGGTGCGGATGGCGATCACCGCCATGCAGCACCTGCGCGACACCGGGCAGAAACGGGCCGTGGTCAGCATGTGCATGGGCGCGGGGCAGGGCATGGCCGTGCTGATCGAGGCGCCCTGACGCCTTCCCGTCTTGAGGGGGCCCCTGCGGGCCGTCCTCTGCGGGCGCTTTCCGGTGCTGCCCCCATGCACCTCCGGGGGTCAGGCATCGGGAAGCGCCCGCGCCTTGAGGTTCGGCGCGCTCTCCCCGTCGCCGTCCTGTCGATGCCCGTGCCCGGTTCCGCGAAGGGAAAGGGGCGGGGTCGGCGGATGCTCGTCCGATCCCCGGCCTGCTCCCTGTCGGATCGGGCGGCGCCGGTGGCCGCAGTCGGCATGTCCCGCTGCGGCCACCTTTCCCGGACCGGCGCGTCGCGGGCGGATCGCACCCTATCTTGGCCAAGGAAAACGCGGATGACTGAACCAAGGATGATCCCCGTCGTCGATGGCGTCGAACTGGCGCTGTGGCAGCAAGGGCATGGCCCGGTGCCGCTGGTGCTTTTGCATGGCTACAGCCTTGGCGCGGGCACCTGGGACCGGGTGCTGCCGCTGCTGCCCGCCGACCGCTTCACCATCTATCGCTACGAACAGCGTGGTTTCGGCCATTCGTCCAAACCGGACAGCGGCCATTCGATGACGATCCATGCCCATGACCTGAAGGCGCTGCTGGACCGCCTGGACATCGACCGCGCGGTGCTGGCCGGGCATTCGCTGGGTGGCGCGATCAGCCAGGAATTCGCCACGCTCTGGCCCGGGCGGCTGCGGGCCGTCGTCAGTTGCAACGCCCTGGCGCGGCATCGCGAATTGCCGGGAATGGATGCGGCCAAACGGGCGCGGATCGCGGCCTATGGCACCACCGAGCAGAACCGCAGGGTCTTCGAGGCTTCGGTGCCCAATTACTTCGACCCGCGCAACCGCGACCCTGAGACGCTGGCCTTCTTCGTCGAGATGGCGTTGCGCGCATCGACAGCGGCACTGCGCGAGCAGTTGCATGACGCCTATGCGGCGTCGCCGCTGGAGGCCGCGCGCTTCGCCGCGCTGGACCTGCCGGTGCTGGCGCTGACCGGCGCGACCGATCCGGTCGCGTCGCCCGAGCAGTCCATCGCGCTTGCCGAGGCGGTTCCCGGCAGCGAAATCGCGATCATTCCACGCGCGGGCCATACGCCGATGTGGGAGCGGCCAGAAGAATGGACGCGCATCGTGCTGGAGTTTCTGGCCCGTCGGCTTGGGGCCTGAGGGGCCCCTTTTCGCCTCTTCGACCGGGCCCTGTGGGGGGGAGCGATCAGCCCGCCGCGCGGCGCAGGGCCACCGACGGGCGATAGCGCATGTCGCCGGTGGCCTCCTGCAGCCGGGTCAGAACCGCGAGCACGCGGTCCAGCCCGATCTGCCGCGCCCAGCCGATCGGCCCTTGCGGATAGTTCACGCCATTGACCATGGCGGCGTCGATGTCGGCCTCGGCGGCAACGCCTTGCTGCACGGCCTCGAACCCTTCGTTCGCGATCAGCGCCAGCACGCGCAGGACCACCAGCCCCGGCCAGTCGGGCAGGCGCGTGGCCTTGATCCCCTGCGCCGCCAGCGTGGCGACAAGGCGCGCCTCGGCCGCCGCGGGCAGGTCGGGCGAGGCGGCATAGCCCAGCCTTTGCCCTTCGCCGCTGGCGGCCAGAAGGTCGGTGAGGATAACTGGGCAGCCCTCTTCCGCCGCCCGCGCGGCGGCGGTGCGCCCGTCCGTCGGGGCGACCAGCACGCCGCCTTGCCGGGCCTCCTCCCCCGGCACCACGGCGGGCCAAAGCCCTGCCGTCGCATCGGGCGCGGTTTCGGCCGGTTGCGGCGATGGCGCGCCCTCGGAATAGTCGTAGAAGCCCCGCCCGCTCTTGCGTCCCAGCCATCCGGCCGCGACCATCTCCTGCTGGAGGATCGAGGGGCGGAAGCGCGGCTCGCCGTGATAGGCCTCAAACACCGATCTGCTGACGGCGAGGTTCACGTCATTGCCGATCAGGTCCATCAGCGCGAAGGGCCCCATGCGAAAGCCGCCGCCCCGGGTCAGAAGCGCGTCCAGCGTCGCCGGATCGGCCATCCCCTCTTCCAGAAGCCGCAAGGGCTCGCCGTAATAGGCGCGGGCGACGCGGTTGACGATGAAGCCGGGGGTCGAGTTGGCATGGACCGCCACCTTGCCCCAGTCGGTCGCGGTGGCATGGACCAGCGCCGCCACATCGGGGTCGGTGGCCAGGCCCGACACCACTTCGACCAGCTTCATCACCGGGGCGGGGTTGAAGAAATGCATCCCCACCAGATTGCCTGGCCGGGCGAGGCCCGCGCCGATGGCGGTGACCGAGATCGACGAGGTATTGCTTGCCAGCACGGCGGTTTGGGTCAGGATCCCCTCCAGCCGCGAGAAGATCTGCTGCTTCACCTCCAGCCGCTCCACCACCGCCTCGACGGCAAGGGCGGCGGGGCCGAGATCCTCAAGCTCCGGGGCCACGCTGATCCGCGCGAACAGCGCCTCGGCCGCGTCCTGCGCCAGCCTTCCGCGCCGGACCTGGCCCTCCAGCCCGCTGGCCAGCCGCGCCAGACCGGCCTCGGCGGCGCCCTCCTTGGCGTCGTGAAGCAGCACCGGATGCCCGGCCGCCGCCGCGACCTGGGCGATCCCCGCCCCCATGGTGCCCGCGCCGATCACCGCGACCACCGCGCCTTTGTCCAAACCGGCTTTCGTCATGCGACCCACTCACCTTCCCGGCAGCAGGACGATCTTGCCCTGCGCCTGTCCCTGTTCCATCCGTTCCAGCGCCTCGGCCACCCGCGCGAGCGGCAGGCGATGCGAGATGCGCGGCGCCAGCCTTCCTTCGCGCCAGAGGGCGAAGATCCGCGCCTGCGCCTCGGCCACCCGTTCGGGGTGGCGGGCGCGGTAATCGGTCCATTGCAGCCCCAGCACGGCGACATTCTTGACCAGTAGGTGATTGGCCTTCAGCCCGGGCACCGCGCCCGAGGCATAGCCGAGCGTCACGAAGCGCCCCTCCCAGCCAAGGGTGCGGAAGGCCGCCTCGCCGGTCGTGCCGCCGACCGGGTCGATCACCACATCGACGCCGCTTCCGCCGGTCAGCGCGCGCACTCCGGCGCGCAGGCTTTCGACCAGATCCGGCGCCGCGCTGTCCAGGGCGGCGTCGGCGCCAAGGTCCCGAGCCAGCGCCCCGCCTGCCGCGCCCCGGGTGGCGGCGATCACCTGGCCCGCGCCAAGCGCCCGGGCAAGCTGCACCGCGGCCATACCGACGCCGCCGGTCGCGCCGGTGACCAGGACCCGCTCGCCCGGGCGCAATCCGGCGCGGGCGGTCAGGGCGAACCATGCCGTCTGATAGGCAAGGCCCAGGGCGGCGCCGATGTCGGCGGGGATGTCCTCGGGCACGGGCCAGCACCAGCGCGCGGGCACCCTGGCCTCTTCGGCATGGGTGCCGCCATCGGGCAGCGTCAGCACGCGCTGTCCGGGCGCCAGCTCCGCGACGCCCTCTCCCAGGCGCAGAACGCGCCCGACTGCCCCCAATCCCGGCACGAAGGGAAGCGCGGCGCGGGTCTGGTAGCGTCCCTCGACCTGAAGGATGTCGGGGAAATTCACCTCCGAGGCCTCGACTGCGATTACCACCTCGCCCGGGCCGGGCGTGGGGGCGGCGACCTCGTCCAGGGCCAGGCTGCGATAAGGCGCGAAATCGTGGACGACGGCGGCCTTCATGGCCTGGATCCGGCCCGCCGGGCGGCCACCACGGCGGCGCGGGCGGGGGCATAGCTGGGCAGGCCGGTCATGGCATGGATGGCCGAGGTTACCGCATGGTGCCGTGCCAGCCCGCCGCGCGCCACTCGCTCAAGCGGCCCGTCGGGATAGCCCAGGCCCAGCCTGCAGGTCTTGTCCATGTCGGCGGCGCTGGCGAGGCCTTCGTCCAGAAAGCGCAGCGCGTCGTTGTATTTCGGGCGCACCAGCCGGTCGACGATCCGGCCGGGGCGGTCGGCGCAGACCACGGTGTCGAAGCCCGCGACCTCGAAGACCGCCCGCGCGGCCGCGATGGCGGCGGGGTCGGTGGCGGGCTGGCTGACGATCTCGATCAGGTTCGAGGGCGGATCGTCGCCGTTGCGGTAGCGGGCGAAACCGACCGTGTTGCAGCCCTCGCGCCCCAGATCCTCGCCGGTATGGACGCCCAGGCATTCGGTGTCCAGCTCGACCAGTACCGCCAGTTTCGCCGGATCGGCGGCGAAATGGCCGCCGAGGCAAAGCGTGACCGGGCCGCTGGCCGAGGCCCGGGCGCGGAAGGCGTCATCGGGGGCGAAGGATCGGCCGCCAGCGCCCGCAAGGGCAAAATCCGGTGCCGCCGTGGCCTTTTCGCGGGCGGGCCCGGCCAGAAGGCCCCGGCCCGACTTGTTGCCCAGCCGTCCGGCCGCCACCATCCGCCGCAGGATCGGCGGCACGGCGGCGCGCGGGTCGAGGGTGATCGGATGGAACGCCTCGCCCAGCCGTTCCTGGGTGTCCAGCCCGATCAGGTCGAGCAGCGTGCAGGGGCCCATCTTGTAGCCCAGCCCCACCTTGATCGCGGTGTCGATATCCTCGGGCGTCGCCAGGCCCGCCTCGATGGCGCGCAGAACGTCGTTGTTGAACGGCACCAGCAGCGCGTTGAGGATGAAGCCCGGCTTGTCCTGCGTCTCGACCGGCAATTGCCCGGCGGCTTGGGTGAAGGCCCAGGCGGCGGCGAAAACCGTATCCGAGGTGTTCAGGCCGCGCGACATCTCGATCAGTTTCATCAGTTGCGCGGGCAGGCAGAAATGCATCCCCACCACCCGATCCTCGCGCCCGCAGCCGCCTGCGATCTGGGTGATCGACAGGGTAGATGTGTTCGAGGCGAAGATGGTTTCCGGCTTGCAGATCGCGTTCAGCCTGCCGAACAGATCTTGCTTGGCGGCGAGGTTTTCGAAGATCGCCTCGATCACCAGATCGCAATCGGCCAGATCGGCCAGGTCGGTGCTGTCCGTCAGGCGCGCCAGCAGCGCGGCGCCGTCCTCGGCGCCCATCCGGCCCTTTTCGACGGTCTTGGCGACGAAACCCTCGGTGGATTTGCGCGCCCGTGCCAGCCCTTCGGCGGATTGGTCGAAGCAGATGGTCTGGAACCCCGCCCGCGCCGCGACGATGGCGATCCCGGCGCCCATGGTTCCGCCCGCGCCGCAGACGGCGACTTTCCTGATGCTGGTCATTTGCGCAAAAAGCTCCGGCCGATGAGTTGACGGTGGATCTGGTTGGTGCCCTCCCAGATCTGGGTGATCTTGGCGTCGCGCATCAGCCGCTCGGCGCGATAGTCCCGGCAATAGCCGTAGCCGCCGTGGAACTGCACGCATTCGGTGGCCATCCGCATCGCCAGGTCCGAGGCGCGCAGCTTGCCGACCGAGGCGGCGAGGCCGATGTCCTCCTCGCCGGAATCGACCAGCCGCGCCACATGGTCGATCCAGACCTCCAGCATCGCCAGCTCGCAGGCCAGGTCGGCCAGGGTGAACTGGTTGCCCTGGAAGCCCAGCACCTTCTGGCCGCCCTGCACCCTGTCGTTGCCATAGGCAACCATGTCCTTGAAGGCGGCACGCGCGATGCCGCGCGCATGCGCCGCGATCGAGGGGCGAGACTTGTTCAAGGAGGCCAGCAGGATCGACAGGCCCTGTCCCGGCGCCCCGATCAGATTGGCGCGCGGCACCCGGCACCCGTCGAAGGAGAGCGCGCAGGTGGACGAGCCGTTGTGGCCCATCTTGTGCTCTTTCGAGATGACCTCGAACCCCGGTGTGCCCTTTTCGAAGATCAGGGCCGAGATCGACTTCTTCGGTTCGGGGATTTCGGACCATTTGCCGAACAGCAGATAGAGGTCGGCCACGTCGCCATTCGAGATGAAGGTCTTAGAGCCCCTGACCACGATCTCGTCGCCCTTGGGGGTGAAGGTGGTTTTCATCCCGGTGGCGTCGGAACCGGCCGATGGTTCGGTGATCGCAAGCGCGCCGAGCCCGCCTTCGGCGATGCGCGGCAGCAGGCGGGCGCGCTGTTCGTCGGTGCCGAACTGCACCAGCGGCTTCATGCCGTGGAAATTGGTCGCCCAGATGATCCCGGTCGAGGCGCAGGCCTCGGATAGGATCGAGACGATCTCAAGATAAAGCGCATAGGACATCGGCATGCCGCCGAAGGCCTCGGGGATGAAGATGGCGTTCAGGCCCAGATCGTTCAGCGCCCGGACGTTTTCCCAGGGGAAATCGCCGGTGCGGTCGATCCTTTCGGCATTTGGGGCGATCACCTCGTCGGCGAGGCGCTGCACCTGGTCGAGGACCTGGCGCTCTTCGTCGCTCCAGTTCCGGGCGGCGGCGATCTGGTCGAGAAGTTTCATGCTGTCCTCAATGGTTGATGGCTTGTGCGCCGTCGATGTAGATGGTCTCGCCGGTCAGGAAGGGGATGGCCTCGGTGATGATGGCGGCGACCAGCCGCGCCACGTCGGCCGCCTTGCCGGGGGCGCCGACGGGGATGCGCGCGGCCATGAAGGCTCTGACCTTTTCGCGCGAGAGATAGTCGCGGTTCAGGTCGGTCTCGATATAGCCGGGGGCGACATTGACCACGCGGATGCCGTGGCGGGCCCATTCCACCGCCATCACCCGGGTCATCGCCGCCACCGCCGCCTTCGAGGCGCAATAGGCCAGGTTGTCCTGCACCCCGATCCGGTCGAAAAACGAGCCGATGTTGACGATCGCCCCGCCGTTTTCCTTCAGATGCGGAAAGACCTCGCGCGCGGCGACCATGACGGCGGTGGCGTTCAGCGCCATGGTGCGGTCGAAATCCGCCACCGACAGGGTGGCGGCCGCGCCCAGGATATGCACCCCGGCGTTGTTGACCAGCGCCGCCACCGGGCCATCGGCGCCTATCCCTTGCATCGCGGCGCGCACCTGCGCCTCGTCGGTCATGTCGCAGGCGATATGCCGCCCGGCCGGGCCCTCGCCGCTGCGCGACAGGCAGACCACGTCGCGGCCGCGCGCGACAAGTTCCTGCGTGATGGCAAGGCCGATTCCCTTGGAGCCGCCGGTGACGATGATCTGGCCCTCAGCCATCGCGATGTTCCTTCTTGTGGTCCGACAGATTGCCTAGCACTTCCGCGCTGTGCTGTCCCAGTTCGGGGGGGGCGGCGCGCGGCGTGGCGGTCTTGCCGTCGATATGGATGCCCAGGCCGATCTGCGGCGAAATGCGGTCGCCGTCGCGCAGGGCGAAGAACAGCCCGCGCGCCTGAAGCTCGGCGTCATGGGCCACCTGGTCGACGCGGTTGATCGGGCCCGCGGGCACCCGCGCGCGGGCGAACAGCGCCAGCCATTCGGCCCGGCCCCGGGTCAGCAGGGCCCGCTGGATGCGGGCGACGATCCCGGCGCGATGTTCGCGCCGCTCGGCATTGCTGGCGAATTCCGGGCGCGCGGCATAGTCTGGCTCGTTCAGCGCAGCCCAGAACCGCCGCCAGATCGCGTCCGAGCCGAGCCCGAGGTTCAGCGGCTCGTCCGCGGTCTCGAAGCTTTGGTAGATGGCGATCACGCTGTCGGTGCCGCCGGTGCGCTCGGGCACCTCGCCCGAGCCGAGATAGCTGGAGATCCGGCAGCTTAGAAAGCGGGTCATGCTTTCGACCAGGCTGATATCGATCAGCGCGCCCTTTCCGGTGTTCTGGCGGGCGTAAAGCGCGGCCATGGTCGCCATGGCGGCATCCTGCCCGGCCAGCATGTCGGCGGCCGGCGCGCCGACCTTCTGCGGCGCGCTTTCGGCCGCGCCGGTGATGTCCATGATCCCCGAATAGCCCTCGGCGATCAGGTCGTAGCTGGTCAGTCCGGCCCGCGCGCCCTCAAGGCCGAAGCCGGTGATCGCCACGAAGATCAGGCCTTCGCGAAGGCTGCGCAGGCTGTCGTAGTCCAGCCCCAGCTTGCGCTGCACATCGGGGGGCTGGTTGGTGACGACGACATCGGCCCCGGCGATCAGGCGGCGCAACTGGGCCCGCCCGTCGGCGGTCACCAGATCCAGCACCACGCTTTTCTTGTTGCGGTTGACGGCCGAGAACCAGAGCGCCTGACCCTCGAGGAAAGGAGGACCCCAATGCCGCGCGTCATCGCCCGAGGGGCGTTCGATCTTGATCACCTCGGCCCCGAAATCCGAAAGCAGCATCGTCGCATATGGGCCCGCGACCGAGGTGGTCAGATCGACCACGCGGATTCCCTCGAAATGGCGAAAGCCCGGTGCCGCATCGACAAGGGGCAGGCGGCGCCATGGCGAAGCCGCCGCCTCGGGCCCTGCTACGGCAGTATCCAGTTCCATTCCGTCTCCTCCCGTTTTCTTGCCAGAGGAAACCGCAAGTCCCATGCCAGATTGCCTTCGCGCGGCCGCGATGCGGAAAAAGCCGCGCCACCACCCGCGCCGGGTGGCGGGGCCGCGGCCGGTGTCCGCCGCGCGGACAGTTCCGCCGGGATCCGTCCCGATCAGGTATGGGGGCGGTTCAGGGGGGGAGGCGCAGGCCCGAAGGGGGCGGGCACGAAGATTGCGGGACGGCCAGGGGCCGACCATCGCCCTGGCCGCTGACAACGAAAGGACCGTTTCATGGCGCCGCTCGAAGACATTCTCGTGCTGGATTTCAGCACCCTGCTGCCCGGCCCGCTCGCCACGCTGTTTCTGGCCGAGGCCGGTGCCAAGGTGATCAAGATCGAGCGTCCGGGCCAGGGCGACGAAATGCGCAGCTACCTTCCCGCGCTCGACGGCGAGGGGATCAATTTCGCCATGCTGAACCGTGGCAAGCGCAGCATCGCGCTGGATCTGAAGGACCCGGCCTCGCGCCGGGTGCTGATGCCGCTCTTGCAGCGTGCGGATGTCGTCGTCGAACAGTTCCGCCCCGGGGTGATGGCGCGGCTGGGGCTGGGCTACGAGGATATCCGCAAGATCCGCCCCGATGTCGTCTATTGCTCGATCTCGGGCTGGGGCTCGAACGGGCCGAAGGCGCATCAGGCGGCGCATGACCTGAATTTCATGGCGGAAACCGGGGTTCTGGGGCTTTCCGTCGGGGCAGATGGCGCACCGATCCTGCCGCCGATCCTGGCAGGGGACATTGCCGGGGGCGCCTATCCGGCGATGATCAACATCCTTCTGGCGTTGCGGCGGCGCGATCGCAGCGGCGAGGGGGCCTGGCTGGACCTTGCCATGGGCGAGAACCTCTATCCCTTCCTTTACTGGGCGCTCGGAAATGCCCATGCGCTGGATCTGTGGCCCGCGCCGGGGGCCGAGACCGTCACGGGCGGAAGCCCGCGCTACCAGATCTACCGCACGCGCGACGGCCGCCATATCGCTGCCGCACCGCTGGAGGACAAGTTCTGGGCTACCTTCACCGCGCTGATCGGCCTGCCCGAGGCCTTCGTGGACGATGGCCGTGATCCTGCGGCCTCCCGGGTGGCGGTCGCCGCGCGGATCGCCATGCAGGATGCCGCGCATTGGCAGGGCGTGTTCGCAGGGAAGGACGTCTGCTGCTCGCTGGTGCTGAGCTTGCAGGAGGCGCTGGCCGACCCGCATTGGGCCGCGCGCGGCATTTTTGGCCAATCGATTGAAATCGCAGGAAAAAGTTTTCCGTCCTTGCCCTCGATCATCGCGCCGGTGCTGCGGGGGGCGGGGGTTGCGCCGCGCGCGCCGGGGCTGGGGGCGGACGGGGCCAGGGTCTGAGCGGCCCCCGGAGCCGGAGGACTAGAGCGAAAGCCCGCCGTCCAGCGTGTGAACCGCGCCCGTGGCATAGCTGGATTGTGCGCTTAGGAGCCAGGCGGCAAGCGCGGCGACCTCTTCGGGCCGACCCTTGCGGGCGATCGGGCGGGTCGGCGCAGCGGCGGGCGCCTGCGCCGAGGCGGCAAAGCCCGAAAGCATCGGCGTGTCGATGGAGCCCGGCGCGATCACGTTCACCCGGATTCCGTGCGGGCCGTTCTCGATCGCCGCCGCCTGGCTGAGCGCGGTGATCGCCGCCTTGGACGCGCCGTAAAGGCCGAAGCCCGCGCGCAGCCGCGTCGCGCCGACCGACGAGAGCGTCACGACCGCGCCGCCCCGTCCCTGGCGGATCATCCGGGGCAGCACCGCGCGCAGGAACAGGAAAGTGCCCCCGACATTGACCGAAAGGATCTGCGCCAGCGTGTCCGCACCGGCCTCGGCCACCGGCGCGCGGGGGCCGAGGATGCCCGCCGCGCAGACCAGAAGGTCGACGCCGCCGTGGCGCGCGCAGCACCGCTCGACCATCCGGGGGGCGCAATCGGGCGCGGTGACGTCGCCGGGCAGGATCTCGAGCGGCAGGCCCCCGCATTCTCCGGCCAGCCTGTCCAGCGCGGAGACCGAGCTGTCGCCGGCGAGGACATTGCAGCCCTCAGCCAGCAGGCGTCGCACGATGGCCGCGCCGATCCCGCCGCCCGCGCCCGTCACGATGGCGGATTTCCCGGCCAGATCCTGATATGCCATCGCGGCTTTTCCCATGTCGTTCCGGTTTCGAGAGCGGCGGTCTTCCGCGCGCGCCCTTCCAGGGGGGCGGCCTTCGACCGGGGTTTCCTGCGGCCTGCCCGCAAGCGCCGTGCCGGTCGGGCGCGGCGGCGCCCAACCCTCTTTCGCCGGGCGGAAAACAGGGCACGGGCACGCCGACTGACCCCGGCTGGCATCCATCTTGCTGCCTGTCTGCGGCAAGCCCGCCGTCCGTCGCCGTCTCGGCAGCCCGGCGGCGGGCGATCTTAGGGAGGAAATCGCGATGCAACCTGGAAAGACCACGTTTAAGACCCCGCTTCTGGCCGCCGGTCTCGGCCTTGCCCTGGCTGCGGGGCTTGCCGCCCCGGCGCTGGCGCAGTCGCTCAACTATTCCGTGGGCCTCGGCCCGGATTCGGCGCCGACCCGCGCGGCGCATGATTATGCCGCGAGTGTTGCCGAGGCCAGCGGCGGCGCGATGGACATCAACGTCTTCTCGCTCGAACTGCTCAGCCTCGCCGAGATGTCGCCTGGGCTGCGCGACGGGCTGACCGATATCGGCTATGTCGTGCTGTCCTATTTCACCGCCGAATACGCCCATTCGAACCTTCTGGCCGAGCTTTCGATGATCCAGACATTGCTGCCCGCGACGGGGAAGGAAAGCCTCGCCTTCTCGGGGGCGATGGCGGAATATATCACCACCGGCTGCGAAGAATGCCTGGCCGAGTTCAAGGCCCAGAACCAGGTCTATCTGGGCAGCGCGGTGACCCCGCCCTACATGCTGCTGTGCAACAAGCCGATCTCGACCGTGGCCGACCTGCGCGGCAAGCGGCTGCGCATCGCCACCACGACGCACAAGCGCCTGGCCGAGCATTTCGGCGCGGTCGGCGTGCAGATCCCGGTGGCCGAGACCTATGAGGCGATCAGCCAGGGGATCGTGGATTGCACGATGTCCGCCGCGCCGGAACTGACCAACTTCCGCCTGATCGAGGTGGTGAGCAATATCACCGAGGGCCTGCCGGGGAATGTCTTCGGCGCCAATGGCAGCGGCAACATCAACCTCGATGTCTGGAATGCGCTGACGGTCGAGCAGCGCGAATTGATGCTGCGTGAGGCGGCGGGCCTGACCGCGGGGATCACCTGGAACTATCACGCCGCCGGTGAAACCGACATCGCCAATGCACTTGCCCTGGGCAAGACCGTGCTGAGCCCAGATGCCGAACTGGCCGGGCAGGCCCGCAGCTTCGTCGAAAGCGAGGTCGGCGTGGTCGCCGACAACTTCCGCACCAATTACGGCGTGGCGCGCGCCGACGAGATGCAGCAGGAATTCGCCCTGGTGCTTGAACGCTGGGCCGGGCTTGTCGCCGATGTCGACAATGCCGACGACCTGGCCGAGATCTACTGGAGCCAGATCTTCTCCAAGCTCGACCCCGCCAGCTACGGCGTGAACTGAGCGGGCGCGGGCCCGGGGGGATCTTCCCGGGCCCGTCCATCGCCGTGACGGCTTCCACAGCGTGCGAGCGGAGAGCAGCAGCGTGAAATATATCGGACGACTATTGGCGAAAGCCTCGGATGGGGCGGGGGCTCTGGCCGGCCTCATTCTGGTGATGATGATCCTTCACATCACTTTCGATGTGGTGATGCGCTCGTTCCTGAACATGCCGATCAACGGCACGGTTCTGATCGTGTCGCTGTTCTACATGCCCGCGATCGTGTTCCTGCCGCTTGCCATGAGCGAGAGGATGAACACCCATATCTCGGTCGAGATCCTCTACGACTACCTGCCCCGGCGGGCGCGGCTGGTGCTGGACGTGCTGGGCAACCTGCTGTCGATCGTCATCCTGTCGGCCCTGGCCTGGCGGGCCTGGCTTGAGGCGGCGAAGAAATTCCAGATCGGCGCCGCCGAGATCGAGGGCGGCCTGAGGATCGCCACCTGGCCCAGTTATTTCCTGTTGCCCTTCGGCTGCGCGCTGATGGCGACGGTTCTGCTGTGGAAGACCGGCATGATCGTGACCGACCGACCCTTGGAAGGGGTTTCCGAGCATTCGAAGGGGCCGGGCCATGACTGAACTTCAATTCAGCCTTGTCTGCATCGCCGCATTGTTCCTGCTGATCCTCTTGCGCTTTCCGATCGGCGTGTCGCTGATCGCGATCTCTCTGATCGGGATCGGGGAGACGCTGAGCTGGCGCGTGGCCTGGGGCGCGCTCAGCTCCTTGCCGCAGCATTTCGCGGCAAGCTGGGTGCTCAGCTCGGTGCCGACCTTCTTGTTCATGGGCTTTTTCTGCTATCACACCAAGCTGACCCAGGGGCTGTTCGACGCCGCGCGGGTCTGGCTCTGGCGGTTGCCGGGCGGGCTGGCGGTGGCTTCGGTCTTCGGCTGTTCGGGCTTTGCCGCCGTCACCGGATCCTCGGTCGCCTGCGCGGCCGCCATGGGCCGGGTCGCCGTGCCGGAAATGGTGCGCAACGGCTACAAGCCCGCTTTCGCGGCGGGCACAGCGGCCGCGTCGGGCACCATCGGCGCGCTGATCCCGCCCTCGATCCTGATGATCCTTTACGGTATCATCGCGCAGGCCCCGATCAGTTCGCTGTTCCTTGGCGGGATCAGTATCGGCATCATCACCATGCTGGGCTATTCGCTGCTGATCATCCTGCGCGCCAAGCTGAACCCCGCGCTGGCGCCGCCCGCCGCGCTGGAAGGGCTGGAGAAGGGGAGGCTTGAGGCGCTGATCGAGGTCTGGCCGGTGCTTCTGATCGTGGTTGGGGTTTTCGGCGGGCTGTTCTCGGGCTATTTCTCGGCCACCGAGGCGGGGGCTGTCGGCGCCACGCTGTCGGTGCTGGTCAGCGCGATCAAGGGGCAGTTCAGCTTCGAGGCCGTGCGCCGCGCCGCGGTCGAGACGCTGACCGCCACCTCCTCGTTGCTGATCATCGCCATCGGCGCCAGCCTGCTGACCCGATTTCTTGCGCTGTCGGGCTTCAGCCGCGAGGTGCTTGAGATGTTCCGGGTCTGGGATCCCTCGCCCTATCTGGTGATCTTGCTGATCCTCATGGTCTATCTGGTCATCGGCATGGTGCTGGAGCCGATCGGGGCGATGCTGCTGACCCTGCCGATCTTCGTGCCGCTGGTGGGCGAGGCGGGCTTCAGCCTGATCTGGTTCGGCATTCTGGTGACCAAGGTGCTGGAGGTGGGAATGCTGACACCTCCGGTCGGGATGAATGTCTTCGTGATCAAGAACGTGGTCGGCAAGATGATGACGACGACCGAGATCTTCCGGGGGGTGACGCCTTTCGTGGTCCTCGATCTGGGCATTCTGGCGCTGATGGTCGCCCTGCCGGGGATCGTGCTCTATCTGCCCAACCTGGTCGGGAACTGAGCGGGTCTGGGCCGGGATCCGGGGGCATATCTTCGTCCCCGGAAAATCCTTCCGGGCGATTTCCGCCCGGGCCTGCCCGGGGCCAAGGGCGGGCGCGGTTCGAAACGGGATCGGCGCGGCGGGTTTAGGCGCGTCCCGGGGTGTCTGGGGGGCGATTCTCCGGGCCCGGCCTCAACGGGGTAGGGATGGCGATTGGTTCGACCGAAGCCGGGCCTATCCGGCGTTCCCGTCGAACCGGCGGGCGAGGGCCTGACAGCCGCAGGACCGCTCTTGACACGCCGGGGTGCGAGGCGCGGGCCCGCCTTCCCCTTCCGGCCCGGGGGCCGGAAGGCGCGCGCGGCTCATTCGCCGTGGTGATAGGTCACGGTCTTGATGTCCTCGCCCGGCGCGGTCTTCTGGCGGCGCAGGATCAGCCGGTTCAGCGCGTTCACATAGGCCTTCACGCTGGCCACGATCGTATCGGTATCGGCCGAGGTGCCGGTGACGAGGCGTCCGTCCTCTTCCAGCCGGACCGAGACCGTGGCCTGCGCATCCGTGCCCTCGGTCACGGCATGGACCTGATAGACCTGCAACCGGGCCTTGTGCGGGAACAGCATCTTGACGCAGTTGAAGGCGGCATCGACCGGCCCGTCGCCGGTGGCGTCGATATGATGCTCGACCCCGTCGATCGTCAGGATCATGTCGGCTTCCTGCGGCCCCTCGGTGCCGCAGATCACCCGCAGCTTCTTCAGGACCAGCGTGTCATGGGCGTCGTTGGTCTGTTCGTCCGCGACCAGCGCGATCAGATCCTCGTCATAGACCTCCTTCTTGCGGTCGGCGAGCGCCTTGAACCGCACGAAGACGTCGTTGAGCTGGTTGTCTGCCAGATCGACGCCCAGTTCCTTCAGCTTCGCCCGCAAGGCGGCGCGGCCCGAATGCTTGCCCATGGCGATGTTCTTGACCGTCAGCCCGATATGTTCGGGCTTCATGATCTCGAAGGTCTCGACATTCTTCAGGACGCCGTCCTGGTGGATGCCGGATTCGTGGACGAAGGCGTTCTTGCCGACGATGGCCTTGTTGGGCTGCACGACGAAGCCCGAAACGGTCGAGACCCGGCGCGACAGATGCATGATCTTCGTCGAGTCGATCCCGGTCCGGTAGGGCAGGATGTCGTTCCTGACCCGCAGCGCCATCACCACCTCTTCCAGCGCGGTATTGCCCGCGCGCTCGCCCAACCCGTTGATCGTGCATTCGATCTGGCGCGCGCCCGCCTCGACGGCGGCGAGGCTGTTGGCCGTCGCCATGCCGAGGTCGTTGTGGCAATGGGTGGCGAAGGTGATGGTATCCGCGCCCGGCACGCGTTCGAGCAGCATGCGGATGATCTGCGCCGATTCCATCGGATAGGTGTAGCCGACGGTGTCGGGAATGTTGATCGTGGTGGCGCCGGCCTTGATCGCGATCTCGACCACGCGGCACAGGTAATCGGCTTCGGTCCTTGTGGCATCCATCGGCGACCACTGGATGTTGTCGCACAGGTTCCGGGCATGCGTCACGGTCTGGTGGATCCGCTCGGCCATCTGGTCCATGTCCAGGTTCGGGATGGCGCGGTGCAGCGGCGAGGTGCCGATGAAGGTGTGGATGCGCGGAGAGCGGGCGTGTTTCACCGCCTCCCACGCGCGGTCGATATCCTTGAAATTGGCGCGTGCCAGGCCGCAGATGGTCGAGTTCCTGGCATTTTTCGCGATCTCGGACACGGCCGAGAAATCGCCTTCCGAGGCGATGGGGAAGCCCGCCTCGATGATGTCGACACCCATCTCGTCCAGCAGGCCCGCGATTTCGAGCTTTTCGTCATGGGTCATGGTGGCGCCGGGCGATTGCTCGCCGTCGCGCAGCGTGGTGTCGAAGATCAGGACGCGGGGTTGTTCGGCGACCTGTTCGGCGGCCGGTTGGGCGGGCCGTGCGGCATCTTGGGCCATGGGAAGATTCCTTCGTTCAGCAGCGGAGTTTGTGTCTCTGGGCGCTGGTCACCTCTGAGCGGTCGCGCCCGGGGGCACGCTCAGAGGCTGCTAAGAAGGAGAAGGCCAAGGGGGTTCGCCGGGCCGGAAGGCCCGTGGCTGTCGACGGCAATGATCTGCGGTCCCTTGGTCATGCAAGCGGGTTACACGATGCCGGGGGGCGTTGGAAAGTGCCTTTCGCGATTTTTCCCGCCCGCCCGCGCAATTTCCTTCCCGGATCGGCCGTCCCCTCCGAGATGCCGCCGGGCCCCTCCGGGCAAAGCGCCCGGACAAGGCGCCCGGACAAGGCGCCGCCGCGCCGCCCTGTCCCGGTCGGCGGTGAAGGTCCGGGGCGGAAGATCGGGGTTGCACCGAGAGTCGGCGCAGGGCCGGGCACGCGGGTGCCGGGGGGGGGGTCAGAGCAGGTCTTCTTCCTCGCCCGTCACATCGACGCCAAGCGCCTCCAGCCCGGATTCCAGGTTCTCGGCCAGATGCGGCATGCCGGTCAGATAGTCCGCCGTGGGGGTGGTGGCCTCGGCAAAGGCGGTGGCCAGCGCCTCGGCGTAATCCTCGGGCTCGAAGGCGCCGCGGCCGACCCAGGCGATGGCGGTCAGATGGGCCTGTTCGTCTTCGTTCAGCCCGTCGATGAAGGCGTGAAGCTGGGCGGCGCCGACCGGACCCTCACGCGACAGGAAGATGACCTGAACGACTTTGCTGGGGCTGATCTCGATCATGCGGGCTCCTCGGGCCGGGGGATTCGCGCCGGGCCCGCAGATGGCGGGATCCGGCAAGGCATGGTCGCCCAGCCCGTGTCCGGGCGCAAGCCCAAGCGGCCCGGATGCAAGTCCAAGACGCCCTGAGTCCTGCCCGGGCAACCTGCCTTTGCCCTTCGCCCTGCCCGGACTGCGCCCGGGGGAGGAGCCCGCAAGCGGCGCCGCCCGCGGGGGGATATCCCCCGCGTCCCGGCCCCGCCCCGGCCGCCTATTCGGCGGCGTCGAGCCAGGCTTCCAGCGGCGGACAGGTGCAGATCAGGTTGCGGTCGCCATGGACATTGTCCACCCGCCCCACGGGGGGCCAGTATTTATCCACCCGGAAGGCGCCCGGCGGGAAACAGCCCTGTTCGCGGGAATATTTCCGGTCCCATTCCGCCACCAGATCGGCGACAGTATGGGGGGCGAAGCGCAGCGGGCTTTCCTCGGCCGCGATCTCGCCCGCCTCCACCGCCGCGATCTCGGCCCGGATCGCCAGCAGCGCGGTGATGAAGCGGTCGATCTCGGCCTTGGTCTCGCTCTCGGTCGGCTCGACCATCAGCGTGCCCGCGACCGGCCAGCTCATCGTCGGCGCGTGGAAGCCGTTGTCGATCAGCCGTTTGGCGATGTCGTCCACCGTCACGCCCGCTTCCGCGAAGGGGCGGGTGTCGAGGATGCATTCATGCGCCACCCGGCCCTTGTTGCCCATGTAAAGCACGCCATAGGCGCCGCGCAGCCGCGCCGCGATGTAATTGGCGTTCAGGATCGCGACGCGGGTGGCCTGGGTCAGGCCCGCCCCCCCCATCATCAGGCAATAGGCCCAGGAGATCAGCAGGATCGAGGCCGAACCATAGGGTGCCGCCGAAACCGGCCCGGCCAGCGCATCGCCGCCGCCGGTCTCGGCATGGCCGGGCAGATGGGGCGCCAGATGCGCCTTCACCCCGATCGGCCCCATGCCGGGACCGCCGCCGCCATGCGGGATGGCGAAGGTCTTGTGCAGGTTCAAATGGCTCACATCGCCGCCGATCTCGCCCGGCTTCACCAGCCCGACCATCGCGTTCATGTTGGCGCCGTCGATATAGACCTGCCCGCCGTGCCGATGGGTGATGTCGCAGATCTCGCGCACGGTTTCCTCGAACACGCCATGGGTCGAGGGGTAAGTGATCATCACCGCCGCCAGACGCGCGCCCGCCGCCGCCGCCTTGTCGCGGAAATCCTCGACATCCACATCGCCATTGGCCGAGGAGCGGACCACCACCACCTCCATCCCCGCCATCTGCGCCGAGGCCGGGTTGGTGCCATGGGCCGAGATCGGGATCAGGCAGACCTTGCGGTCGTGGTCGCCGCGCGCCCGGTGATAGTTCAGGATCGTCATCAGCCCGGCATATTCGCCCTGGGCCCCGGAATTGGGCTGCATGGAAAAGGCGTCATAGCCGGTGATCTCGCACAGCTTCTCGGTCAGGTCGCCGATCGCCTCGTGATAGCCCGCCGCCTGATCGGCGGGAACGAAGGGGTGCAGGCTGGAAAACTCGGGCCAGGTGATCGGCATCATCTCGGCCGCGGCATTGAGCTTCATCGTGCACGAGCCGAGCGGGATCATCGCCCGGTCCAGCGCCAGGTCACGGTCCGACAGCCTGCGCATGTAGCGCATCATCTCGGATTCGGCGCGGTTCATGTGAAAGACCGGATGGGTCAGATAGGCGCTTTCGCGCAGCAGCGACTCGGGAAAGCCCAGCCCCGGCGCCAGGGGGGCGAGGTCGTGGATCCCGAAGGCGCGCAGGACGCGCGCCAGCACCGCCTCGTCCGAGGTCTCGTCCAGGCTGATCCCCACCCGGTCGTTGCCGATGCGGCGCAGGTTCAGCCCCTCGGCGCGGGCGGCGGCCAGGATCCCGGCCTGTCCCACGCCGACCTCGACGGTGATCGTGTCGAAATAGGCCGCGGGCGAGACCTTCGCCCCCGCGCCCTCCAGCGCATGGGCCATGCGCCGGGTCAGGAAATGCACCCGCTCGGCGATGGCGCGCAGCCCCGCGGGCCCGTGGAACACCGCATACATCGAGGCCATTACCGCCAGCAGGGCCTGGGCGGTGCAGACGTTCGAGGTGGCCTTCTCACGGCGGATATGCTGCTCGCGGGTCTGCAGCGACAGCCGGTAGGCGGGCTTGCCGTGGCTGTCGACGGAAACGCCGACGATCCGCCCGGGCATGTTGCGCTTGAAGGCGTCGCGGGTGGCCATGAAGGCGGCATGCGGCCCGCCATAGCCCATCGGCACGCCGAAACGCTGCGAGGAGCCGACCGCGATATCGGCCCCCATCGCGCCCGGCTCGCGCAGCATGGTCAGCGCCAGAAGATCGGTCGCCACCACCGCCAGCGCCTTCGCCTCGTGCAGCCTGGCGATCAGGTCGCCGAAGTCGCGCAGATGGCCGTAGGTGCCGGGATACTGGAAGATCGCGCCGAAGACCTTTTCGGGCTCGAGCGCCTCGGGCGCGCCGACCCGGACCTCGATCCCCAGTGGCTCGGCGCGGGTGCGGATCACGCCGATGGTCTGGGGATGGCAGCCCTCGTCGACGAAAAACGCCCGCGCCTTCGATTTCGCGCTGCGCTCGGCCATGGTCATCGCCTCGGCCGCCGCCGTGGCCTCATCCAGAAGCGAGGCATTGGCGATGTCGAGCCCGGTCAGGTCGCAGACCATGGTCTGGAAGTTCAAAAGCGCCTCAAGCCGCCCCTGGGCGATTTCCGGCTGATAGGGGGTATAGGCCGTGTACCAGGCGGGATTCTCCAGGATGTTGCGCTGGATCGCGGGTGGCGTCACCGTGCCGTAATAGCCCTGCCCGATCAGCGAGGTCATCACCCGGTTCTTCTTCGCCACCGCCTGCAGCCTGGCCAGCAGCTCATGCTCGGGCAGGGGCGCCCATCCCAGCGGCACGGCCTGGCGGATCGCCGCGGGCACCGTCTCGTCGATCAGCGCCTCCAGGCTCGGCACGCCCACAACCTCGAGCATCCCGGCCATCTCGGCCTGCGAGGGGCCGATATGACGGCGGTTGGCGAAATCGTAGGGATCGTAATCGCTTGGCGTGAAAGCCATGGCCATGCCTCCTGTGCGGGAAAGGGATCCGCCCTTCATCTTGGTTGAAATATCCCGGGGGTCCGGGGGCAGCGCCCCCGGCCTTGCAGCCCCCCCGGCCTAGCAACCGACAGCCTCGCAACCGCCCTGCGCCGCGTTCCGGCGACCCGGCCGATGCTGCGACCGACCGGCGCTCAGCCGATCATGTCGTTGTATTCGTCCTCGTCCATGAACTGGTCGAGAAGCGACAGATCCTCCACCTTCATCTTGAAGAACCAGGCCGCGCCCAGCGGGTCCTCGTTGACCAGCGCGGGGGTGTCGGCCAGCGCCTCGTTCACCGCGACGATCTCGCCATCGACCGGGGCCAGGATGTCCGAGGCCGCCTTCACGCTTTCGATGACGCAGATCTCGTCCCCGGCGGCGACCTGGGTCTCGACCTCGGGCAATTCGACGAAGACCACGTCGCCCAGGGCCTCGGCGGCATGTTCGGTGATCCCCACCACCACCACATCGCCCTCGACGCGCAGCCATTCGTGTTCCTTGGTGTATTTCATCGCCTCGGTCTCCCCGGTTCAGCGTTTGTAGTTGGTTGCGACAAAGGGCAGGGCGGCGGTCTCGACCGGCAGCCTCTTGCCCCGAAGCTCGGCCTCCAGCCGGGTGCCGGGCGCGGCGAAGGCGGTCGGCACATAGCCCATGGCGACGGGAACGGCGGCGGTCGGCCCGAAGCCGCCCGAGGTGATCCGCCCCATCGGCGTGCCGTCGGTGGCGAACAGCTCCACCCCCTCGCGCATCGGCGCCCGGCCCTCGGGGCGCAGCCCCACCCGCAGCCGCTCCGGCCCCTCGGCCAGTTCGCGCAGGATTCGCGCCGCACCGGGAAAGCCGCCCGTCCGCGCGCCGCCGGTGCGCCGCGCCTTCTGGATCGCCCAGGTCAGCCCGGCCTCGACCGGGCTCGTGGTCTCGTCGATGTCATGGCCGTAAAGGCACAGCCCCGCCTCAAGCCGCAGGCTGTCGCGCGCGCCAAGGCCGACCGGCAGCACCTCCTCCATCTCCAGCAGCGCCCGCGCCAGCGCCTGGGCCCCGCCGGGATGGATCGAGATCTCGAACCCGTCCTCGCCGGTATAGCCCGAGCGCGAGACCCAGATCTCGCCGAATTCGGTGATGAAGATTTCCGAATCCATGAACCGCATTCCGGCCACGCCCGGCTCCAGCCGCGCCAGCGCGGCCTCGGCCTTGGGCCCCTGCAGCGCCAGAAGCGCCCGGTTCGCCTGCACCTCCACCTCGGCCACATCGGCGAGATGCCCGGCCAGATGGGCGAAATCATGCGCCTTCCTCGCCGCGTTCACCACCAGGTAGAAATGCGAGCCCCGGTTCGCGAACATCAGATCGTCAAGGATCCCGCCGGTCTCGTCGGTGAAAAGCCCGTAGCGCTGCCGCCCCTCGGCCAGGCCCAGCACATCGACCGGCATCAAGGCCTCCAGCGCCAGCGCCAGCGTCTCCATCCCGGCCTTGGGGCGCAGGATCACCTGGCCCATGTGGCTGACGTCGAACAGCCCCGCCGCCGCCCGGGTGTGAAGATGCTCCTTCAACACCCCGGCGGGATATTGCACCGGCATCTCATAGCCCGCGAAAGGCACCATCTTGCCGCCCAGACCCAGATGCAGGTCATGAAGCGGCAGGCGCGCGAGATCGGTCATATCGCGTCTCCCCGTCATTAAGGCCGGACTTGTCCCCCGGACAGGCCACGACACCGTTCGCGGCAGTTCCCCTGCCGCCCGGTGCCCCCTCTGTCCTTGCGCCGTTCCGGTCCTGCCGGGCGGGCTGCGCCTGAGATCGTTATCCCTTCGGCGGGCGCTGAACCGCGCCACTCTCCAGAGTCTTCGTGCCGGAACGGTCCCTTGCGCCTGAGAGTTTACCGGGGCGGTTGCTCCTTCGGCACCGGGCGGCTTTCACCCCCGGATTCTCCCGATCCTTGGAATCCGGTTAGCCCGGCCCGGCCCCGGCTGGCAAGAGGAAAAAGTGAAACCGGCGCATCGGCCAGGTAAAGCGGCGCGCCCGCCCATCCGCCCGCCCGTTTCGCGATCACCGGAAACCGTGCCGACGGCCGATGCCGCAGACACGAAAGGGCAGGGCGCCGCGTTCCGGCCCCATGAAACGCAGCCCCCATGAAAGGCGGATCCGGGAATCCGGCAACATGCCGTCCGGCCCCCGAGACCGCGCCCGGAAGCCGCGCACCAAAAAGCTGGCCCAGAAAGCCGACCTCCGAAAATCCAGGCCCGTCCGTCCGGTTCAGGGCAGGCGGACCGCCTTCAGATGCGGCATCAGATCGGCCATATCGGGCCCGTGGGCCTGGCCGGTCAGCGCCTTGCGCAGCGGCATGAACAGATCCTTGCCCTTGCGCCCGGTCGCGGCCTTGACCGCGCCGGTCCAGGCGCCCCAGGTCTCGCGCGTCCAGGGCTGCGGCGGCAGCAGGCCGAAGGCCGTGGCCACGAATTCCTGGTCGGCCTCGTCCACCACGGGTTCGGAGCCCTCCGAGAACAGCTTCCACCAGCCCGCCAGATCGTCCAGCACGGTGATATTGCCGCGCGTGACCGCCCAGAAGCCCTCGGCTTCGGCCTCGGGCACCCCCAGTTCCGCGATCCTCTCCCGCACCCGGTCGAAACCGAAACCCTGGACCACGCCGCGCGTCAGCGGGAGCAGGTCGGCGGCATCGAAGCGGGTGGGCGCCGCGCCGAAACTGCCGATCTCGAACCCCTCGGCCAGTTCCTCGATCGACGAGGCCAGTTCCACCGGCTTCGACGATCCCAGCCGCGCCATCAGGCTCAGCAGCGCCATCGGCTCCACCCCCCTGGCCCGCAGGTCGCGCAGCGACAGGGTGCCCAGCCGCTTCGACAATTCCTCGCCCTGCGCGCCGGTCAGCAGCGAATGATGGGCGAATGCCGGGGGCGTGGCGCCAAGCGCCTCGATGATCTGGATCTGGGTCGCGGTATTGGTGACATGGTCGGCGCCGCGCACGATATGGGTCACGCCCATCTCGGCATCGTCGACCGAGGAGGCGAAGGTGTAAAGCACCTGCCCGTCGGCGCGGATCAGCACCGGGTCCGAGACGCTGGCCGCGTCGATGGAGATATCGCCGATGATGCCGTCGGACCATTCGATCCGGCTGCGCTCCAGCAGGAAGCGCCAGTAGCCCGGAGTGCCCGCCGCGCGCAGGGCGTCCTTCTCGGCCGGGCCAAGCGCTAGCGCCGCGCGGTCATAGACCGGCGGGCGGCCCATGCCCAACTGCTTCTTGCGCTTGAGGTCCAGCTCGCCCGGCGTCTCGAAACATTCGTAGAACCGCCCGGCCTCGCGCAGCCGCCCGGCCGCCGCTTCATAACGGTCATAGCGCAGCGACTGCCTCTCCAGCCGGTCCCAGCTCAGGCCCAGCCATTCCAGGTCGCGCATGATCCCGTCGGCATATTCCTGCTTCGAGCGTTCCTGGTCGGTGTCGTCCAGACGCAGGATGAAGGTCCCCCCGGCCTTGCGCGCGATAAGATAGTTCATCAGCGCGGTGCGCAGGTTGCCGACATGGATATAGCCGGTGGGCGAGGGGGCGAAGCGGGTGACGACGGGGGCGGGACTGGACATCGAAGGTCTCCTTGACCCGGCCCCCTCTGTCACAAGCCCCGGGCTTTGTCCAGTTTCCGCGCGGCCCCCCAAAGGCCTCGCGCCCCGTCCGGCCGACGAATCATTACCGCACCGGATGGCCCAACCTTCCACCGAAAGCCCCTTCATCTTGGCAAAAATATCCCCGCCGGAGGCTTCCGACCCCAGCCAAATGCCGCCCGGCCCCGGATGGGGCGCCAGGGCTCACAGGCTTTCGGGGATCGGAACCCAGTCCCCCGCCGCATCCGCCCGGGTGAATTGCGGGATATGCGCCAGGGCCCGGACCAAAGCCGCATCCGGCCCCAGTCGCGCGCGCCAGTCATGGGCCTCGGTCAGGATGGTGCCGATGCCGACCACCTCGCCTCCGGCCTGGCGCACCAGCGCCAGCGCCCCGCTCAGGCTGCCGCCCGAGGCGACGACGTCATCCACCACCACCACGCGCCGCCCCCGGATCAGCGGCACCGCCTGGCGGTCCAGAAGCAGCCGCTGCTCGCCCTTCGAGGTGATCGCGGTGATCCTGTGCTCCAGCGCGTCGCCCAGATGGATCTTGGGCGACTTCTGCAAGACGACGTAACGGTCCAGCCCCAGCGCCCGCGTCAGCTCGATCGCGACCGGGATGCCCAGTGTGGCGGGCCCCACGATGATATCGGGCCGCAGCGGCGCGATCCGCTCGGCCAGCTTCTCGCCGATATGGGCGCCGAAGCGCACGCCAAGGTCGATCACCATCATCAGCGAGATCGCGAAATCGGGCTTGATCGGCACGATGGGCAGGTCGAGCGCGAAGCCCTCGACATCGACGCTCCAGCTCTGGCGGGGGGGAAGCGGTTCGGGCCCGGGGAGGGAATTGGCGGTCATGCGATGCGGCTCCGTTGGTGGTCGTCAGGGCGGTGAGGCGTCAGGGATGGTGCGTGGTGGCCGGGGGGGCGCCCATGCCATCCGCGGGCGGGCCGAAGCGCATCCGGGGCTCGACCATCAGGCCGACCTCGCGCCAGGTGCTGCGCCTGCGGCCCAGGTCGAAGCCGTAGATCGCCAGCGAGAAGGAAATCGCATGCGCCATCCGCACCGCCTGCACCAGAAGCGGCACGCCGCGCGCCAGGGCAAAGCGCAGCCGGGTGACGAAGCCCACGTCGTCGATCTCCATCCCTCGCGCGCGCTGCGCATCGGCGATGCGTTCGAATTCGTCGCGCAGCATCGGGATGATGCCGAAGGTCAGGGACAGCACCAGCGTCGCCACCGGCGGCAGCCTTGCGGCCGAACAGGCGGCAAGGATCGCCCCGGGGCTTGAGGTCTCCATGACGAAATAGAAGGCCGCCGTGGTGGTGACCAGCCGTGCCGCCGCCGCGACGGCGATCGGCAGCGCCGCCTCCGGCGCCACGCCCTGAAGCCACAGGTTCAGGATCCAGCTTGCGACGACCAGCGCCGACAGCAGCCCCGCCCCCTTGAGATAGCCGCGCAGCCCCGGCACCCGCATCAGCGCAAGCGCCGCCACAGAGGCCAGCGCCAGCGGCAGGCCGAAGCGCCAGCCCGGCAGGCTCCAGGCCAGGGCCATCACCGCGAAGGCGCCGCCAAGCTTCACGAAGAAATTCAGATCGAACAACCGGCTCATGCCGCCTCTCCCCGCAATCGCGCCGACAGCTCCCACCCAAGCGCGGCGAAGGCGGCCGAGCGCCAGCCCGCCTCGACCCCGCCGTCATGGGCGATGCCTCCGCCGCCCAGGATCACCATCCGCGTGGCGATGTCGTCGGCCAGTTCCAGGTCGTGGGTGATCACCATCACCGCCCGGCCCCGGTCGCGCATCCGGGCGATGAAACGCTCAAGCAGCGCCCGCCCGCGCAGGTCCCGCGCCAGAAGCGGCTCGTCGATGATGGTGACCGGCGCGCCCGCCGCATCGGCGCAGGCCAGCCCGAGCTGGCCCTGCTGGCGGGCCGAAAGCGCGAAGGGATTGGCCTCTGCCATGCCTTCCAGCCCATAGCGCGCCAGCACCCGCGCGGCTTTCGCCCGCAGATCGGGGTCGGTGACGCCGGTCTTCGCGGTCATGGCGAAAAGCATCTCCTCGGCCAGCGTCATGTTGAAGAGGATCTGGCGCATGTTCTGCGGCACATATGAGATGCGGCGGGCGCGGCGGGCGGTGGTCCAGCCCTCGGCGGCTTCGCCCTCGATCGCGATCCGGCCCGAGGCGATCGGCAAAAGCCCCAGCAGCGATTTGAACAGGGTGGTCTTGCCCGCGCCGTTGCGGCCCAGGATGGCGACCGTCTCGCCCGCATGCAGCGAAAGCGCGACATCTTGCAGGACGGGCATGCCATCGGCCCGCGCGAGCCGGGTGGTCAGCCCCCGGATCGCCAGCAGCTCCCGCCCCGGGGTGGCCTGCGGGCGGTCCCGCCGCGCGGGCCGGGGCGGCAGAAGGCCCGCCGCCTGCCAGTCGGCGGCGGCCTCTTCCATCTCGGCGGCGGGCCGGGCGGGGCCGAGCCGCCCCCCGGCCAAGAGCGCGATCTGCCCGACCGCGCCGGAAAAGGCGCCGACATCCTGGTCGGCGATCAGGGCGGCGGTGCCGGGCTCCAGATCCTCGGCCAGGGCGCGGCGCAGCCGGGCGCGGGCCTCGGGGTCGAGCCCGGTCGTCGGCTCGTCGAGGACAAGGACGCGCGGCCCGGGGCCGAGCGCGGCGGCCAGCGCGACCATGCGCCGCTCGCCCCCCGAAAGCGTCAGCACCCGGCGCCCGGCCAGATGTGTCAGGTGCAGCCGCGCCATCACCGCCGCCACGCGTTCGCGGATGCGCGTCCGAGGCTGGGCACGGTTTTCCAGCGGAAAGGCGATGACATCCTCGACGCCCAGATCCCAGAGCTGGTCCTCGACATTCTGCGAGACATAGCCGATGGCGGAAAACAGCGCGTCCTGCGTCATGCCGCCAAGCGGCGCGCCGTCCAGCGTGACCTCGCCAGCAAAGCCGGGATTGGGCAGCAGCCGGGGGATCAGGCCCGCGGCGGCGGCCATCAGCGTGGTCTTGCCGCTGCCGGTCGCGCCGCAGACCAGCAGCCTTCCGCCCGGGCCCAGTTCGAAACCGGCATCCTCGATCACGGGCTTGCCCGGCTCGAAGCCGAGGCGCAGGCGAAAGGCTTTCAGCATGGCGGGCTCAGAACCGCTTGAACCCGGCCGGATGGGCGGCGGTCAGGATCTTCAGCGCCGGAACCACCAGAAGCGGCGTCCCGATCAGCATCGGCACGATGTCCGAGAGGCCGAGGTAAAGCACCGCCCACCAGAACGGAAAGATGCCAAGCCATGCCAGGCTGGCCGAGACCGCCACCACCATCACCAGGCCGACGACCAGGCAGACCAGGGCGATCTTGACAAGGGCGGCCTTGTCGAAAGTGGTCTTCTTCGGATCGAACATCAGGCCCGGCACCAGCCCGGTCAGCCCGACCATGATCCCGTCCACGATCAGCGAATGCGCCGGGATGAAGGTGCCCGCCAGCAGCGACCAGACGATGGTGCCCAGATAGCCGCAGATGAAGCCGCTTTTCGCGCCCAGAAGGATGCCGACCAGCGGCGGCAGAAAGGCGAAGATGCGCCACTGGATGACGCCGGGCACGAGCTGGATCGGATTGGCATAGGCCCAGAGCACTCCCGTCGCCGCGGCGGCGACGATGGAAAGCACCAGGGGAAAAAGCGTGTTGCCCTCGGCGGGCGACGAAGAGGAGGAGGTTTGCATCTGACTGTCCCTGTTCCCTGTTGGATCGGATCTTTTGCTTGCGCGGCGGGCCGGGGTTCGTCCCCGGCGGCTCTGCCGCCCCGATGCCGCCTCCTCCCCGGCGCCGGGGCATTCCGGTCCGGGCCGCCGCCGCCCGGTCCGGGTCCTTTCCTTGGTTCAGCCCGCCGGTTCCGGCAGCCTGCGGGGTTCCATGCTGTTGGCCAAGGGCTCGGCCCTGCCATCGACCACCCGGAACTGCGGGATATGGCCAAGCCGCCGGACCAGGCCTGCGTCGCGGCCAAGCGAGTCGCGCCAGATCCGCCCCTCGGTCAGGATGGTGCCCGCCGCCAGGATCTCGGCCCCGGCGCGGCGCACCAGCCGCATCGCGGCGGCCATGCTGGATCCGGTGGCGATCACGTCATCCACCACCACGACCCGGCGGCCCTGCAGCCGCTCGATGGCGGCGCGGTCGAGCAAGAGCCGCTGCGGCCCGTGCGAGGTGATCGAGCGCACCTCCTCGACCAGCGCGTCGGAAAGGTGGAATTTCGGCGATTTCTGCAAGACCACATATTGGTCGAGGCCGAGCGCGCGGCTCACCTCCATCGCGACCGGAATGCCCAGCGTGGCGCTGCCGACGACGATCTCGGGCGAGAGCGGGCGGAAGGTCTCGGCCAGCGCCCGGCCCGCGCGCTCGACAAAGCGCAGGCCCCGGTCGATCACCATTAAAAGCGCGATGGCGCGATCCTCGCCCGCCTCGAAGACCGGCAGTTCGACGGGCATGCCCGCGACATCCACGGTCCAGCTATAGGGGGCGATAGGCTGCATGGGGCTCCGGCGGTTGGCTTGGAGGCTGTCGGGGCATGAAACCCGCCGGATGCCGCGGTTGCAAACATTGAAAACAGCACATGACGTTGAATTAAATTCAACGCTGTCTATGCTGATGCCTTTGCCGCCAGAAGCAGGGGGAACCGCCGTGAAACGGGTCTTTCTTTCGCGATTCAGCATCTATCTTGATGAAATCGCCCGCCAGGGCTCGGTCAGGAAGGCGGCGGACAGCCTCAACGTCTCGGCTTCCGCCATCGACAAGCAGTTGATCCGGGCGGAAGAGGCGCTTGGTGTTTCCCTTTTTGAGCGTCTGCCGCGCGGGATGCGGCTGACCTCGGCGGGCGAGGTGCTGATCCACCGGCTGCGCGGCTGGCAGAAGGATCTTCTGACCATCCGGCGCGAGATCGAGGAGTTGCAGGGGCTGAGCCGGGGCGAGGTCCGCGTCGTCGCCCCGCAAGAGATCGCGACCGGCCTTCTGCCCGAGGCGCTGGCCGCCTTTGCCCGCGCCCATCCCCGGATCGCCATGCTCGCCACCCTGGCCGAGCCCGAGCGGATCCGCCAGATGGTGCTGGACGGCCAGGCCGATTTCGGGCTGACCTTCAGCCCGCAGCCGCTGCCGGGTGTCTCGGTCTCGCGCGATATGGGGTTCGAGCCGCGCGCGGTCCTGCCCGCCACCGATGTCGAGGCGCGCCACCGCAGCATGGCGCTTGACCGTTTTTTCGCCCGCCCGGTCATCCTGCCCGATTCCAGCACGCATCTGCGCGATGTGATGGATATCGCCGCCGCGCGGGCAAGGATCCGCAGCGCTCCGGTGCTGACCACCAACAGCCTGGAGCTGATGCGGGCCATGGTGCGGGCGGGGGCGGGTTACGGCATGACCGCGACCCGCCCCGATGCGCCGCTCGGCCCGGTCGAGGGCGTGGTCCTGCTGCCCTTCCCGCGCGGCGCCATGCCGGGGATGGTGCTGTCGCTGATCGCGCCGATGGAGCGCAGCCTGCCGGTCGCGGCGATCCTGGCCAAGCGCTGTTTCGAGACGATCTTCGACGCCGCCGGGGCCTCAGCAGGCGGGGCGCCGGGATCCGCGGCGGGCTGAGGAGTGGGCGGCGCTTTGGTTGCATGATCCCGCCGCCGCGCATGACATCGATTCGCCCCGGGGGGCGGATCGAGGCCGGTCCCGTCGCCCCGCCCGCTGCCGATCCCTGTCGTCCGGGCGGCAGGGCCGACAGGCGCGGGGATGGGAATGCCAATCCGCTGTTTTTCCTTGCCTATGCCAGGTCGGGCCGGAACGAGCGCCTGCGGGGTGTGCGCCAGGCGATTCTGCCGGGCGTCTCGATTTTGTATTATATAGTGATTTCATACATTTGATTCCCGAGATTCTTGATGGTTCTGGCGGGAGGCATGATCGAGGTGTGACCGGCTGCACCCATCTTTCGGCAATCAATGATCCGATACATTTTAAATATCGCTGACATTTTATGCATTAATGCTTGGTATTTGCTTATTTTTCATGGCTTTTTGATGCGGCGAACGAAGATTGACCTGTCACGACAAAATTGTATTTGATTTTACCATAAGTGCAATATAGGCGAATCTGAAACCAAATCATACCAACAGGGGCCATCCATGACTCGTTCCACTCGCCGCCGCCTTGCCGCCGCTGCCGCCGTTCTTTCGGGAAGTCTTGCCTTCACCGCCCATGCCCAGGGTCTCGATGGTGTCGCGCTCGTCGAGCCGGGCAAGATCACCTATGGCGTGGCGGCCTCTTTCGCGCCCTTCGAATTCGTCCAGGACGGCAAGCTGAGCGGCTTCGACATCGAATTCATCGACGCGCTGGCCGAGAAGCTGGGTGTCGAGACCAGCGCCATGAACATGGAGTTCAAGGGCCTGATCCCGGCGCTTCAGGGCGGGCGGATCGATATCATCAACTCGGCGATGTATATCAACCCGACCCGCTCCGAGCAGGTCGATTTCGTGCCCTACCTCAAGATCGGCAACAATGTCCTTGTCCAGGCCGGGAACCCCAAGGGCATCACCGGCCGCGACGACAGCATCTGCGGCAAGGTCGTCGCGGTGACGCTGGGCGGCATTTCGGAAAGCCAGGCCCGCGCCGATGGCGAACGCTGCAAGGCCGCGGGTCTGGGCGATGTCACGGTGATGACGCTGCCGACCGCGCAGGACAGCGCGCTTTCGCTGTCGCAGGGACGGGCGGATGCGAATTACGAAAGCACCCCGGGCGCCGTCATGGCGCTGGAGAAGATGCCGGGCGTCTTCGAGATCGCGGGCGAGGCCTTCGAGGAGGACACCCAGATCGGCATCGCCACCCCCAAGGGCGCGACCGCGCTGCAAGAGGCGCTGGCGGCGGCGATCCAGTCCATGGTCGAGGACGGCAGCTATGATGCGCTGATCGCGAAATGGAACCTGCCGGCATCGGTTTCGCTGTTCCGCTGACGCGGTGGTCGGGGCGGGTCGCGACCTGCCCCCCCCCTCTCTTCCCAGGCTGACACGACCCGCCGGGCCGCGGCAGCACTGCGGCGGCGCAATTTCTTGCAAAGGTTCAGGAACCCGAACTTATGTCATTTGAACTGGTCCTCCAGTATCTGCTTTCGCCGTCGTTCTTCAACGGCGCCATGATGACGCTGTTGATCACCCTGTGCTCTTTGGGGTTCGGCGTGCTGGCGGGCTTTGTTCTGGCCCTGCTGAACCAGGTGAAGTTCAAGCCGGTCCGCTGGCTGACGGTGTTCTATCTGTGGCTGTTTCGCGGCACGCCGGTCCTGTTCCAGATCATCTTCATCTACAATGTCCTGCCCACCTTCGGGATCCGGCTGACCGCCTTCGCCTCGGCGGTGATCGCGCTTTCGCTCAACGAGGGCGCCTATATGGCCGAGATCATCCGCTCGGGCCTGCAGGCCATCAAGAAGGGCCAGCGCACCGCGGCGCAGGCGCTTGGGATGAACCGCTTCCTGGTCATGCGCCATGTCGTCATGCCGCAGGCCGCGCGGATCATGCTGCCGCCGATCGGCAACCAGACCATCGGCATGCTCAAGACCTCGGCCCTCGTCTCGGTCATCGCGGTCGAGGAACTGCTCTTGATCGCCAACCAGACCGCCTCGGCCAATTTCCGCTATTTCGAGGCGCTGACCGCCGCCGGGATCTATTACCTGGCGCTGACCACCGTCTTCATGGCCGGGCAATACTGGATGGAGCGCACGCTGGAGCCCCGGCGCCGCCGCCACCTGCCCGTCGCGGCCCCTTCCGCCGCTGCCGCCGCCGACAATCACTGAGGTCCGAACATGTCGAATGCCTATCTGGAACTCGTCGGGATCGACAAGAGCTTCGGCCATATGGAGGTGCTCAAGGGCTGCTCGCTTTCGGTCGACAAGGGCGAGACGGTCGTGCTGATCGGGCCGTCGGGCTCGGGCAAGTCCACGCTTCTGCGCTGCATCAACCTGCTTGAGCCCCCGACCGGCGGCTCCATCCTGTTCGAGGGGCGCGAGATCACCGGCGATCTGCGCAATGCCGACAGGCTGCGCACCCAGATCGGCATGGTGTTTCAGAATTTCGAGCTGTTCCAGCATCTGAGCGCGGTGGAAAACATCATGCTCGCGCCGATGAAGGTGCTGGGTCTATCGCGCAAGGAGGCCCATGACCTGGCCTCGGAATTGCTGGCGAAGGTCCATATCCCCGACCGCGCCGACCATTTCCCGGACGAGCTTTCGGGCGGCCAGCAGCAGCGCGTCGCCATCGCCCGCGCCTTGGCGATGAAGCCCAAACTGATGCTTTACGATGAGCCGACCTCGGCGCTGGACCCCGAGATGATCCGCGAGGTGCTCGACGTGATGGCCGAGCTTTCGGCCGATGGCATGACCTCGGTCTGCGTGACCCATGAGATGGGCTTCGCCCGCCGCGCCGCCGACCGGATCGTGTTCATGGAACAGGGCGAGATCATCGTGAACGCCGAGACCGAGGCCTTCTTCCAGGGCGATGTCAGCCCGCGCGCGCGCCAGTTCCTCGACCAGATCCTGCACTGATCCCAACCCCGGACGGATATGACCATGCTGTTCCAGCCCGACGCCTTGCGCATGAAGCGCGACCTTGCCGATCTTGTGGCGATCAACTCGGAAAATCCGCCGGGCGGCGAAGGCGCGGTGGCCGAACATCTGCGGGGCCTGCTGGCGCCGCTGGGATTCGCGGTGCGGCTGATCGAATATGCGCCCGGCCGTTTCAACCTTGAGGCGCGGCTGGAGAACGGGCCGGGCCCGGTCTTCGCCTTCAACACCCATATGGACACCGTGCCCGCCGGGGACGGCTGGACCAGCGACCCCTTCGTGCTGGCCGAGCGCGACGGCAAGCTGTTCGGGCGTGGCGCTTGCGACTGCAAGGGCCCGCTGGCGGCGATGGTCGAGGCCTTGCGCCTCCTGGTCGCGCGGAGGTCGGGCTGGAGCGGCACGCTGATGGCGGTCTTCACCGGCGACGAAGAGGTCGCCAGCGCGGGCGCGCGCCATTATGCCAGGGAGGGTGTCCATATCGACGCGGTCGTCGTGGGCGAGCCCACCGGGAACGCCTGTTTCTCGGCCCACAAGGGCTCTTACCGCCCCGTGGTGCGGGTCGAGGGCAAGGCGGCGCATTCCGGCAGCCCGCATCTGGGCGAAAACGCGATCTTCCGCGCCGCCGAACTGATGCCCCTGATCGCCGCCTTCCACACCGAGGTTCTGGCCAAGCGCAGCCATCCGCTGGTGGGCAGCCCCTCGCTGACCGTGACCCGCATCCAGGGGGGGCATGCCGACAACGTCATTCCGTTCTGGTGCGAATTGCTGCTCGACCGTCGTCTGATCCCGGGCGAGACCGATGCCTCGGCCGAGGCGGAGATCCTGGCGCTGCTGGACCAGGCCCGCGAAAGGCATGGCATCCGCGCCGCGATCACCGGCGGCCATGCGACGACCGGCGGCGCGACCGATACCCCGATCGGCGCGCGGGTGGTCCAGGCCTCGATCGCGGCGGCGGCCGCGGCGGGTGTGGCCGCGCCCGGCCCCTTCGGCTTCCAGGGCGCCTGCGATCTGGTCCATTTCATCGAGGCCGGGGCCGAGGGCACCGTGGTCGGCGCGGGCGATATCCGCGTCGCGCATCGCCCCGACGAATTCGTGCCGCTCGACGAATTCGTCGCCAGCGCGGCGATCTATGCCGATATTGCGCAACGCCTGTTGCAGGTCTGACATGGTCCCGGCGCTTTATCGCAAGATGCTGACCTATGCCGGGCTGACGGTGCATACCGCCAGTTCCGGGCCGGTCGCGGGGCTCGACAGCCTTTATGTCGAAATCGCCGATGGCGATCTGCTGGCGCAGGGCGAGACGCGGCTGAACTGCGCCTATCTCAACGGCTATTCGACCGAAACCCTGCTTGCGGCCGCGCGCGCGCTGCGGGACGGGCTCGATTGGAGCCGCGCGCCGGAAGAGTTGCGCGCCCGGGTCGCGGCCAGCGCCGCGCCCGCGCCGGTGCGGATGGCCTATGATATCGCGCTGTGGGACCTGTCGGCGAAACGGGCGGGCCTGCCGCTTGCGCATCTGCTGGCGGACGAGGCGAGGGCGCTGTCCTGGGCCACCAACCAGACGCTGTTCCTGTCGTCCGAGGCGCAATTCGACGCCCAGGTCGCGGCCTATGTCCGGCGCGGGTTCCGTGACCTGAAGGTGCGCGTCGGCAAGGATATCGCTGCCGATTGCGCCCGGATCGCCCGGCTGCGCGACCGCTATGGCGATGGGGTCACCCTGGCCGCCGATGCCAATGGCGCCTGGGAGCCCGACGAGGCCGCCGCCAATCTCGCCCGCCTTGCCCCCTTCGATCTGGCCTATCTGGAGCAGCCGATCCCGCCCGGGGACTGGCCCGCCCTTGTCCGGCTGGCCGGGGCCGCGCCGATGCCGCTGATGCTGGATGAAAGCATGGCGGCGCTTTCCGATGTCGAGGCGCTGGTGCGGCATGCGCCTGCGGCGGGGGGGCGGCTTTGCGGCCATCTGAAGCTTCTGAAGCTGGGCGGGCTGACCCCGGCGCTGGAGGCGGTGCGCGCGCTTGATGCGGGGGGTATCCCCTGCATGATCGGCCAGATGAACGAGGGCGGCCTTGCCACCGCCGCGGCGCTTCATCTGGCTGTGGCCGCCCGGCCCGCTTTTGCCGAGCTTTACGGCGCCGACGGCCTGACCAACGATCCGGCCGAGGGGCTGACCTATGCCGAGGGCCGGGTTTCGCTGCCCGCGCGGCCCGGGCTGGGGCTGACTTTCCGGGCGCCCTCGGCGCCCATTTCCCAAGGAGAATGAGATGGATACCGCAGGTGTCGTCCTCGGCCAGGAATCGGCCTTTCCCAAAGAGGAGTATGCCGCCCGGCAAGAGCGCGCGCGCGAAGGCCTGGCCGGGGCGGGCCTCGATGCGCTGGTGATCACCGGGCCGGAGAACATCTATTACCTGACCGGCCAGCAGACCCCGGGCTATTACACCTTCCAGGCGCTGGTGCTGCCGGTGGACGGCGATCCGGTCTTCGTGATCCGGCAGTTGGAATATTTCAACTTCACCGCCAATACCTTCATCACCGATGCCGAGGTTTATCAGGATAGTGAAGATCCCATCGCCTTCCTGATGAAGGTGATCGCCGCCAAGGGCCTTTCGGGCAAGCGCGTCGCCATCGACAAGCGGGGCTGGTTCCTGCCGATCGCGGTCTATGAGGTGCTGCAATCGGCCCTGGGCACCATTCACGACGGTGCGGGGATCGTCGAACGCCTGCGGGCGGTGAAATCGCCGCTTGAAGTGGCAAAGCTGGAAATCGCCGCCTCTTACGTCGATGCGGGGATGCGAGCCGGTCTGGCCGCCGTGCGCGCGGGCGCGACCGACAACGATCTCGTGGCCGCGATGCTCGAGGCCTCGATCCGCGCGGGCTCGGAATATATGGGGATGGAGCCGCTGGTTTCGACCGGGCGGCGCACCGGCGTCCCGCATGGCACCTGGCGGCGGGTGGCGCTTGGCGCCGACGACCCGGCCTTCCTTGAGATGGCGGCGGTGCACGACCGCTATCACGCCGCGCTGATGCGCTCGGCCTGGGTGGGCGAGGTCCCGCGCGAGGCCGAGGAGATGATGAAGGTCTGCCAGGAGGCGCTTGCCGTCTCGCTCGACGAGATCCGCCCCGGCGTGGCCTGCGAGGTGCCGCATCTGGCCTGCCAGAAGGTGATCGACGCCGCGGGCTACACCGACAATTTCCGCAAGCGGCTGGGCTATTCGGTCGGCATCTCCTTCGCGCCCGACTGGGGCGAGGGCGGGATCCTGTCGCTCAACACCGGGGTCAGGACCGAGCTGCAACCCGGCATGACCTTCCACCTGCCGCCCGCCCTGCGCATCTACGGCCGCTTCACCGTGGGCGTGTCCGAAACCATCGTCGTGACCGAGACCGGCTGGCGCCAGCTTGGCCATGTGCCGCGCGACCTGCATCGCGTATCCTGAGACTGGGAGACAAGACCATGAAAGACATGGAAGAAGCCCGCGCCCGGCTGAAAGGCGTCTTCAACATCACCATGACGCCCTTTGCCAAGGACGGCGCGCTGGACCTCGACGGGCTTGCCCGCAATGTCGAGCGGGTGATCGACCTTGGCTATGACGGCGTGCTGATCGGCGGCACCTACGGCGAATTCCCCACGATGACGGTGGCCGAACGCGCCGATGTCTTCCGCCGCGTCATGGATGTGATCGGCGACCGGGCGCCCGCCATGCTGTGTTCGGCCGGGTCCGATCCGCGCGACGTGTTCGAACTGACCCGGCTTGCGGGCGATCTGGGCGGCGTGCCGATGGTGACCCCGCCCTATGTCTCCGAGATCACCGACGACCAGATCGTGGAATTCTTTCGCGAGGTGGCGCCGCTGTCGAAGACCGGGATCATCATCTACAACGCGCCCGGGATCGGCATCACGCTTTCGCCCGGCGTGATCAACCGGATCGCCGAGATCCCCGGCATGGTGGGGCTGAAACAGGGCGACCTGAACCCCACCGCCATCGACCGCATCGCCAATGACCTGCGGGGCAAGGTCGCGACCTTCTGCGCCTCGGACCTGGCGTTCCTCGGGCCGGTCATGGCCGGGTTCGACGGGTTCTCGACTACCAATTCCGGCGCGCTGCCCGAACTGGTGCTGGCGACCTGGAAGGCGGTGCGATCGGGCGATGCGCAGACCGCGACCGCGCTTCATGCGCTGTGGTATGACTACCGCCAGCTCGCCCGCGCTTTCGGCCAGCCGCAGACGGTGAAGGCCGCGATGAACCTGCGCGGCTTCGACGGCGGCTCGGTCCGCCTGCCGCTGCGCGATGTGCCGCCCGAGGCGCTGGAGAAGCTGCGCGCGGTGATGGAGCGTCTGGCCGCCGATCCGCGCTCGGGCGTGACGCTGGCCTGAGGCGGGGCTTCCCGGCCTGCGCGAAGGCGGGCCCGGGAAACCGTCCCCAGATTGCAAATGTGAAAAAAAGAACCCCCGCAGCGTCGATGCGGGGGTTTTCTTCTGCCGGAGTGAAAAGGGGAGAGGGCCGTCAGAAGTGGCCCGCCCCTTTTGCAAGGGGCAGGCCGGAGTTTCCTGGGAACGCTCAGGCGTTGACCGGCCAGGCGTTCATCGGAAGCTTCAGCGCCCGAACCGCTGTCGCGATCCGCGTCATGGCCTGATCCAGCCGGGAATCGTCGATGGCATAGGCGATGCGCAGATGGCCGGGCGTGCCGAAGGCCGAGCCATGGACCATGCCGACATGCGCGGCCTCAAGGATATAGCCTGCCACGTCGAGATCGTTTTCCAGCACCTTGCCCTCGGGGCTGCGTGCGCCGAAAAGCCCGCTGCAATCGGCAAAGACATAGAAGGCCCCGGGGGTGGGCAAGGCGGTCAGCCCCTCGATCCCGTCGATGGCGCGCAGCACGCGCGCGCGCCGCGCCAGCAGCACCCGCTTCCAGTCGTCGACAAAGCCCGTCCCGCCATCCAGCGCCGCGATGGCCGCCGCCTGCGAGATGGTCGAGGGGTTCGAGGTGCTTTGCGATTGCAGCACATCCATCGCCCGGATCAGCCATTCCGGCCCCCCGGCATAGCCAAGCCGCCAGCCGGTCATCGAATAGCCCTTCGAGACGCCGTTGACGGTCAGGATGCGGTCGAAAAGCCCCGGCATCGCGGCGGCGGGCGCGGCGAAGCTGCCGTCGTGGACGATATGTTCATAGATGTCGTCGGCCATGACCAGCGTGTCATGCCCGGCCAGAACCTCGGCCAGGGCGACAAGCTCGGCGCGGGTATAGACAGCGCCGGTCGGGTTGTTGGGCGAATTCAGCACCAGCCATTTCACCCGGGGCGTCAGCGCCTTGCGCAGCGCGGCGGGGGTGAGCTTCCAGCCCTCGGCCGCCGTCGTGGGCACGATCACCGGCGCGGCCCCGGTCAGCCGCACCATGTCAGGATAGCTGACCCAGTAGGGGGCTGGGACCAGAACCTCGTCGCCCTCGGAAAGCGTGGCAAGGAAGGCGTTGAAGATCAACTGTTTCGCGCCCGAGCCCGCGATGATCTGGCCGGGGCCGTAGGACAGCCTGTTCTCGCGCTCGAACTTGCGGGCGATGGCGGCTTTCAGCGCGGCGGTGCCGGAGACGGCGGTGTATTTCGTCTCGCCCGTCTCGATGGCCTTGATGCCCGCGGCGCAGACATGGGGGGGCGTCGGGAAATCCAGCTCGCCCTCGCCCAGGTTGATCACATCGGCGCCCCGGGCGGCGAGTTCGCGCAGCTTGTTCGAGATTTCGGCGGTGGGAGAGGCCCCGATGACGTTCATCCGGGGGGCGAGTCTGGCGTTCATGGCGGATCCTCGATATTGGTTGGGATAATTGTGCATATTGATATTAAATATACAATATGATCTTGAGGGAAAGCCGCGAATATGCTGTAAAGGACGCATAAGATGTGAGGGATTGTTGTGCGATCCGCGTATATATGCGCGGAATTGTGCCGGGTCTTCACGCAACGGGGCGGGACGGATGGTTTCTGGCGATATGCGGCATGGCTTGGACCCGCCCGCCGTTTCAGCGGGACGGCCCCGTCGGTCGCGTCCCGACGCGATTCGAAGCCCCAGGCCCCTCGGAATCCTTCTTGTCGACCGCCGCCCCTAACCTGAATGCGCCCGCGAATGCCGGGCCGCCGCGAATGGAGTAACCGCATGGATCTGCAACTGAACGGGCGCACGGCCCTTGTCCTCGGCGCGACCGGAGGGCTGGGCCAGGCGATTGCCGAGGGGCTGGCGGCCGAGGGCGCCGATGTCATCCTGGGTGGGCGCAACCCCGACCGTCTGGCCGAAGCCGCCGCCGCGCTGCGGCCCGTGGCGAAGGGCCGGGTGACCACGCTGCTCGCCGATCTCGCCCGCCGCGATTCGGTCACAGCGGCGCTTGAGACGCTGGCCGCCAGACCCGCGCCGGATCTGCTGGTGCTGAACGGCGGCGGGCCCGCGCCCGGGCCGATGGCCTTGGTCGAGGCGGACAGCCTCGCCCCGCAATTCGAGGCCATGGTCGAGGCGCCGATCCGCATCGCCACCGCGCTTTTGCCGCAGATGCGGGCGCGGAAATTCGGCCGCATCCTCACGCTTCTGTCATCGGGCGTGGTGCAGCCGATCCCCAATCTGGGCCTGTCGAACACGCTGCGCCTGTCGCTGATCGGCTGGGCCAAGACGCTGGCCGCCGAGGTCGCGGCGGATGGCGTCACCGTGAACGGGCTGATCCCGGGCCGCATCCACACCGCCCGCGTCGACCAGCTCGACGCCGCCGCCGCCACGCGCACCGGCAAGACCGCGGATGAGGTCGCGGCCGCCTCGCGCGCGACGATCCCGATGGGGCGATACGGCGATCCGCGCGAATTTGCCGATGCGGCCTGCTTCCTGCTGTCGGGCCGGGCGTCCTATATTACCGGAACCACCCTGCGGGTCGATGGCGGCCTGCTGCGCAATATCTGAGAGCCCTTCATGACCAGCTACGTCTTCCCCCCGCCCCAGACCCCCTCGCTGCCCGTCGTGGGCTCCGAGGCCCGCTTTCCGGTGCGCCGCATCTTCTGCGTCGGGCGCAATTACGCCGATCACGCGCGCGAGATGGGCCATGACCCGGACCGTGAGCCGCCGTTCTTCTTCGACAAGCCCGCCGATGCGCTGGTGATCGGCGAGGCCGCGATCCCCTATCCGCCGCTGACCGCCAAGCTGGAGCATGAGGCCGAACTGGTCGCCTGCCTGGGCGCGGGCGGGCGCGACATCCCGGTCGATCGGGCGCTGGACCTCGTCTGGGGCTATGCGATCGGCAACGACCTGACCCGCCGCGACGTGCAGGCCCAGGCCAAGAAGCTGGGGCGGCCCTGGTCGCTGGCGAAGGGATTCGACGCCTCGGCGGTCTGCGGGCCGGTCCATCCGCTGTCGGCGACCGGCCATCCGGCCTCGGGGCGGATCGCGCTTTCGGTGAACGGCGCCACCCGGCAGGAGGGTGATCTGGCCCAGATGATCTGGTCGCTGGCCGAGGTGATCTCGATCCTGTCGCGCGAGATCCTGCTCTGCCCGGGTGACCTGATCTATACCGGCACGCCCGCGGGCGTCGGCCCGCTGCAACCGGGCGACCGCATCCGCATCGAGATCGCGGGCCTGGGCCATCTGGAAAACACCGTCGCCTGAGCCGGGCGAAGGGGGCGCCTTGCCCCCTTCCGCCCCCTGGCCCGCGCGGCTATGCTGGCGGGCATGACCAATCCCTCGCCCGACAGCATCGCCCCCTCGCTCGACCTGATCGAGGAACTCGCGCGCGAGGCGGTGGCGACGCTGCCCGACCCCTGGCGCGGCCCGGCGACCCAGGTCGTCCTGCGGGTCGAGGATTTCGCGCCCGACGAGATCCTGGAGGCGATGGACCTGCATGATCCGTTCGAACTGACCGGCCTTTACGAGGGCACGCCGCTGACCGAGAAATCCGTCTCGGACCAGCCGATGCACCCCGATCTGGTCTGGATCTTCCGCCGCCCGATCCTGGACGAATGGGCCGAGCGCGGCGATGTCTCGATGGCCGAACTGGTCACCCATGTCGTGGTGCATGAGCTGGCGCATCATTTCGGCTGGTCGGACGAGGATATCGCGCGGATCGACCGCTGGTGGGAGTGACCGGGCCTCACGCCTCCGTGATCGGTTGTGACATCCGCGCCGGGACATTCCGGTCTATCCTTCGCGCCGGGAAATCCATCCCCCGCAAAGGAGAGTGCTCATGGCCGCATCGCCCCGGATCGACGCGAAAATGGCGGGGCGAGGCCTGTCCCGCAGGCAGGCATTGACGGCCGTGGCGGCGCTTCCGGCGGCGGCGCTGGCCGCAGGGGCGGGCGCCCCCGCCGCCCGGGCGCAGGCCGCGCCCGCGGGCGATGCGGCGGCGGCGCGATTCGGTCTGGGCGGGTTTTCGGTCACCTCGCTGCTGGCGGGCACGCGGATCCTTGAAAATCCGCATGGCACCTTCGGCACCGATGTCGCGCCCGAGGCCTTTGCCGCCGCCGCCGAGGCGGCTTTCCTGCCGGTCGCGGCCTCGCGCAATTTCTTCACCCCCGTCCTGGTCGAGACGGGGTCGGAGAGTGTTCTCTTCGACACCGGCCTCGATGCCGACGGGCTTGGCGCGGCGCTGGCCCTGGCCGGGGTGGCGCCCGAGGCGGTCACGCTGGTCGTTCTCAGCCATATGCACGGCGACCATATCGGCGGGCTGACCGGGGCCGGTGGCGCGGCCTTCCTGCCGAATGCGCGCTATGCCACCGGCCGGGTCGAGTTCGACCATTGGGCGGCGCAGGCGAACGAGGGGTTCGAGGCCAAGGTCCGCCCGCTGGCCGAGCGGATGACCTTCCTTGAAGACGGCGATCAGGTGCTGCCCGGGATCACCGCTCTGGCGGCGGCGGGGCATACGCCCGGCCATATGATCTTCCATCTGGAGGATGCGGGCCGGCGGCTGATGCTGACGGCGGACACCGCGAACCACTACGTCTTCTCGCTGGCCCATCCCGATTGGGAGGTGCGGTTCGACGCCGACAAGGCCGCCGCCGCCGCCACCCGCCGCCGCGTCTTCGACCAGATCGCCGCCGAGCGCATCCCCTTCGTCGGCTATCACATGCCCTTCCCCGGGCTGGGCTATGTCGAGCCGCAGGGCGAGGGCTTCCGCTTCGTGCCCCACAGCTATCAACTGACGCTTTAGGCGCGGCTTTCCTCGGGCAGGCGCCGCGCCTATGCTGGCGGCGCCCTTGCCAAGGATGCAAACGATGCCCGACCAAGCCCCGATCCTGACGATCACGCTGAACCCCGCGCTGGACATGTCGACCGAGGTGGGCGAGATCCTGCCCGGTCACAAGCTGCGCTGCGCCGAGCCGCTCCTTGACCCCGGCGGTGGCGGGCTGAACGTCAGTCGCGCCATCCGCGCGCTTGGCGGCGACAGCCTTGCCCTGGTCGCGCTTGGCGGGCTGACCGGCGACCGGCTGGCCGGGCTGATCCGCGAGACCGGGGTGACCTTCCTGTCGATCCTTGGCCCGGGCGAGACCCGGACCTCGCTTTCCGTGCGCGAGGGCGCGACGGGACGGCAATATCGCTTCATGCTGCCCGGCCCGGTCTGGGGCGAGGTGGAGCGCGAGCGGGTCTTCACCCTGCTGCGCGCCACCGCCCGCCCGGGCGGCTATTCGGTGATCTCGGGCAGTCAGCCGCCGGGGGTGCCGGACGATTTCTCGGCCCATCTGGTGTCGTCGATGGAAGGGGCGCGGGTGCTGCTCGACACCTCGGGCAAGCCGCTTTCGGAAGCGGTGGCCCGCCCGATCGGCGGGCTTGAGATCCTGCGCATGGACGGGGAAGAGGCCGAAAGCCTGACCGGCCATCCGCTGCACAGCCGCGAGGAGACCGCCGATTTCGCCCAGTCCCTCGTGCGGCGGGGGGTGGCGCGCAAGGTCGTGGTGGCGCGTGGCGCGGACGGCAATGTGATCGCCTCGGCCACCGGGCGCATCTTCGCCAATGCGCCGAAGGTCACCGTCCGTTCGGCGGTGGGGGCGGGGGACAGTTTCGTCGCGGCGCTGGTCCTTGCGCTGGCGCGGGGCCAGAGCGATGCGGAGGCGCTTTCGCTGGCCGCCGCCGCCGCCGCTGCCGCCGTCTCGACCGAGGGCACCCGGCTTTGCCGCCCCGAGGATGTGATGCGGCTGCTGCCCCAGGTGGCCGTCACCGAGCTTTAGCGCCTCAGCGCCCGGTCCGGCGCAGGTGAAGCGCGAGCAGGCCCAGGCTGACGATCCCGGCGGTGGAAAAGCCGATGGCGACAAGGCCCGAGGAGCTCCAGCCCCAGCCCGCCGTCAAGGCCATCCCCGCCACCCAGGGCCCAAGCGCATTGGCGGCATTGAAGGCGGCGTGGTTCATCGCGGCGGCCATGCTCTGCGCCTCGCCCGCGATGTCCATCAGCCGGGTCTGAAGCGGCACGAAGACCGCTGAGCCGAGGCCGAGGAAGAACGAGGAAACCAGCATCAGCCCCCAGTCGCCGACCGCGACCGAGGCAAAGCCCTGGGTGGCGATCATGAACAGCATCAGAAACAAGGCCGCCCGCATCGCGCCGAAGCGGATCGTCGCCCTTGCCGCCAGGATGCTGCCCAGGGTGCCGCCCACGCCGAACAGCGACAGCAGCACTGGCAGCGCCCAGCCCGGCGGGCTGGTGGTCGCCATCATCGCCGCCGAAAGATAGGCATAGACCGCGAACATCCCGCCGCAGCCGATGGTGCCCACCAGCAGCGTCAGCAGCACGCCGCCGTTCCGCAACGCGCCAAGCTCGCGCATCGGACGGGCATCGGGATCGGCGCCCACCCGGGGCGCCAGCCGGTAGATCAGCGCGGCCGAGACCAGCGCCAGCACCCCGGGAAGGGCAAAGCCCCACCGCCAGCCCAGTTCCTGCCCCAGCACGCCCGCCAGCGGCACGCCCGCGATATTCGCCACCGTCAGGCCTAGGATGATCTGCGTCACCCCCTGCGCGCGGCGCTCGCGCGGCAGGGCGTCGGCGGCAAACAGCATCGCGACGCCCAGAAAGCCGCCATGCGGCAGCCCGGCCACGAAACGCGCGCCCACCAGCGCGCCATAGCCCGGCAGCATCGCCGCCAGCAGGTTCATCAGCCCGTAGATCCCGATCAGGGCCGCGAGATAGCGGCGGCGCGGCAGTTTCGCCCCAAGGATCGTGGTGATCGGCGCCCCCACGACCACGCCGACCGCATAGGCCGAGACGACATGGCCCGCCTGCGGCTCGGTCACGCCCAGATCGGCGGCATACCAGGGCAGAAGCCCCATGGCGGCGAACTCCGAGGTTCCGATGGCGAAAGAGCCAAGCGCCATGGCCAGGATCGCCAGCGTCAGATTGGGGCGATGCACCGCTGCGCCGGGGCCGTCATGGCAGGGTTGCGGCAGGATCTGGTCGGGATGCGAGGAGGGGCTTGCGGGGATCATGATCTGGCCGTGGCTTGCTGTCGGGGGCGGAGATGTTTGCGATAACAGCCCGCGCCTGCGGCGACCATCGCCGCCGACGCCGCGCCACATTGCAGAAAATGCATGTCGTTGCGGTGCGGCGAGGCAAGGGGGCGCGATCGTGGCTGGCCGGAGAGGGCAGAGCTGGGCGAAGGGGCGGCGCTTTCCGGGCCCCCTCAGCTTTCGCGGCAGCAGGGCCCGAACACGCAAGCCGGAAGCTCGCCCCGTATCGCGCGGGACCGCAGCGATCCCGGGTCGCATGGCGAGGGTCGGGAGCGATTTCCGCCGCAACGCCCGCGCGGAAACCGCCTCCGACCGCCGTTCGTCAGGGCCATCCTCGCCCGGGGGACCCGGGGCGCCCTAGCCGCCCGACCCGTCCCGCCAGCGCATCGCGATCGGATAGCGGCGGTCCAGCCAGAAGGCCTTCTGCGTCAGCCGCACGCCGGGGGCGGACTGGAACCGCTTGTATTCGCTGATGTAAAGCAGGTGCTCGACCTTCTTCACTGTGCCAAGGTCGAAGCCGCGCCCGACCAGGTCGGCCACGGATTCCTCGCCCTCGACCAAGCCCTCCAGGATGGCGTCGAGCACCTCATAGGGCGGCAGGCTGTCCTCATCCTTCTGGTCGGGGCGCAGCTCGGCCGAGGGGGGCTTGGTGATGATGCGCTCGGGCACCACCTCGCCCGCCGGGCCCTTCATCCAGGGGCGGTGGTTCTCGTTGCGCCAGCGCGCGGTCAGGAAGACGCGGCTTTTATACATGTCCTTGATCGGATTGTAGCCGCCGTTCATGTCGCCGTAGATCGTGCAATAGCCCACCGCCATTTCGGATTTGTTGCCGGTGGTCAGCAGCATCGCCCCGAATTTGTTGGAGATCGCCATCAGCATCAGCCCGCGCAGCCGCGACTGGATGTTCTCCTCGGTGATCCCCGGCACGGTGCCCTCGAAGAGGGGCCCGAGCGCCTCGCCCACCGCGGCCTGCGCGCCGCCGATTGCCACGGTGTCGAGCCGACAGCCAAGCGCCCGCGCGGCGCCTTCCGCATCCTCCAGCGAATGCGCGCTGGTATAGGCCGAGGGCAGCATGACGCAATGGACGTTCTCGGGGCCGATGGCATCGGCGGCGATGGCGGCGACGATGGCGCTGTCGATCCCGCCCGAAAGCCCCAGAACCGCCTTCGAGAACCCGGTCTTGCGCATGTAGTCGCCCAGGCCCAGCACGCAGGCGCGGTAATCGGCCTCGCCGATGGGGGGGATCTCGGCGAAGCCGCCGGGATCGGCGCGCCAGCCCGCGTCGGTGCGGCGGAAGGTCACCAGCTCGCGCGCCTCGTCGAACTGCGGCATCTGCACCATCAGCCGCCCGCCGGGGTTCAGCACCATGGAAGAGCCGTCGAAGACCTGATCGTCCTGGCCGCCGACCATGTTCAGATAGCACAGCGGCAGCCCGGTCTCGACCACGCGCGCGATCATCAGGTTCAGCCGCAGGTTCGGCTTGCCGCGATGATAGGGCGAGCCGTTGGGCACCAGCAGGATCTCGGCTCCGGTCTCGGCCAGGGTCTCGGCCACGTCGGGATGCCAGGCGTCCTCGCAGATCGGCGTGCCGATGCGCAGGCCGCGCACCACATAGGGGCCGGTCACCTCGGCCGAGGCGAAAAGCCGCTTCTCGTCGAACAGCGAGTCGTTGGGCAGATGGTGCTTGAGGACGCGGGCCTGGATCCGCCCGGAATCGAGGACATACCAGGCGTTGTAGAGCCTGCCGTCGACCATCGCGGGCCCGCCGATCCCCAGGGCGGGGCCCTCCGGGTCCTCGGCGGCGCAATCGGCGGCCAGGGTCTGGATGGCGCGGATCGCATCGGCCTGGAAGGCGGGCTTGAGGATCAGGTCCTGGGTCTGGTAGCCGGTCACGAACATCTCGGTCAGCGCGACCAGATCGGCGCCCGCCGCCCGGCCCGCCCGCCAATGCGCGCGGGCCTTTTCGATATTGCCCGCGATATCGCCCACGACCGGATTGTCCTGCACCAGCATCAGCCGGAAGATGTCGCCCATCGAAAATGCCCTCAGCTAGGGGAAGGGGCGCGGGCGCCCGCTTGCCCGGGCCGCGCGCCGCATGTCCCGGGTTCTAGCCCGAACCGCAGGGCCATGAAAGATGCAGGCTTGCCGGAGGCGGGCGGATCGTCCGTCCAGGCCTGCCGCATCCTTCGTTCAGGCGGGCGTGACTGGACAGAAGCGCCCCGCCGGGCATAGGCTCTGGCGCGATTACCAACCGGAGACAACCTCAGATGCGCATTCTTTCGGCACCCTTTCTCGCCGCGATGCTTGCCGCGCCCCTGATGCTTTCCGGCCCGATCACACGTCCTGTCCTCGCGCAGTCGGAAGGCGAGGTCATCACCAAGCGTTACGACGATGGTTCGGTCTATGAAGGCACCTTCAGGAACGGCCGTCAGCACGGCAAGGGCATCTACCGGCTTCCCAACGGCTACGAATATTCGGGCGACTGGGTGGACGGAGAGATCAAGGGCCAGGGCACGGCGCGCTACCCCAACGGATCGGTCTATCAGGGCGCCTTCGACGCGGGCCAGCCCCATGGCACCGGCAAGATCACCTTCGCCGATGGCGGCACCTATGAGGGCGACTGGCAGCTTGGCAAGATGACCGGCCAGGGCGTGGCCACCTATCCCGGCGGCGCGGTCTATACAGGCGCCTTCCTGAACGGCCAGCGCGAGGGCCAGGGCCGGATCGAGAATCCCGGCGGCCATGCCTATGAAGGGTCTTGGGTCGCGGGTGTCAAGGAGGGGACCGGCAAGGCCGGCTATCCCGACGGCTCAAGCTACGAGGGCCAGATCTCGCAGGACCGTCGCCATGGCAAGGGCACGCTGATCACCCCCGGCGGCCAGACCTATGTCGGCGATTGGGTCGAGGGCCAGATGACCGGCCAGGGCCAGATGACCCATCCCAACGGCGACAGCTACGAGGGCGCCTTCGAGGCGGGCCGCCGCAACGGCCAGGGCCGCTACGCCCATGCCTCGGGCGATGTCTATGTGGGCGAGTTCCGCACCGACCGCCGCCATGGCCAGGGCGTCTTCACCGCCGCCGACGGCTTCAAATACGAAGGCGCCTGGGTCGAGGGCCGGATGGAGGGGACCGGCTCGGTCACCTATCCCGACGGTGCGGTCTATGTCGGCGCGATGCGCGCCGACCAGCCCGAGGGCCAGGGCGCCATCACCTATCCCGACGGCTCCACCTACCAGGGCGGCTGGGTCGGCGGCATGATCCAGGGCGAGGGCCGGGCGACCTATGCCAACGGCCAGATCTACGAGGGCGCCTTCGAACGCTCGCGCCCCGAGGGGATCGGCAAGATCACCTTTCCCGACGGCTACAGCTACGAGGGCGACTGGAAGGCGGGCAGCCGCGAGGGCGCGGGCACCGCAACCTATCCCGACGGCACGGTCTACAAGGGCGATTTCCGCGCGGGCCTGCGCGAAGGCCGGGGCGAACTGACCATGCCCGGCGGCTTTCGCTATATCGGCGGATGGCGCGCGGGCGTGATCGAGGGCGAGGGTGTCGCGACCTATCCCTCGGGCGATACCTATGAGGGCGCCTTCGTCGCGGGCACGCGTGAGGGGCAGGGCAAGATGACCTATGCCAACGGCCAGGTCGCCGAGGGGATCTGGAAGGACGGCATCCTGACGGCCCCGGCCCCCACCGTCGACCCCGACGCCGAGGAACCCTGAGCGCCGGGGCGGCGCCCCGCCCCCGGCCCGGCAGGGTTGCCGGGGGCCTTTGCCTGTCGCGGATCGCCTGCCTGCGACCCTCTCGATGGCCGGAAGGTCTGCCTCCGGCCCCGGTCCCGACAGGGCGCGTCCTTTTCAGGCTGGGCCCGTCGCCCGTCGATAGGTCGGCCTTATCCGCCCATAAGAACAGGCCAATCGATCGGCCCCGTCCCAAGTTGCATCCGGCATGAAGGTTTGGCGGTCGGCGCCAGCCTTGGCCCGTGCCGTGCAGGGATGATGCCCCCAGGGCAAGGGTAAAGCGCCGATCCGCGCCCCGGACCGGGCAGGGGCGGGAGGGAACATGCCAAAGGACGATTTCATCGGCCGCACCTCGCGCGCCGCAGGCGAGGGGGGGGGGCGCTCAAAAGCTGCGGCAAGCGGCTTCTTGAAACCGGCCGCCCGCCGGGCGGCGCGCGCACCACGCTCAAGGCCAACCAGCCCGATGGGTCCGACTGCCCGGGCTGGCCTGGGGCGCGATCCCGAACATGGTTCTTTCTTCGAATTTTGCTAAAACGGCGTCAAGGCCGTGGCCCGGGAGGCGAGCAAGGCCCGGGTCGCCCCCGATTTCTTCGCCGCCCATTTGGTCTCGAAACTGCGGGGGTGGAGCGATTGCGACCTGGAGTACCGCGGCCGCCTGACCCATCCGATGCGCTACGACCCCGGCACCGACTGCAACGAGCCCGTCGCCTGGGACGAGGCCTTCGCCGGGATCGGCGCGGCCCTGCGCGGCTTCCAGCCCGATCCGGTGGAATTCTACCCCTCGGGCCGGGCGTCGAACGAGGCGGCCTTCCTCTACCAGACCCTCGTGGGGCTCTAAGGCACCAACAATTTCCCCGATTGCTTGACATGTGCCATGAGGCCTCGGGCGTGGCGCTGGGCAACGCCATCGGCATCGGCAAGGGCACGGTGTATCTTGAGGATTTCGACCATGCCGGTGCGATCTTCGTCTTCGGCCAGAACCCTGTCCCCAACCATCCGCGCATGCTGGCCGATCTGCGCCGCGCCACCCTGCGCGGCGCGCAGGTGGTGGCCTTCAACACGCTGAAGGAAAAGGGCCTGAACCGTTTCGCCGATCCGCAGAACAAGATCGAGATGCCGACCGACGGCTCGGCCCCGACCTCGACCCATTATTTCCAGCCGTGCCTCGGCGGCGACATGGCGGCGGTGCGGGGATGGCGTAACTGGTCTTCGCCGCCGCTGGAGCCGCCCGCGCCGCCCGCCCGACGCCGGTGCTCGACGATGCCTTCCTGGCGGAACACTCCCATGGCCTTGCCGAATGGCCGTAGATCGAGGCGCAACCGGGCCTTTCCCGGGCCGATCCTGCCCGCGCCGCCGGGGTCTTCATGCAGTCCCGCGCCACGATCGCGACCTGGGCGATGGGGATTACCCAACACCGCCATTCGTTCGCCGCCATCCGCGAGATCGCCAATCCGATGTTTCTGCGCGGCAGTATCGGGGGGAAGGGGGCGGGGCTTTGTCCCTTGCGCGGCCATTCCAACATGCAGGGCGAGCGCGCCATGGTCATCAACGAAAAGGCCCCGCCGCGCTGCTGGACGCGATGGAGCGCGAGCTGGGCACCGCGCTGCCGCGCCGCCCGGGCCATGACGTGCCGGAGGGCATCGGGGCGATGCTTTCGGGTTCGGTCCTGGCCTTCGTCGGGCCGGGCGGCAATTTCGTCCGCGCCACGCCCGACGAAGGTCAGGGCCGGGGCCGAGAATCTGTTCGTGCTCCAGACCCTGCGCTCGCATGACCAGTATAACACGACGATCGATGCCATGGGCGACCGCTATCGCGGCGTTTGCGGCGAGCGCGAGGTGGTCTTCGTCAACCCCGACGACCTGGCCGGGCTGCGGGCGGAGGTCGGCGCGCGGCTGAGCCAGATCACCCAGGCCCGGGACGGGCGCGGACCGGCGCGCCAGCGGCTTTCGCGCGGTGCCCTTTGACACCCCCCGGGCTGTGTCGCGGGCTGTTACCCCGAGTTGAACGCGCTGGTGCCCCATGGCGCCCATGGCGAGGATCGCGACACCCCGGCCTCGAAATCCGTGCTGGTCCGGCTGCTTCGAGATTCCGCCTCCTCCTGGGCGGGCCTGAGCGATGCCCTTGCGGCGCAGGCGCCCGGGCTTTCCCCGCTGGGCGGGGGGATCCTTGCCGCGCTGGTGCTGGAGCTTGCCGGGGCAGTCGCGGTTTCGCCCGCACGACCGGGATCGCCGATGCGCCGGTGCTGCGCGAGACGGGCGCGCTGTGCCACGACCTGGGGCGGATCGGGATCACCCGCGAGGATCCCCACAGCCAGCGCCGCTTCTACCGCCTGGAGGCGGCGGGCCGGGGGCTGGTCGCCAAGGCCGGGGGCTGAGGCGGCACTCAGCCCGGCACCCCCGGCGCCGCGCCTGAGGGGCTTGTGCAATCGAGCGTCACTTTCTGAAGCAATCCCAAGGGATTGCCGTCTCCGTCGCGCAGGTTGGCGATGGCGATGCAGCCGCCGAACCGCTCCAGGATCTCACGCGCGATGGCAAGGCCCAGGCCCGCCCCGGGCATGGTTTTCCTGCGCGCGGGATCGGCGCGGAAGAAGGGCTCGAACACCTGGCCGATCAGGTCCTCGGGGATGCCGGGCCCGTTGTCGCGGATCTCGACCATCGCCCGGACGCCCTGTCGCGACAGGCCGATCTCCGCGCCGCCGCCATGGGTCGCGGCGTTCAGGACCAGGTTGCGCAGCGCGCGCTTGAGGGCGAGCGGCCCGGCCCGCACGGTCAGGGGCGCAAGATCGCCGAGTCGCACCTCATGCCCGGTCTCGCGCAACTCGCGGGCGATGTCGTGGAGCAGCCGGTCGAGCCGCAGCGGCTCGGCCCCGTCGCCGCCCGCTTCCTCGCGCACCAGCCGGATCGCGCTGTCGGCGATCAGGTCCAGCTCTTCCAGATCGGCCAGCCATTTGCCGCGCTCGGCATCGTCCTCGATGAACTCCGCGCGCAGCCGCATCCGGGTCATCGGCGTGCGCAGGTCATGGCCCGCGGCGGCGACCAGCCGCATCCGGCTTTCCATCGCGCCCCGCAGCCGTTCGGAAAGCTGGTTCAGCGCGCGGGCGGTGGCGCGCACCTCGGCCGGGCCGGTCTCCGGCACTTCGGGCAGGGTGGCATCGGCGCCGATCCGGCTGGCCGCGCCTTCCAGAAGCTCCATCGGGCGGCTCAGCCGCCGCGCGGCATAGAGCGAGACCGCGCCCGAGCCGACCAGGATCATCCCCAGCCAGATCGTCAGGATCAGCCATTGGTCGTCGGGCGGCGACGGATCGGGGACCGGGGTCACCAGCCAGCCGCCGCCCGCAAGCGCGACCGAGGCGAGGAGCATGCCCTCGGCCCCCTCGCGGCTGACGATCACGCTGCGCGGGGGATGCGGCGGGGGGGCGGTGCGCTCCAGCGCGCGGTTCAGGAACAGGCTCATCCGTTCCAGCACCTCGCCCCCGGCGGGGCTTTCCTCGACCCGGCCCCCGGCGGCGCGCAGGCTGTCGGGCGCGGTTTCGGCCAGCGCGGCCAGCACATGGATCTGGCGCGCGACCGGGCCGATGGTGGTCTCGGGATCGGGGGCGCGCAGCGCGCGGCTGGCGGCCAGCGTGGCCAGCCCCACCACGGTCAGGATGGCGGCGATCAGCAGTGCGGCGATACGGGCGCGCAGCGAATTCATCGCGTCACCACATGGGCGCTGACCGGCAGCGCCAGTTGATAGCCGCCGTTGCGCACGGTGCGGAAGGCGGGCGTGTCGAGCTTTTCGCCCAGTTTGCGGCGCAGTCGGCTCATCAGCACGTCGATCGAGCGGTCGAGCGGATCGCGGTCGCGGCCCTGGGTCAGGTCGAGCAACTGGTCGCGCGACAGAAGCCGCCCGGGCCGCTCCAGAAACACCCGCAGCAGGTCGAATTCCGCCCCCGTCAGCTCGACCGCGCTGCCGTCGGCGGCGAGGATGCTGCGCGTCTCGACATCCACCGAGAGGCCCGCCATGCGATACTGCCGCGCGGGTTCGGCGACGGGCTCTTCGGGGGTGGTGCGGCGCAGCACCGCCTTGATCCGGGCCACCAGCTCGCGCGGGTTGAAGGGCTTGCCGAGATAGTCGTCGGCGCCGATCTCAAGCCCGATGATGCGGTCCACATCCTCTTTCAGCGCGGTCAGCAGGATGATCGGCAGATGCGGCAGGCGGGCGCGCAGGTCGCGGCAGATCTCAAGCCCCGAGCCGTCGGGAAGCATCACGTCCAGCACCACCAGGTCGGGCGGGGTCTGGGCGATGCGCATCTCGCATTCGCGGCGATTGGCGGCGGTCTGGGTGCGAAAGCCCTGGCCGGTCAGATAGCGTGCCAGCAGGCTGCGGATTTCCGGGTCGTCGTCGGTGATCAGGATCAGGTCGGAATGCGGCATGGCGGTGCGGTCCTTTGCATCGCCCGCAGTATAGCCCGGCCGGGCGCGGGGGGCAGAAGGATTTGTGACGAAAGGTTGCCCGCCGGGGCTTGGAAACATTCGGTTACAAAACTCGGGCCCCGGGAAACCTTTCGATACGGGGCGGACCATCGCGGGATACGCGAAGGGGCCAGTTTGAGCATCACGGCACAACAGCGAAAGGAAAGCTGCGATGCAAGGCAACATTCTCAAGGGTCTTATGGCCGCGGCCCTGATCGGCGGCATGGTGTCGCCCGTTCTGGCGCAGGACACGGCGCCCCCGGCCGTCGCCGCGGCGCCCGAGGGCGCGCCCGGGCAGGGTCCCGGTCCTGGATTCGGTCCCGGCTCCGACCGCCGGGGGCCTGCGGGCCTGAAACTGGCGGGCCATCTGTCGGCGCTGGAAACCCTGGTGGGGATCACCGCCGATCAGCAGGCGGCCTGGCGCGGCTACAGCGACGCGGTTCTGGCCTTTGCCGAGGGCGAGGGCCGGGACGAGCGTCCCGGCGCGCGTGGCGCCGAGCCTTCGGGCCCGCCGCAGGGCGCGCCGATCGGCGCGGCCCCGCCCCAGGCGCCGGAGCAGACCCTAATGGCCGAGCGGCTGGCCGATCGCGCCATCGTCCGGGGCGAAAGGGCGGCGGCCCTGAAAGAAGCCACGGCGACATTGCGCGCCGCGCTCTCGCCCGAGCAGTTCGCCCGCCTGGTCGAGGCCGAGGTCCCGCTTCATGCGCCGGGAGGCCCGGAAAAGGGCGGCGAGCACGGCCATGAGAAAGGCGGGGGGAAAGGCGGCGATAAGGCCCGCGGGAAAGGCCCCCATGCCGCCCCGCACGCCGCCCCGCACAAGGCCTTCCACAAGGACGGCGGGAAGGGCCCCGGAGAGTTCCCCCGAGAAGCCACCCGGGAAACCCCACACGAATCGCCCCGAGGCGGTGCGGCCGAACGCGGCGTCCCGCCTGCGGCCCCCGCCGTCCCCGAGGCCGAATGATCGACCGGCGCCCCCCGGATCGGGCCCGGGGGGCGCCTCCACCCAGCAGAACCCATTCCTGAAAGGAGCGCCCCATGCGCCGTCTTCTGATGATCGCCAGTGCCGCCGCCATCACGCTTGCCAGCGTTCCGGCGGGATATGCGCAATCCCAATCCGGCTTCCGCGACAGGGACCAATGCCAGCGCGGCCAGCAAAGCTGCGTCCTCAGCCCCGAAGGGCGCGGGGACAGGGGCGGCCAGGGCGCGGGCCAGGGCGAAAGCCGCGCGACGCCGCATTCGAACCCGCGCGCGGGTGACAACGGCCGCAACGGCCAGCCCTTCCAGCGCGCCACCAACAGCCGGTTCAAGGCGCCCCCGCGCGGCCAGGAATACCGCGTGGTGAACGAGCACCTCGTGCTGATCGACAGCGACACGCTGAAGATCGTCACCGTTCTGGGCCTTCTGAACACCTTGCTGAAATGATCCTGCGCGGGGATCCGGGCGGGTTCTGCCCGCCGGTCCTGTCCCGCCCCTTTCGGAGTGCCCGGCCATGAAACGCCGCAAGACCTCGCTCGCGATCCTCGTCGCCCTCGCCCTCGCCGCCGCTTTCGGCTGGCGCTATTTCTCCGCGGTGGAGACCGTCGCGCCGCCGGTGCTGGCGCAGGTGGTGCGGGGCGACGTGGCCGAAACGGTGCTGGCCTCGGGCATGATCGAGGCCGCGCAACTGGTCAGCGTCGGCGCCCGCGTCTCGGGCCAGGTCGAGACCCTGGCGGTCCGGCTGGGCCAGAGCGTCCAGGCGGGCGACCTGATCGCGCAGATCGACAGCCAGGACCAGCAGAACACCGTGCTTCAGGCCGAGGCCGCGCTGGCCAATATCGAGGCGCAGATCTCGGCCAAGCGGGCGACGCTGCAACGCGCCGAGGCCGCGCTGGAGCGTCAGACCCGGCTTGGCGGCCTTTCCACCCAGGACACGCTGGAAAGCGCCACCGCCGAGGTGCTGGTGACGCGCGCGGAGCTTGACGCGCTTGAGGCGCAGAAGGCCAGCGCCGAGGTGACCGTCGGCACCGCCCGGCTGGCGCTGGAGCGCACCAGCATCACCGCGCCGATCAGCGGCACGGTGGTTGCGGTGGTGGTCAAGCAGGGCCAGACGGTGAATGCCGCCCAGGCCGCGCCCACCATCGTCAAGATCGCCGATCTTTCGACCATGCTGGTCAAGACCGAGATTTCCGAGGCCGATGTGATGAATGTCGCCCGGGGCCAGAACGTGATCTTCACCACGCTTGGCGCGCCGGACCTGCCGTTCCGGGCCGTGGTGCGCGAAATCGAGCCCGCGCCGACCGGGATCGAGACCAGCGACACGATCTCGTCCGACAGCGCGGTCTATTACAACGGGCTGCTTGAGGTCGAGAACCTGGACGGGCGGCTCAGGATCGGCATGACCGCCGAGGTCTCGGTCGAACTGGCGCGGGCCGAGAATGTGCTGACCGTCCCCGCCTCGGCCATCCGCCGCGACGCCGAGGGCAGCTATGTCGAGGTCTTCGACCCGGCCGAGGGCACCACCCGCCGCCGCGCCGTCACCGTCGGGCTGAACGACAAGATCACCGCCGAGATCGTCGAGGGGCTGGCCGAGGGCGAGCGCGTCGTGACCGGCACCGCCGCCGCCACAGCGGCCACGACCGGCAACAGCCAGGGCGGCATGGGCCCGCCGCCGATGTTCTGACGCCCCAGACATTCACCGATCCCGGGGGAAACACCATGGAACAGACCCGTCAAGATCCCGAAGCGCGCCCGATCATCTCGGTGCGCGGCATCACCCGCAGCTTTGCCGCCGGAGAGGAAACCGTCACCGTCCTGCATGATGTCGATCTGGACATCTGGCCGGGCGAGATGGTGGCGATCATCGGCGCCTCGGGCTCGGGCAAGTCGACGCTGATGAATATCCTGGGCTGCCTCGACCGGCCCAGCACCGGCCGCTATCACTTCGACGGCCGCGACGTCGGCACGCTGGATGCGGATGAACAGGCCGAATTGCGGCGCGCGCATTTCGGCTTCATCTTCCAGCGCTACCAGCTTCTGGGCGATCTGGATGCGGTCGGCAATGTCGAGGTGCCCGCGATCTATGCGGGCGAGGGGGCCGAGGCCCGCCGCGCCCGCGCCCGCGCCCTGTTGACCCGGCTGGGGCTGGAAAGCCGGATGGATCACCGCCCTTCGGAACTGTCGGGCGGCCAGCAGCAGCGGGTCTCGGTGGCGCGGGCGCTGATGAACGGCGGCGAGGTGATCCTGGCCGACGAGCCCACCGGCGCGCTGGACACCAAAAGCAGCGCCGAGCTGATCGAGCTTTTGCTGGAGCTGAACCGGCAGGGCCATACCATCATCATGGTCACCCATGATCCCAAGGTGGCTGCCCACGCCCATCGCACCATCGAGATCAGCGACGGCCGGGTCACCGCCGACAGCGGGCGCCGGGACGCGGGTCCGAAGGCGGCGCCGTCCACGCCCGGCGACGGGCCGGGGGCGCTGCGCCCGGTCCGGGCGGGTTTCGCCGGGCTGACCCGGATGACCGAGGCGCTTCACATGGCGCTTGCGGCGATGCTCGCGCACCGGATGCGCAGTTTCCTGACCATGCTGGGGATCATCATCGGCATCGCCTCGGTGGTGCTTGTCGTGGCGCTTGGCACCGGCAGCCAGGAGAAGGTGCTGGAAAACATCTCTTCCCTCGGCACCAACACGATCACCATCCGCGCGGGCTCGGGCTTTGGCGCGCGCGATTCCGGGCGGATCGAGACGCTGGTGCCCTCGGACGCCGATGCGCTGGCGCTGGAGCCCTGGGCCCAGGGCGTCTCGCCTGCCGTTTCCGCCAGCGCCACCGCGCGCCATGGCGCGGTCGAGGCCAGCACCCAGATCAACGGCATCGCCAACGATTATTTCGCCGCCCATTCCTATGTCGCGGTGGCGGGCGCGCTGTTCGATGCCACCGACATCACCAGCCGCGCCCAGGTGGCGGTGATCGACGAGGCCACCCGCGACACCTTCTTCGCCGATGGCGAGGACCCCTTGGGCCAGGTGCTGCATCTGGGCCGGGTGCCGGTGCGGGTGATCGGGGTGGTGCGGTCCTCGGGCGCGAGTTTCGGGCCCAGTTCGCTGAATGTCTGGCTGCCCTATACCACGGTGATGGCGCGGGTGTCGGGCCAGGATTATCTGTCGTCGATCGAGGTGCAGGTGGCCGAGGGGTTCGAGACCGCCGCCGTCCAGGACGAGATCGCCGCCCTGATGCTGGCCCGGCACGGCACACAGGACTTCTTCCTGCAAAACAGCGACACCATCCGCGAGACCCTGACCTCGACCACCCAGACCATGACGCTTCTGGTCGGCGCCATCGCGGTGATCTCGCTGGTCGTCGGCGGGATCGGGGTGATGAACATCATGCTGGTCTCGGTCACCGAGCGCACGCGCGAGATCGGCGTCCGCATCGCCATCGGCGCGCGCCGGTCGGACATCATCGCGCAATTCCTGATCGAGGCGGTGCTGGTCTGTCTGGTCGGCGGCACCCTGGGGATCGCCATCGCCCTGGGCGGCGGCCTTCTGGCCCAGGCCCTGAGCGAGAGCCTGCGGCTGAGCTTTTCCACCCTGTCGGTGGTGGCGGCCTTCCTGTCCTCGACCCTGATCGGGGTGACCTTCGGCTTCCTGCCGGCAAGATCGGCGGCGCAGCTCGATCCGGTGGTCGCGCTCAGCCGGGACTGAACCTTGTCCCCCCGGCGGCTGGCCGGGGGGATCACCCGCCCTGCGCGCCGTTCCACAGCGCCTCGCGCGCCAGAAGCCAGGGGAACCTGGTCCTGATGTCCTCGGCCTCGCGCCAGCTTTCCAGCGGCTGCCACTTCTCGGTCACCGCGACGCGGGAATCGTTGAACTCGTGGATCGAGCGCAGGAACATCGCCTTCCCGGGGAACAGCCGCGCGCCGTATTTGCGCGGTGCGGCACGGTGGTCGATGGCGAAAATGTTCTTGCCGTCCGGCGTGCCCAGCATCGCCAGCCCGCAATTGATGAACGGATAGCGGTGGCTGTAGAGGCTGGCCTCCTGCCGCTCGCGCAGGCCGTCGGCGGCATGTTCGGTGATCGAAAATCCGTAGCCTTCGGGGAAGGACAGGAAATAGGGCAGCGCGACCCCGGCGCGGGCCGCCTCCTCCGGGGGCTGGGGCGGCGCGGCCAGGGTGGCGATCTGGCGGCGCAGGTCGGCGACGTAATCGCAGGCCAGACCGTCGTCGTCGTCCAGCACCACCTGAACCACCACCGGATCGCGATAGACCCGCTGCATGTAATGGCGCAGCGCGCGGCGGGTGGTCCCAGGGGGCTCGGCCCGGATGGTGAACTGGCGGCTGTCGCCGTAGCACATCACGCAGCTGTCGGTCAGTTCTTCCATCGCCCAGGCCGGAAGCTGGTCGCTGGTCAGGATCAGGTGGTGGAAGTCGCGGTCGGTCTGGGCGGCCAGCGAGGGCAGCGCGATGGTCGAGAACAGCTCCAGCCGCTGGAGCAGCCTTTCGCGGGCGAACAGCTTTTCGGCATCGCGCGAGGCGTCGCTCTGCCAGCCCGAAAGGCCGACGAAGGAAAACCGCGTCACGAAAAGGATGGGCGCGGCCAGAAGCGCGGCGGGGTCAACGCCGCCGGAATCGGGGTCATTCGCCCCCGCCTTCTGGGAATCCGCCGCGTCGTCGCGGCTTTCGGCCTGCCCGGCGTGGGTGCCGATCCGTCCGGCCTCGGCCAGGGCGTCGGGCGCGTTCACCTCTTCGGGGGGCATGCCGGGGGGCGCGTCTTCGGGGGTCACGTCTGGGCGCGGTTCGGTGGGGGTCATTCGTCCTCTCCTGTCCTGCCGGGGTCGCGGGCGGAATCGATGGGGCGGGTCTCTTCCGGGCCCTCGCCCGGATCCGCGGCCCGATCTGCGGCGGCCTCGGCGCGCGCAAGCCCGGCCCGGGCAAGGCGGCTGTCCTCGATCCCCTCAAGCACGATCGCAGACAGGCCCAGCGTGATCAGCGTATCGCCATCCTCGACCGCGATCTCGGGGTCGAGCGGCCAGCCCTCAAGCACGATGCGGTCGCCCTCGTGCCAGTCGGTGATGCGGCAGATCCCGCCCCAGGCAACGTGATAGGTCACGCCGCCGGTGCCGCCGGTCATCGTGTTCTCGCCCGGGCCGACATGGAAGGTGTGGGCGCCATGGCCTGCGGTGACGCGGTTGTGGCCGGGGCCGGTGTGGATGACCGAACTGCGGTCGCCGTCGGTGATCAGGTCGTTGCCCGGCCCGCCGTAGATGCGGTTGAAGCCGTCGCCGCCCCGGATCACGTCGTCGCCGGGGCCGCCGTCCAGCGTGGCGCGGCCCGCGGCTCCGATCAGCGTGTCGTCGCCCGGGCCGCCGTAGAAGGCGTGGCTGTCGTTCCTGCGGCCAGAGACGGCGACCATCAGGTCGTCCCCCGCGCCGCCGTGGAACTCGGCCCCGGCATAGACCGGGCCGAACAGCCGGTCGCCCCGGTCGCTGCCGCGCAGCCGCACCGGCACGCGCTCGGAGGCCTCGAATTCGATGCGGCTTTCGGGATGGGCCACCACCTCGAAGGCGCGCGGGCTCTGGCCGTCGCCCTCCATCCGCGAGACCACGGTGCCGATGCGCAGGGTGCCGATGCCCCTGGGCACATGCAGCACATGATCGTCCGGCCCGCCCAGATACCACAGCACATGCCGCCCGCCCGGCGCGGGCGCGATCCGGTCGGCGGCGGCGCCATAGGCCCAGAAATGGCCGTCGGCCGCTGGCCCCTTCAGCGCGACCGTCCCGTCCATCGCCATCATCGCGTTCAGCCCGGTGGCGGGATCCTCGTCCATGCCGCCAAGGTCGAGCCCCAGCCGCGCCGCCGCCTGGACCAGTTCGCGGTGCAGGAAGGCGGTCTCGGGCCCGCCCGCAAGGTTCGTCGTCTCGCCCGGATCGGCCACCACGTCATAGACATGGGCTTCGCCGTTCGGATAGCGGAAATAGCGCAGATGCTCGTATCCCGGGACCGAGGGCCGCACCGAAAGCGTGCCGAACACCGCGGTCAGCGGCGATTGCGCCCGGTCGTAGGCGCCGAATTCGTCGCAGATCAGCGGCAGGAGGCTTTGGCCCGAGGTCCAGTCCGGGCGCGGCGGCAGGCCCGCGAGGTCAAGGATGGTCCTGGGCAGGTTGTGCAGCGACACCGGGCAGTCCACCACCTGCCCGCCGGTCATCCCGGCATGCCAGATCCCCAGGGGCACATGGGCCGCGCTGTCCCATTGGCTCATCTTGTGGAAACTGTCGTGGGTGCCAAGGTTGAAGCCGTTGTCCGAGACCAGGACCACCGTCGTCCTCGCCCCGAGGGGCGAGGCGCGCAGCGCGTCCATGAAGCGGCCGATCTCGTGATCGACATGCGAGCAGGCGGCGAAATAGGCGCGGACCACCTGGCGCCAGGCCTCGTCCCCGGCCTTTTCCGGCGTCCAGCGGCCGTTGACGACATAGGCCATCTCATAGACCGCCATGCCGGGCTGCGGCCCGTGGTAGTCGTCCGGGTGGGCCGAGCGCGGCCATTCGATCCGGGAGGGATCATACATCTGGTAGAAGCGGTCGGGGCAGACCAGGTTGTAATGCGGATGCTTGAAGCCAAGCTGGATCAGATGCCTGCGCGCGGGATCGGCACGGCGCACGAAGTCGATGGCATTCTGCGCCACGGCGTGGTCGTAGAAGGTATGGTCGTAGCTGCCGTCGTCGTCGGGGTGGTTCACGCCCTCGATCCCCGGGCCCTTGTCGAGATAGCTGTGCACGCCCCTGCGCCTGCCGCTGTCGTCGGCGGCCAGGTCCTCATGGAACAGCACCCGGCGATATTCCTCGGGCATCGGTTTGTAATTGGCGTCGGTCTTGCCGGTGGTGAAGGTGTAAAAGCCCGCGCGGCGCAGGTCGTGGACCCAGCTTGCCGTCGGCGGCAGCACGTCGCGCCAGAAGCGGTTCAGATCGACCAGCCCGGTGACGAAGGGGGAAAGCCCGGTCGCCACCTCGGCCCGGCAGGGGGCGCAAAGCGGGATGGTGGCATAGGCATTGGCAAAGCGCGCGCCCTCGGCCATCAGCCGGTCGATGTTCGGGGTCTGGATCGTCACGCCGAAGGCGTTGCGCCAGGTGAAGATGTCGATCATGTCGTCGATCCAGATCAGGCAGATATTGCCGTCGCGGACCGTCTGGGGGGTGAAGCTCATGGGGCGTCGCTCCTGACGCGAAGGGGGGGCGCGGGATGGATCGCCAGATCGGCGGGCAGGGCCCAGCGGTGAAGGGGCGCGCCATCGGGCCCCTCATCGTGCCAGCCGTCGCGGATGGCGCTGCGGTTCGCGGGGCGCCCGTCGCCGCGGGGGGGCAGGGCGCAGGCATGCAGAAGGCGCGGCGCGCCGTCCGCCCCCGGCCCGGCATCGAGGATCAGCGCCTTCGGATCGTCGGGCGCGATGCGCGGCGCGTGAAGGGCGCCGCCCGGGATATGGAACCCCGCGCCCGGCCCGGCGCCGAAGGGATCGGCCGGGTCGATCACCAGATCCGCCATGGCGCGGAAGGTCACCCGGATCTGCCCACCCGAGCGTTCGGCCAGCAAGGGCAGCGGGCAGAACCAGGCCTCTCCAGCCAGATGCGCCTCGACCGCGCAGGCATCCATCGCGGCAAGGGCGGTGCGTCCGGCATCGGTCACCCGTCCGAAACGGTCCTGCCCGGCGATATAGCCGGGTGCGGGCAGGATCAGGCGGTGCGGCCCATGGTTGCGCGCCAGATCGTGCATGGCGCGGATGGCGGGATGGTCGTGGATCCGTGCGGTGCCGCATTCGGCATCGACCAGAAACAGCGGCGGCGCCAGGGTGCGGGCGCGCATCGCGGCGGTGATCCTGGCCATGAGGTCGCGGAACGCTTGCGCGATCCCCTCGGGCGTGCCGCCAAGCGCCTCGGCGCCAAAGCCGATCGCCACGGCAACGACCCGCGCGCGGCGGCCCAGGCTTGCGGCGGCCTCGACCAGATTGTCGAGCGCGATGGTGAAATTCGCGAAGGCGCGCCCCTGGCCGAGCGCGTCGAGGCTGGCGGTGGCCTCGGTCTCGGCGCGGACATAAAGCAGCGGCAGACCGCGCCGGTCGCGGTGGCGGCGGGCCAACAGGGCATCGGCCAGCAGCGCCTCGCGGCTGCGATGGCGGATCCGCTGCATCCGGTTGGTGCGGGCGGCGGTGCCGGTGGCCTCACGCCCGACGGCGCCGATATGGTCGGCGGGGGCGAGGATGTTGTGGCAAAACCGCGCCGGGCCACGGGTGAAGCCCGCCCGGCGCGGCCCGCCGAGGGCAAGCAGCGCCAGCAGGTCGCCCGGCGCATCGGCGATGATGTCGCCGCCCTCGATGGGGCGCAGATAGGCGCGGGGGGCGTCTTCGAGCCTGGCGTCGAACCGCAGCCAGCCGCCGTCATGGCGCAGGTTCCAGGCGTCGATGTCGCCCAGGGTCTCGGCCGGGTCGATGCGGTCGGGGGGAAGGCGGGCGAGGGTCGCGGGGGTGGCGCCCGCGCTCCAGGTTCCGGTCGAGGCCCCGGCTTCGGCCAGTGCCCCGGCTTCGGCCAATGTTTCGGCGCGGGCCAGCGCCTCGGCCTCGGTCCGGGCGCGGCGGCGCGCCTCGCGGCGGGCCTTGCGGGCGGCGCGGTCGTCGGGGGCATGCGCGGGCTGAGGCTGGGGCGTTTCCGGGGGCGGGGGACACATGGCGACTAGCCTGCCCGCTTCCCGCCCGGGCGCGACCGGAGGGGGCTTCGGCAGCCGGGCCGGTGGGGCCTTGTCGCCCGGATATGCGATCGGATGGGGATGATGCGCTCCTGCTCTCTCGGCCCAAGGAGGGCCCGGGTTTTCGGGGTCTTGCCGCCCCGCCATTGCGGTCTTGTCACGCGCCGACCGCCCGGCCCCTGGCACCGCCCCGAGGGCGGCCGTAACAGGCGCGCCGGGATGGCAAAAATCCTAGAGCGCGGGGGAGGGAGTTTCAAGGGAAACCCGGGCCCGCGCCCGCCCCGCCGCAGTCGACCGCCCGGCTCAGATCCAGTCGAGGAAGATCCGCGCCGCATGGGGGCCCGCGCCGATCCTGTCGCGCAAGGCGCGGTAGCGCGGGCGCAGGTCCTTGAACTTGCGCTCATGCGTTTCGACCAGAAAGCAGCGGATCGCGCCCAGAAGGCCCTGTTCCTCAAGCGTTTCCAGGATTTCCAGCTCGGCGCCCTCGATATCCATCTTCACCAGGGCGATCTCGCCGCGCTCGGCCACGGCGTCGCGGACCAGATCGGGAAAGGAGAGCATCTCGACCTCGATCGCTTCCGCCTCGTTGATCATCCGCCCGCCGCCGATCACCGTGCTTTTCACCGAGGCGCCGATCGGGTTGTCGTCGAAATTCCCCGCCCGCATCAGCCGCACCTTGCCTGCCGCAGCCCCCACGGCGGCGTTGAAAAGTCGCACGTTGGGCAAGGCGCCACAGGCCTCGGTCAGGCGGGAAAAGGCGAAGGGGTCGGGTTCGTAGGAGCGCAGCTCGGCCCCGGTCGCGGCCAGGATCGCGCTGATCTTGCCGACATTCGCCCCGCAATCCAGCACCAGATCGGTCGGGCGCAGCATCGCCACCGCGCCCGAGAGAAACCCCTCGGCCGAGGCCTTGCGCAGGTTGCGCTTGTGGCGGCGGATGCGGGTTTCCATCTCGGCTATCCGTGCCGCCGGATCCTCGGGGTGGTCGGTTTGCGGCATTTCGGTGCCGTCCGGGATGGGGTCGTCTTGGGGGCTGGTCTTGGGGGGCGGGGGCATGAGGGCCTCAGACATAATGGCTCTGGATCGGCAGGGCATAGGGCGGCGCCACCAGGGGTTTGCGCGCCGCGGTCAGAATCATATGCGGGCCCGCCAGCGCCCTTTCCCCGCCGCGCGGCTTGCCGGTCGGGTCCTCGACGGCGATCAGGTCGAAAGGCGCGGTGCGGCAGACCAGCGTCACCTCCAGCATCTCGTAGCCCCGGGCGTGGTGCCAGTAGCGCCAGGGCACGTCGGGCCCGGTCTGAAAGAAGCCGTGGCCGAACCAGCCGTCCGCCGAGACATAGGACATGAAAAGCCCGCCGGGCCGCAGCAGTTCATGGCAGGTGTCCAGCGCCTGGCCGATGTGGAAGACATGTTCGGTGGTGCCGCCGTCGATCACCAAGTCGAACTGGCCCTTCAGCGCCTCGGGCAGGGGGGTGTTCAGGTCGTGGATATGGGCGGCGCCTTCCTTGTCGGTGAAATCCATCGCCTCGATCACCGGATAGCCAAGGGCGGCCAGCAGGCTTTCGGTGAAACCGTCCTTCTGCACGATCCGGTCGATGGCCAGGCTGTGGCCCAGCCGTCCGGCCCTGCGGATGAACTGCTCCATCTTGCGACCCTTGAGGTGGAGCTTCTGCCGCCCGAGGATCAGCCCCCGTTCGGCGCCGTTCAGGTTGCGGCTGTGCCGGGCGAGAAACAGCGCGGGGATCAGGCTGATGCCCATGGGTTCATTCCTCCTGGCCGGTGAGGCCCTGTTCGGGGGCGCCCTCTTCGGCGCGGGCCTGCGGCGCGTCGGGCACCAGCCTGCGCACATAGTCGACGCCCAGATGGCGACGCAGCATCGCCCGTCCGCGCCGGGTCAGCCCGACCTCGCGCAGCACCTTGTCGTTGCGGTAATGCACGGTATGTATCAGCCGCCCCTCGGGCAGGGTCTTGCCGCGCATCAGCCCGCCCAGGATGTAATGCTGCTCTTCGGGCAGGATGTTCCAGCCCAGCCCCGCCCGCCGGATCGCCACCGGCAGGGTCATCTGGTCGAGATAGGGGCGGCGGTGTTCCAGATCGCTCTCGCGGTCCAGCCGCCGGGCGGTATCATACCAGACATCGGGAAAGCGCCCGCCGGGGCCGGGATCCTCGGGAAAGACCACGAGGCCCGCGCTGAAATAGGGCACGACCTCTTGCCGGGTGCGGCGCATCAGGCGGATGCGCTCGGCGGGGACCTCCATGCCGAAGGTGCCCCAGATCCGGTCCCAGACCGATTGTTCCCCCCAATTCATCGAGGCCGCCGCCGAGCATGAGACATGGCCCGCCCGGGTCAGCGCCGCGGGGCTGTTAGGTTCCAGAAACAGCACGTCGCTGTCGACGAAGGCCGAATATTCGCTGTCGCGCGGCTGCATGGCGGCGATGATCTTGTTGCCATGCGGATAGGGGCTGTCCCACATGCCCTCGGTCCGCATCGGGCGGATCTCGGCGCCCAGCATCTCATGGGCGCGGAAGACGGCGGGATGCAGTTCCGCCATCCGGTGTTCGGGGCAATAGCCGATCGCCTGCACATCGGCCGGAAAATTCTCGCGGATCGAGGCCAGCAGCATGCAGGCCATGATCTGATAATCCGGCGGCTCGACGATATAGACGAAGGTCAGGGGCGGTCTGGTCATCACTCTTCCAGGGCTTTCGAGGGGTCTACCCCCATCCGCTCGGCCATCCGCGCGGCATAGGAGCCGGGCAGCGGCGCATGTTTGCGCCACCAGGGCTTGGTGCCGTTGGTGTAGAGATGGACCGAAAGCGTCTGGTCTGTGAAATGCCCCTCCACATTGCTGTGGGGGTCGAAGAACACGTCGTTGAGCTGGAACGGCACCGGATAAAGCACGTCATGCGACAGCGCGCGTTCGAAATCGCCGGTCTGCTGGGCGAACCAGGTGAAGGCCTGCGGCCCGAACGAGGTGCGGTCGGCGTTGTAGATCCTGACCGCCTGCGGCAGCGCGGGGTCCTGCTTGTCCAGCCGTTTGCGCTGCTGCTTGTTGAACCAGCCCGGCGCCTCGGGCAGGTTTTCGTAATAATCGATCAGCCGGTCGATCAACTCGCCCTGCGGCGGGATATAGACCACGCCGCAGTTCAGCGCGCCGCGAAAGCCGTGGCCCGCGTAGATATGGTCCATCCCCTCGGGGAAGGGGCGGTGGCACAGCGCATCGCAATCGATCCAGATCGCGTCGGTCTTCTGGATCATCTTGTAGCGGAACACGTTCGACAGGAAGGATTCCGAGGTCTGGCGCACGATGTCCATGTCGATCTGCATGATCTCGGTCGCGGGGCGGGTGATCACGCCCTCGGGCACGTTTTCGACCTCTTCGGTGCAGTAAAGCGTGGTCGGATGGCCCTGCTGGACATGGCTGAGCAGGCAGAACTGGTTGATGTAATGCAGCCGCGGGCCGATCCAGAGTGAGGCGACGGGGCGACGTTCGGCGGTGGTCATGGCGGCTCCTGGCAAGATCCGGCGGGGACCGGAGTTAATCGTTGATCCGGGTCGAAGGTCACACGGGGCCCGGTGGGCGGGCAAGCAGGAAATCGGCCTGCTGGTCCCAGGTCTGACGGTCCGCGGTTTGCGGGGGCGGGTCTGGGGCCTGCGGCTCTGCGGTCTGGCGGTTGTCGGCCCGGGCGGCGACGAGGTTGGGAAACACCTCTTTCCAGCCCATGGCGTCATCACGACAGGGGCCGGCCAGAATCGTGGTTCCGGGCCGGTGGCCGCTGTCCTTGATCGCGCGTGTGAGGCGGGCGGGCGTGAAGGCGGCATCGGCGATCAGAAGGCTGTCGGGGCGCAGCTCGGCCAGCAGGCGGGCCAGATCGCTCCCGTTCGGCCCCTCGTCCTGCCATTCGTTCGTCAATTGCAACCCGGGGCCCTGCCGCACCCCGTTCCGGCGCCAGATTTCTTCGATCAGTAGAAGCCGCGCCGGATGGCCCTCCTGCACGACCTGACGCAGTCCGGGGCGGCTCCGCGCCAGAAGTGCCGCGCGAAAGCCGCAGCCCGCGCCCAGTTCCAGATGCGTGCCCGAGGCCCCGACCAGCCGGGGCAGGAAGCGCGCCAGGCTGCGCTCGAACTTGCCCGCCGCGATCAGGTCCAGCGCCTGCGCGCCGAAAAAACCCGGATCCACCGGCAGCAGAACCTCGTGATTGGCCACCCAGGCCACGCCGGGGCTGGGTGCCAGGGCGGGCGTGTCGAGCAGCATCGCGCCGCGCGGCGGGGCAAGGCCCGCGGCCTTGCGCGCCTCGGCCTGGCGTTCGGACTGGACCTTCTCGACCCGGCTCATCAGGGCGGCGATCTTTTCGGGATCTCGGGCCTGGGGCGGCTTGGCCACCACCTCGTTGATCGGGCGCTGCGCCGCCGCCCGCAGCCCGGCCACCATCTCGGCATAGGCGGGCAGGGCCTTGTATTCGGCCAGCCGGGCCTCCACCCGCTCCAGCGCGGCGAAATGCAGCCGGTTCAGCACCGGATCGGTCAGCAGCCGCTCGAAGATCTCTTTGCGCCGCGTCGAATAGCGCAGCATGGTGTTGTCTTCGGTCTCGTTGCGGTCCTGAAGCGACCAGTAGTCGGAATTATACTTGTCTTTCTTCAGGTTGACGTTGCCGCGAAACTTGCGGATCGCATAGCTGTCGATGGATTTCACCGCGTAATGGTTCATCTGCACCCAGTCGTAGCCGATGGTGCGGGTGATCGAGCGCCAGCCGCGGAACTTGAAGTAATCCTCCATCGGGCGGCCCGAGCCGTTGAGCCATTTCACCCCGTCGGGATAGCCGGTCTCCAGCCACTTGTTCTTCATCTTGGGCCGGTGGATGCCCAGCTTCCAGTGCTCGGGGTCGAATTTGAACAGGGTCTTGACGCCCCAGCCCTTGTTCCAGTCCTTGGGCGCGGCGCGCAGGTATTGCTCGGTCACGGGCGCGCGGGACCAGTCCTGCACCCCGCCCGAGCCGAAGATGCGCCAGGTGATCACCAGCCCGTTCGCGCCCTGCGCCGTCACCGCGTCCAGCAGCGGATCGAGCGTGCCGTCGCCATAGCGGATGCAGAGGAATTCGTCGGCGTCGAAGACCAGGACCCAGTCGCTTTCGCCCACCAGCGGCTCGTCCTGGGCATGGTTCAGCGCCGAGGGCTGCGGGCGAAGGCCCGGGCCGATGACGTTGCGGCGGTGATGGGCGAGCCCCAGCTCCTCCAGCCGGATCAGCATGTCGTCGGTGCCGTCGGAGCAGTCGTTGGTATAGACCACGATGCGCGAGAAGCCGACGGCGAGGTGATGGGCGATCCATTCCAGCACGAAGGGGCCTTCGTCCTTCATCATCGACACGGCGGTGACGATGCCGTGGCGGCTGACGGGGCGCAGGGTGTCGAGGCTGGGCGCTTGGGCTGTCATCCGGGGCATCAACTCGGTCAAAGGGCAATTCGGCACGCAGGCGATCGTCGGTGGGCCCGGGTGAGCGATCCGGGCGGGTGGATTCGGGGGCTTCCTCGCGGCGGGGCCGCTCTGCCGGGAATGACCTCTCCCTCTCTTCCGCCCGGGCGCTTTTCCGTCGGGCCCGTCCCGGTCTTCCGGCGCGGGACCGATCCGCCGGGGCTCCGGTTCCGCCCGTGGATTAGACAAGGCGGCGGGGCCTTGTCAATGAAGGCGGATCAAGGGGCGGTGGAGGTGTCGTCCTTTTCCCACAGAGGGTTGCGAGCTCAAACAGGGGTGCGGGGGGTGCGGGGGGTATGGCGCCTCTTCCGCGGGGATCAGGCCCGCAGCACGAGGCCGAGGGCGAAGATCGCGATCACGGTTCCGATGGCAAGCTCGGCCAGGGTGAAGACAAGCGCCCCGCCCCGGATCCCGCCGCCTGCCCGCAGCGGCCCGGCGGCGCGCGGCAACAGGGAGCTGCGCGCCGCCACCGCCAGCAGCGCCGCCCCGGCCGTGACCGCCATGGTGCCAAGGCCCATGACATAGGCCCCCAGGATGCCGATCCCGACCAGCCCGAACCGCCATGTCAGGAACAACAGGATCAGCGTGCTGGTGCAGGGCCGCAGGGCGATGGCGGTCACCAGCGCCGCCGCCTCGCGCCGGTTGCCCCGGGCGAGGGCGGCTTCAAGCTGAGGCAGGCGGGACTGGTCGCAGCCGCAATCGGCGGGATGGTCATGCGTGGAATGGTCATCGTGCCGCTGCCCGGCCTGGTCATGGGCCCGGTCATGGGCCTGGTCACGATCCTTGGCCTGGGCGAACAGCCGCCGGGCGCCGCGCCAGAACAGCATCGCTCCCAGAAGGCCGAGCGCCAGGGCGGACAGCGGCTCGATCGCGGCGGCCAGCCCCTCGGCCTGGCCGCGCGCGCTGCCGTAAAGCCCAAGCGCGACATGGACCAGCACCACCGCGACCGTGGCCTGCGCAAGGCTCGACACGGCGGCCAGCCGCAGGATCCGCCCGGGCGCGACATCGCTCGCCAGCCCATAGGCCGCGATCACCGCCTTGCCATGCCCGGGGCCGAGGGCATGGACCGCGCCATGGGCGAAACACAGGCCCAGGAAGGCCGCGATCGCGCCGGGCTGGCCGGTCCTGAGCGCCCGTAGCGCCGCCGCCAGCGCGTCCTGCGCCTCGCGCTGAAGGGCAAGCGCGTGGCGCGCCAGCCGTTCTTCCAGCCCGAAGGCGAGCACCGCGCCGCCGACCGCGAGGATCACGGCGGCGGGGATCAGAAGGGCGATCAGGGTGCTGCGGCGCATTCCAGCCTCATCTCATCGGCGAAGGCGCCGCCGACCTCGGGGTAGCGGCCTTCCTCCATCATCTCCTCTTCGCTCAACTGGCCGAGAAGCTGGTCGTAGATCCGCTGCGCGGCCGGGATGTCGGCTTTCACCACATCGACATGGCAATCCGCGCGGCCGACGACCTCGGGCACACCGTAAAGGTCGTAGAAGACGTAATATTCGGGGTCGTAGACCTGAAGCGACACCGGCCCCGCCGTCATCTCGATCCGCTCGGGCAGGGCGCGCAGATAGCTGACGATCAGACGGCCCCGGCGGTAATCCGCCACCAGATCCAGCGGCCCGCCGATTCCCACCGTCCGGCCCGCGTGCGAAAGATGCAGATCGCCGGTGAACCCTTCGGGCCAGTTGCCGAACCTGTCGGACAGCGCCTGGCGTTCGGCCTCGGTCAACTCGCCGTCGCCATCCGCATCCATGCCCAGATCCTCGACGATCAGCATGGAGGTGAGGTCGTCCCAGATCCAGACCACCCCGATCGCGCCCAACCGGCCGGTGTCGTCGAAGCGGAAAGTGATCGCGGTGTCGACGAATTCATGCGGATGCGCGCGGGCCGGGGCGGGGGAAACCGCAAGGAAAAGCCCGGCAATGCCAGGCAGGGCCGACAGCAAAAGGCCTGCCGCCCGTCCGGGGGCTGGCCGCGACGGTGGGTGAAGAAGGGTGGCGGCGCACATGGCGCGAGGATACCGCGCCGCGCCGTGCGCGGCCAGCGCATCGGCCGGGGCAGCGGCGGGATCACGCCGGTTTCCCGCCCCTTGCGGCGAAGGCGGGGCCGGGGCGGGGGGCGAGGGCAAGGCCGTCGCGGCCGAGCATCCGCGCCTCGGCCAGATCCATCCGCCTCAGGGCGGCGGGAACGTCCTCCCCGGTCTCGCGCAAGAGCCTGCGCCACAGCCGCAGCGCCGAGCACGGGCTCCAGGGCAGGGCGGCGGTGGCCAGCCAGCCGCGCAGCTCGGGCGGCAGGCGGTCGTAGCGGCGCATCGGATCGGCCCGGTTCCGGCGCCGGAGCGATGTGGCAAGGTTCGCGGCTTTCATGCGGCCTCCTGCGGTGGTGGAGCGGCGGGGACGGGTGGATCGCAGGGCCCCGCGGACAGGTCGTCGCGCGGCGCGTGGCGGGCATCGGCAATCCCGGTCGGCTGTCCAGCGGAAGGCGACCGTTCGGCGCCGCCGCGCCTGCCATCTGTGACCCCCGCGCGGCGGCTGTCGCGGTTGTCCCGCGCCGACTTGCTCCTTGCTGCCGGGAAACCGGGAGCGGCGGTGCCCGACAGGCGGCAGGCGGCAGGCGGCGGGGAGGGCGTGAAGCTGGAGGAGCACTGGATTTCGGATTTTATGTTATAACGTATCTTATCTAGATCGGAATTCTCCACCCCGTCAATCCCGAAGCCGGTCTGGATCCGGCGAAGGCTCTTTGCGGGATCCTGCCCGATCCAGACAGCCTGATCCGTGCGGCCAAACTTCTGGGCAAAGGTTTCGACTGGGCAGCGATCATTCCCGAGCTGGCGCGGAAGGCCGCCCTCACGCCCCTTCGTTGGACGCTCGTCTTCTTGCGAGGTCCGCCCCCGGCCCTCCGACGAAGGCCTCGCGCAGATCCCCGGCTGGGGGGTAACCCGCCCCCTGCCAGGCCCCCGCCCTAGAGCGGCGCCAGGGGGGTGTTCAGGCGCAGGGCGGTCTCCAGCGGGCGGCGCTGCGAGACGGGGACTCGCAGATCCTCGGGCAGGCAGCCGAAGCCGACCATCGTGATCACCAACTCGGTCTCGGGCAGGCCGGTCAGGCGGCGCAGCTCGGCATCGCGCTCCTTCGTCACCGACCAGTTCAGCATGACGGCGCCCAGCCCCTCGGCATGCAGCCCGTAGGCGAAGCTCATCGCGAACATGCCGCCGTCGACCCAGGCCTGATAGCGTTCATGCGCCTGTTCCCAATGCGCCAGATCCGAGGTGATCACCGCCACCCCGCCCAACTGCTCGCCAAAGCCGCGATTGCCGTTCTGCAGCGCCAGCACCCGGGCGCGGGCGGCGGGATCGGTCCAGATATGGGCGCGGCAGGTCTGGCGGTTGCACGACGACGGCGATTGCTGCGCCGCGCGCACCGCGCGTTCGATCGCCTCGGGCGGGACCGGGCGGTCGGCATAGCTGCGGATCGAATGGCGCGATTCGGCGAAGGCCAGAAAATCGATCCGGCCCGCGGCGCGGATCGCCTCGGCGGTGACCGTTTCGGCCCCGCCGCGCAGCGGGCTTGCGGCGCAGGCGGGCGCATGGCGGGCGAGGACCGCCTCGATCCCGGCCAGATCGAGGGTCGAGCGCCGGGCCTGAACCGCCCAGGCCCCAAGCATCGCCCAGGCGATGGCGGTCGAGGAATCATGGCCGAATTCGGCCGCATAGCGATCAAGGTCGCGCGCCAGCCGCTCGGCCCGGTCATGGCCATGGCCGGGCGCGCTGCCGCTGATCGACAGGCCGTATTCCAGGAAATGGCCGTCCATCGCCATGCGGGCGCGCAGATTCTCGCGCTTCGGCGCGCCATTGGTGAAGGAGGCGTCCCAGAACCGGCGCAGGTCGTGGCGGCCATTGGCGACAAGCGCGCGGAAGCGGGCGCGGCGCTCGTCCGGGGTGGCGGTATCGGGAAGCGGCATCGCGGGCTCCTGCTGGGGTTTTGCCCAGAATGTGGGCGACGGCAGGCGCGGGCAAGCTTGGGCCGGGCAGAAAGGATAGGGTGATCAAGGATTGTCGGTGAATTTGATCATAGATTTAGACATATGAAATATATAAATAATTATTGAATACCTTATCCTAAGGAGTTGTAAATATTTCCTTATGGAACCCGAAATATTGTCCGTATAAGCCAGATACCTATCCGGCATTCCGGGTTCCGCAACCCGGTCGCTGCGCTGAAATTCAGGGCAATCGGTCCGCTGTCGGACCTGGAAACGGAGCCCCGCCGATGTCGATCAAACCCGTCCATATCCGTATCGTCATGCCGATCTCGACCCCGGGGTTTCGCAGCGACGAAACCGTGAAGCCGCTCGAATCGCCGGGGGTGAGGGTCTCCTGGTCGCAGATCTCCAAGGGGCCGGGCTCGATCGAAAGCGAATACGAGGCGGGTATGGCGATGCCCGACACCGTCGCGAAGATCATCGAGGCCGAGCGCGATGGCGTCGATGCCTGCATCATCGACTGCATGGGCGATCCGGGCCTGCGGCCCGCGCGGGAGGTGGTGACGATCCCGGTGCTGGGCCCCGGCCAGACCGGCATGCATATCGCCGCCATGCTGGGCCATCGCTTCTCGGTCGTCACCGTGATGCGCCGCCTGCGGTCGAGCTTCGAGAACACCGCCGCCATCGCCGGGCTTGCGGGCAAGCTCGCCTCGGTGCGCTCGGTCGATATTCCGGTGCTGGAACTGGAGAAGGACCTGGCCGCGACCAACCGCGCCCTGATCGACGAGGCGCAGAAGGCGGTCGAGATCGATGGCGCGGAATCCATCGTCTTCGGCTGCACCGGGCTGATGGGCTGCGCGGGCGCGGTGCGCGAGGGGCTGCTTTCGCGCGGCATCGACATTCCGGTGGTGGATCCGATCCCGACGGCGGTGAATGTCGCCGCCGCGCTGGTGCGGTCGGGGCTGAGCCATTCCAAGCTGACCTGGCCGATGCCGCCCGAAAAGCTGATGCCGGGCTACGACATGCCCGCGCTGACCTTCGCGGCGGAATGAGCGGATGAGCGACGGCGCGACCTTTCCCTCCGAGGCCAGGCGCGACTGGATGCGGCCCAGGCTGTGGTGGCTGGTCGCGCCGGCCGTGCTGTTCTTCCTGATCCCGGTGGTGTCGCTGCTGGCCTCGGGGTTCGACCGGGGCGGGCAGGGCGTCATCACCTTCCAGGGCGACCTGACGCTGACGAATTACGAGCGGATCTTCACCCGCGCGCTGTATTACATGGCGATCTGGCGCTCGGTCTGGATCGGGATCCTGGTCGCGCTGGTCTGCCTGGTGATCGGCTATCCGCTGGCCTTCATCATCACGCGCAGCGTGAAGCCCTCGACCACCATGCTGCCGGTGATCCTGGTCGGCGGCGGTGCGATCCTGATCTCGCGCGATCTGCCCTCGGCCAGCCAGGTGGTCCGGCCCGAGAACGCGGGCGTGGCCAATGTGATCGGCGCCGCCATCGCGCAGGTCGGCGGCGAGGTGGACCGGATCTACGCCATGGAGGGCCGCTCGCGCGACGAGGTTCTGGGCGAGGCCAAGGCCGAAGCCTCGGCCTCGGCGGTCAATGCGGGCGCCGATCCGGCCTCGGTCAAGATCATGGATATCGAAGAGGTGCCGCTGGCCTATCTGCCTGGCTCGGCCACGCGGATCCGTGTCAAGGCCGTGGGCGACCTTCGCATGGGGGAGGCGGCGGAATGAAGCTCGACAGTCAGGATCTTGCCGATCTCGCGGTGGGCGCGGCATTCTTGGGCACCGGCGGCGGGGGCGATCCCTATATCGGGCGGGTGATGGTGCAGCGCTGCCTTGACGAGGGGCTGGCGGTCGAACTGGTCGATCCCGACGCGCTGGCCGACGACGCCTTCGTCATCCCGACCGCCATGATGGGCGCGCCCACCGTTCTGGTCGAGAAGGTGCCATCGGGCGAGGAGGCGATCCATTCGTTGAAGCGGCTGGAGCGGCGGCTGGGGCGCCGCGCCACCCATACCATGCCGATCGAGATCGGCGGCATCAACTCGACCATTCCGCTGCTGGTCGGCGCGCAGACCGGCCTGCCGCTGGTCGATGCCGACGGCATGGGCCGCGCCTTTCCGCAACTGGAGATGGAGACCTTCAACGTCTATGGCGTGAAGGCCGCCCCCATCGCCATGGCGGATGAGAAGGGCAATGTCGCCCTGGTCGAGACCGAGACCGCCGCCAAGGGCGAATTCCTCGCGCGCGGGATCTGCATCCGCATGGGCGGCCAGGCCAGCCTGGTGAACTATCCGATGGATGGGGCGACGGCAAAGCGCGTCTCGGTCCCGGCGACGATGACGCTGGCGCAGGACATCGGCCGTGTGGTGCGCGAGGCGCGCGCGGCCAAGGCCGAGCCGCTTGCGGCGCTGGTGGCCTTCCTCGGCACCACCCATTACGGCCATGCCGAGAAGATCGGCGCGGGCAAGGTCGTCGACATCGCCCGCAAGGTCGAGAACGGCTGGTCCGTGGGCATTGTCACCATCGCGCCCTTCGACGGCGCTGAGCCTTGGCGCATCCGCATCCAGAACGAGAATCTGGTGGTCGAGCGCGGGACGGAGGTCGTCGCCGTGGTGCCCGACCTGATCTGCGTGCTGGACGGCGACACGGCCGAGGCGATCCCGACCGAACGGCTGCGCTATGGCCAGAGGGTGGATATCCTGGGGATCCGCGTGCCCCCGATCATGCGCAGCCCCGAGGCGCTGGAGGTCTTCGGCCCGAAGGCCTTCGGGCTGGCGGCGCAATACAGCCCGCTCGGCCTGAATCCGGCGGCCTGAACCTAGGAGCCTGAGCCCGTTGCTCTGAACCCCGGCGGCGTGACCTCGGCGGTCTGGTTCTGGCGGTCTTGCCGCCGGGCGCATGTCGGCGCCGGAGGCGCTTCTGCCCGATACGAGCCCAGTTCAGGCCCCGTCGATGGATCACGTCGATGGGCCCTCTCCATGCCTTCCCCGATCTCGGTGCCTTCCCCGACAATGCGCGGGCCGCGAAGGCGCGCGCCCGACGACAGGTTCCCGTCGACAGGTCCCCTCAATGAGCCCGGGGTAGAAGGCCCAGATTGCGCGCCGCCGCCACCGCCAGCGGGCGGCGGCCCACGCCCAGTTTGGCGTAAAGGTTCTTGAGGTGGAATTTCACCGTCGGCTCACTGATGCCGATCTGGCGGGCGATGGCCTTGTTGGGCAGGCCCTCGGCCAGAAGGGTCAGGATCTGGGCCTCGCGTCGGCTGATCAGAAGGCTGGCGTGGCCCTTGCGCAGGGGTTGGGGCGCCACGCGCGACAGATATTCCACGGCGGCGCGGCTGAGGCCGCCGATCCCGGCGCGGCGCAGCAGGCGGCGGATCTCTTCGGCGAAGGCCTTGCCTTCGTCGCGATAGGGCTGGACCTGGTCGCCGTGCCGGGCCAGGGCCACCGCCTCTTCCAGCGCGGCCAGGGCCTCGGCGTTCAGATGCCGCCGCGCGGCCGCCTCGGCCCGCATCAGCGCGGCGGGCAGCAGCGCGGCCTCGGCCCCCTCGGCGCGCAGCCGGTCCGACAGGCGGCGCAGCGCGTCGAAAAGCCCGGGATCGCCGGTTTCGCCTTCGCCGGTGCCGCCGCCCTCGCCCTCTCCGCCGCGCAGCCGGATCCGCGCGCGCATCAGCGCCGCCGCATTGCGTTCGCGGGGCGTGGCCCAGGGCGCGGGATCCTCGGGGTCGGGCCATTGCGCGGCCAGCGCCCGGGCGGGCCCGATCTGGCCGTCGCGCAGCAAAAGCCCGGCCCGCTGGATCGAGATCCACAGCCGCAGCCGCCCCAGTTCGCGGGCATCCGCCAGTTCCTCGGCCTCGGCCAGCACCTCGCGCGCCTCGGTCCAGCCCTCAAGCGCCATCCGCGCCCGGGCCAGCGTGGCATAGCCGTCGGCGTAGAAATCCACCCAGCCCTCGCCGCGCGCCATCACCGGCAGGGCGGGCTCCAGCAACTGGCGCGCCTCGGGCAGCGCGCCTTGCAGATAGCGGATCCGGGCCAGCACCACATGGGCGATGGCCTGAAGGTTGCGGTCGCCCCAGTGGCGCGAGCGGATCATGCCGAGCGCCTGGCCGATATGGTCCTGCGCGCGATCGGGGCGGCCCGCCCGGCAATGGATATAGGCGATATGGATCTGCATGAAGATCTGCGGGTAGGAGGCGCGCTCTTCCTGATAGGCGGCAAGGGCGCGCAGGGCGCAGTGCATCGCCTCTTCCAGATCGCCCGCGCGGGTATGGGCGATGGTCAGGTGGTTGTAGATCCAGCCCTGTTTCCAGGTGTTCTCCTGCGCCTCGGCCCGGGCGACGGCGCGCAGTTCGGTGATGCCCACGGCGTCGATGCCATGGTCCTCATAGACCGCGACCAGGCTGTCGATATGGCGCAGGGGGCCGGTCCAGTCGGGATCGGTCTCGCCCGCGGTATCGGCGACAAGGCTGTCCACGGCGGCGCGGGCCTCGGCGATGCGCCCCGACTTCGCCAGCATGACGCAGCGGCATAGCCGCAGCGAGGGCGTGGCCACCACCACGTCATGCGGCACCGCCTGCAAGATCGCACGCAGGACCGAATAGCCCGCGCGCAGGAAAAGGTTCACTCCGCCCGCCTTTTCGATCGTGCGCACGATCAGATCCTGGTCGCCGGCCAGCGAGGCATGCAGCACCGATTTTTCCAGGCTGCCCTCCTCGGCGAAAAGGCGCGAGGCGCGGATATGGCGCGCGCGCCGGGCCTCGGCGCTTTCGTGGTTGCGCGCGCCGCCCAGAAAGGCCGAGGCGACGGGGCTGAGCCGATACCACCCCGCCTTCTGGTGCTCGGGCAGGATCAGCGGGAAAAGCCCGTCGAGGCGGCGGATGGTTTCGCTGTCCGAGGGCGCGCCCGCGAGCTCGGCCACGATATGGGGGGTGAAACTGTCCAGCCCGTAGACCGAATGCAGGATGGCCCGCGCGCCGTCCTGCAACGAGGGCAGGACGTCCTCGGCCAGGAATTCGTCAAAGACGCGGGCGCTGCCCTCGATCAGCGCGCGGCGGGCGGCGGGGGCAAGGCCGGATTCCAGCTCCATCCGCGCCAGCCGCACCAGCGCGGGCCAGCCCGCGAAGCTCTGGATCGCGGCTTCGGTCTCGTCCCCAGGCAGCCAGTGTTGCAGGATCTGCGCCATTTCACCCCGGCTGAAGGCCAGATCCGACGGGCCGATCCGGCTGACCAGCCCGCGCTGGCGCAGCCGCGACAGGCGCAGGGGCGGAAGCTGGCGCCCGGCCAGCGCGATGCGCAGATTGTCCGGCGCCGCCCCGATCAGCCAGTGCAGCGCCTCGGCCCCGACGGCCGGATCGGCGCCGGGGGGCGACAGCCGCTCGGCATCGTCGAGGTAAAGCTCCACCTCGCCCTCACGCGCGGAAAGCGTGGCGAGGACCGAGGCGGGCGAGGGATCGGGCGCCGCGACGGCGCGGGCAAGGGCCTGCGCGATCGCGGCCGCATCCATGCCGGGCGAAAGCGTCAGCCAATGCGCCTCGCGCTGGCGGCGGGCGGCCAGGCGGTAGCTGGCCGCCATGGTTTCGGTCTTGCCGAAGCCGGGCGGGGCCTCCAGCAGCACGATCTGGCCCTCGAACCCGGTCGCCATGCGCCCGACCAGTTCGGGGCGGGGCAGAAGCTCCAGCGCGTTGCGGGGCGGGGCAAAGGCCAAATGCGGGGGTCCTTGCTGGGAAGGGGAATGCGGGGCCGGATGGCGTCCGGTCGGTTATGTTCCCCCGGTCCGGCCGGGGTCAAGTGCGGGGCTGGCGGGAGGGCGCCACTCTCTTCCGGTCCGCATCCTCTTGCCCGTGCGGGAGGCTGCGGCGGGCGGTCCTTCTCTTGCCAAGCCGGGGTCCCGGCGCGACAAAGGGGGGCGCGGCATCCCCGGAGGCGCCGGGGGGGGCCGCGCGCCGGGAGGGCGGGGCGTTTGGCGGAAAGGGTCGCATTGCAGGCGACGGACGACATGGGCGCGGAGAGCGCGGGGGACGATCCCTTCGCGGGCCTGACACGGCCCGAAGAGATCGATCTGGCCTATGCCCGCGCGGCGCCGCGCCCGCATCGCAGGCGTTTCGGCCAGTTCTTCACCCCGCCCGCCTGCGCCGATATGATGGCCGACTGGATCGCGGCGGCGCGGCCGCGCCGGGTGCTCGACCCGGCGCTGGGGACCGGGGTCCTTGCCCGGGCGGTGGCGGCCCGCCTGCCCGGCGCCCGCGTGACCGGCTGCGAGATCGACCCCCGGATCGCCCATGCCGCCCGCCGCGCCATCGCGTTGGCGGGGGGCGGGGCCGCAATCGAGATCCGGGCGCAGGATTTCTTCGACCTGCCCCCGGACGAGAGCTTCGATGCGATCATCGCCAATCCGCCCTATCTGCGCCCGCAGGACCTGCCCGATGCCGCCCGCCATATCGCCCGCGTCGCAAAGGCCTCGGGGCTTGGGCTTTCGGGCTCGACCAATGCCTATGGGCTTTTCCTGCTGGATTGCTGCCGCAGGCTGGCGCCGGGGGGGCGGCTGGCCTTCCTGATCCCGGCGGAATGGTCCAATTCCAATTTCGGTGGCCCGATCCGCGACCATCTGCTGGACCGTGGCCTTCTGCGCGGCATCGTCCACACCTGCCCGAGCGCGCCGGGGTTCGAGGATGCGCTGACGACGATGGGCATCTTGCTGGTCGAGAAGGCGCCGCCCGCCGGGGTGGCGCTGCGCACCGCCTTCGTGCCGAAGGGTGGGGCGATCCCGGGGCTGGCTTCGCTGTTCGGACCCCTGGCACATGATGGCGGGGCGCTGATCCGCGAGACCCCGGTCCAGGCCCTGCGCGCGGCGCCGAAATGGGGCGACCTGATCGAGCGCGGCGCCCCCCGGATCCCCGAGGGATTCGTGCCGCTTGGCCGCCTGGCCAGAACCCGGCGCGGCATCGCCACCGGGGCGAACGGCTTTTTCCACCTGCCGCTTGCCCGCGCCCGCGCCCTCGGCATCGCCGAGGACCGGCTGGTCCCCTGCATCGCCAAGGTGAAGGATGCCCCGGGGGCCGACTTCGGCCCCGAGGATCTGGCGGCGCTGGTCGCGCGGGACCGGCCCACGCATCTGATCCACCTGACTGGGGATCTGAGCGGCCCCGAGCGCGCCTATGTTGCGATGGGCGAGGCCGAGGGCCTGCACCGCCGCTTCCTGACCCGCGCCAGATCGCCCTGGTATGCCAATGAAAAGATCCATATCGCGCCGATCTGGGCCGCGGTTTTCGGGCGGCAGTCGATGCGCTTCGTCCTCAACAGCGCGGGCATCGCCCATCTGACCGCTTTTCACGGCATCTTTCCGCTGTCGCCGGACCGCACGACGACGCTGGCGCTGCTGGCGGCGCTGAATTCGGGCCTTGTCCAGGACCTGATGAAAAGCCAGATCCGCGCCTATGGCGGCGGGCTGAACAAGCTGGAACCAAGGGATCTTCTGGCCATCATGCTGCCCGATCTGGCGCATTGCCGCGCCGCGACCCGCGCCCTTCTGGCGGAGACTGTCGCGGGTCGGCGCGCGCGCCCGTGCGAGGCGGCCGAGGCGCGGGCGCTCGACCGTCTGGTCCTGCAGGCCGGGCGAGAGGCCTCGGGTCTTGAGGCGGGGCACCCGTGACGGGAACTGGGTCGGGAGAGGATGACGCGCGCCCGGGACGGGCAGGATGCCCGTGTCGCCGTTCATCCCGACAATGATGTCGTGGAAACCCGCGCCGGTCACAAGGCGGGAAGGGGCGATCTCGGCCCCGGGATCAACTGCAGCGACCCCTCGCGCGGGTATCGGGTGGCCGTACCGGCGAGCAAGGCGCGCGGCCCGGCATCGCGTGGCGGCTGGGGCCGCCATCGGCGCCATCGGCGCGGGCGAGAGGCGATCAGCCCTGCGCCTTTCCCGCGCAGGTCGGGCATTTCTCGCGCGGGGTGCCGCCGATCCCGGGGTTGAAGCTGTTCGTCGGATCCAGCGCGGCATAATGTGCCGCCAGCGCGGGCTTTGCCGTGTAGATATGGCCGACATTGTGCTCGGCCGGATATTCCGCGCCGCGCCGGTCCAGGATCTCCAGCATCGCGGCCTTCAGCGCCTTCGGATCCTCGCCCTTTCGGACGACGTAATCCTGATGCAGAACATGGCACAGGAAATGCCCGTAATAGAGCCTGGGGCCGAGGCGGTCGGAAATCTCGGGCGGCAGGCGCTCGAACCAGTCGGCGTCGTTGCGGCGCAGCGCGATGTCGAGGGCGAGGATATCCTCCACCTCGGCCGGATGCACGGCGGCATAGCGGATCGCGGCGCCCGCGGCGGCGAAGCGGTGCAGCGTGGCCTTCTTGGCCTCGGCGCCGTCGCACAGGAACCAGCCGCCGGGGGTGTGGCGTTCCAGCAGGCGCTCGGTCGCTTCGGCGCTGGCGCCGGTGACCTTGAGGATCAGGTGATGCTCGAACCGGTCGCGGAAGGCCAGCATCCGGGGGGGCAGGGCCTCGGGCACCAGCCGCGACAGGCCCTGCATCACCCGGTCCACCATGTTGCGCGGCAAAAAGCGCAGCTTGTTCAGCCGGGCGTCGAGGGCGCCTTTCAGCGCGAAGAACATCGGCAGGCGGTCGGTGCCCAGCCAGTGGATCATCAACAGCGTGTCCTTGCCGTAGCGCCGCGCGATGTCGAAACAGTCGCGGTGCATGTATTCGCCGCTGACCGGCAGTTCCGGCAATTCCGTCAGAAGCCCGCGCCGCAGCCCGGCCAGCGCGGCGGGATCGTTGGCGCCGATGTAATAGACCCGCGTTTCGGCATCGGTGGGAAAGGTGTCGAGCCGGACCGCGAAGACCGCGACCTTTCCGGCCGAGCCCGAGGCCTCGTAAAGCCCGCGCGGATCGGCGTTGAACCGCGCCGGGGTGGGGGCGTCGACCTCGCGCACCCGCTCGGCATAGCTGTCGTCCGAGGCGCGGCCCGCGCCCTCGTGCACCGCGGCCGGGTCGATCTCGCCCCGGTCGAGACGGCCTAGGATCTCTTCGGGCGTTCCCCCCAGGTCGATCCCCAGATGGTTCACCAGCCGCAGGACCCCGTCGGCGCCGCGCTGGGCGAAAAGCGAAAGCTCGGTATAGACCGGGCCGTGGCGCACCAGCGATCCGCCGGAATTGTTGCATACCCCGCCGACGATCGAGGCGCCGATGCAGGACGAGCCGATCACGGAATGTGCCTGGCGCCCGTGGCCTGCCAGCAGCTTTTCCAGCTTGAACAACGTGCCGCCGGGCAGGCTGACCACCTGGCGCGCGCCCGGCAGCACATGGATCGCATCCAGCCGCAGGGTCGAGACGATGACCACCGGCCGGTCGTAACTGCCCTTGGGGGTGGAGCCCTCGGTCAGCCCGGTATTGGCGGCCTGCATGATCACGATCACATCGGCGGCGACCAGCCGCTCCAGCGCGCGCCACATCTCCAGCAGGCTGCCGGGGACGATCACCGCGAGCGCCGCGCCCTCGCCCGAGCGGAAGCCCTTGCGGAACCGTTCGGTCCGGCGGTCTCCGGTCAGGCAGTGGCGCGCGCCGACGATGGCGCGCAACTCTTGGATCAGCAGGGTTTCGTCCATGTCACCATCTTCGCAAGGTCTTCGCCGTCGCCGTTTACCCCGCCGTTTCCTAGCGGGAAAGCGGCCAGGGCGGGCGAACGCGGATTCGCCCCGGGGCCCGGGGGCATAATCGCCTTCCCTTCCGCCGGGCGCCACCAGTCTTGCGTGAAAGGGATGGTTTTGCGTGAGATGGCTGGGGTGGTTTTTGCGGGGAAGTGTCGGGTCTGCCGACATGTCGCAGGACTGCGGAGGCGGATCGGGACGGGGATCCGCTCGGGGGACGAAGATCCGGGCAGAGGACCGGATCGCCGCCGTGATGCGCCATCCCGAGGCGTGCAGCCTCGGGCGGCGGGATGTCCTCCGGGCGCGGCCTCGGGCGAAGCCGCGCCGTTCGTTCTCGTTTGCTTCAGCGCCGGATGGCGCGGGCGCCCCAGATCAGGATGCAGGCGCCAAGCGTCCCGGCCACCAGATAGCCGACCCAGCCCCCGAACGAGACGCCGAGCAGCCCGAAGAGAAAGCTCGTGATCGCGGCGCCGATGATGCCGAGCAGCACGTTCAGCAAGATCCCGGTGTCGGATTTCATCAGGCTGGAGGCGATCCAGCCCGCGAGTCCGCCGATGATGATGGCTGCGATCCATCCGATGCTCGTATCGTCCATTTCAACTCTCCCTCTGAGTTTCTGTTCGGGTTTGCGTGCGATCCGTCATGCGTCTTGCTAGGGCGTTCCCCTGCGAGGCTCTTTCCCTTGGGAGGCTCTGGCGGGGGGCGCCGGGCTGCGCATCGGCATCAGGCGGGATAACCTCCGGGAAGGCATCCGGTTCCCGCGCCGTTTTGTCGCCCGGGATCCGGTGATCGGGCCGGTTGGGGAAGGTTGCGAGAGGGGCGGATGCGGTGCGGTAGCCTGTACTTGCCGGTGGTGAAGTTCGCGGTGGCGAGACGGATGGCGGGAACCCCGCCGCGCGGCAGGCGTTGGGACGGGGCGCCTTCACGGGGTGCCTTGCGCGGAAAGCCCACGCCCCGGAACGGTCTGCCCTGAGGCGACGGGTTCTGAAACAGGCAGGTGGACCCGGGACGGGTCGTCATGCCGCAAGGCTGGTGGCAAGCAGGACTGGCGGCGAGAAGAAAGATGGGGGAGCCATGGTGAGAGCCGCCGAGACGGGCCCGACCGACAAGATGCGCCCGGCCCATATCGCACCCGGGACCGCGACGGCGGCCCTGACGCCCGGCGTCAACTGCTGGCGGATCGAGCAGGCCGACCGTTTCGCCTTCATCGTGGATGCGGCGGATTACTTCACCGCCCTGCGCCGGGCGATGCTGAAGGCGCGGCATTCGATCCTGATGATCGGATGGGATTTCGACGCACGGATCGCCTTCGGCACCGACGATCCCTCGGGCCGGGGGGAGGAGCGCGGGGGAGATCGGACCGGCGACGGGCAGGGCGATCCCGCGACTGATGCGCCCGCCGATGGCGGGCCGGAGTGCCTTGGCGATTTCATCCTCTGGCTGGCCGACCGCGCCCCGGGGCTGGAGATCCGGCTGCTGCGCTGGGACACCGGCGCCTTCAAGGCGCTTTTGCGCGGCAATACCCTGTGGACGGTCCTGCGCTGGAAGGCGCATCCGCGCATCACCCTGCGGCTCGACGCCGCGCATCCCCTCGCCTCGGCCCATCACCAGAAGATCGTGGTGATCGACGACAGCATCGCCTTCTGCGGCGGCATCGACATGACTATGCAACGCTGGGACACCCGCGCGCATCTCGACCGCGATCCGCGCCGGGTCAGCCCCGGCGGGCGTCGTCACGGCCCCTGGCACGACGCGACCAGCGCCTTCGACGGCGCCGCCGCCCGCGCCATGGGCGATCTGGCCCGCGCCCGCTGGAAGGCCGCGACCGGCGAGACGCTTGCACCCTGCGCGGATTGCGGCGAATGCTGGCCCGAATGCTTGCCGGGTGGGCGGGAGTCCGGCTTTGCCCGCCCCCGCCTTGCCATCGCCCGCTCGGCCCCCGCGATGAAGGACAACCCGCCCCTGCATGAGGTCGAGACCGCTTGGCTCGACCTGATCGCGGGCGCGCGGCGGATGATCTATGCCGAAAGCCAGTATTTCGCCTCGCGCCGGGTGGCACGCGCCATTGCGCAGAGGCTGACCGAGGAGGATCCGCCCGAGATCGTCCTCGTCACCCCCGAGGCCGCCGACGGCTGGCTGGAGCAACTGGCGATGGACACCGCTCGCGCCCGGCTGGTCAGCGCGCTGCGCAGGCACGACCGGCAGGGTCGGCTGCGCATCTACCACCCCCGGACCGAAGGCGGCGCGCCGATCTATGTCCATGCCAAGGTGATGGTGGTGGACGACCATGTGCTGCGGGTGGGCTCGTCGAACCTCAACAACCGCTCGATGCGGCTGGACACCGAATGCGACGTGATCCTTTCGGTTGGCGAACCGGGGAACGAAGGCCTCGGCCCCCGGATCGCCGCGCTGCGCGACGATCTTCTGGCCGAGCATCTGGGCGTCGAACCCGCCGAGGTCACGCGCCGTCTGGCCGAGACCGGATCGCTGATCGCCACCGTCGAGGCGCTGCGCGGCCCGGGCCGCAGCCTTGAGCCCTATCGCATCCCGGCGCTTTCGGACCTGGAAAGCTGGCTGGCCGAGAACGAGATCCTCGACCCCGACGGGCCCGAGGAGATCTTCGAGCCGACCACCCGGCGCGGCCTGTTCCGGGGCTGGGACCGGCTGCGCGCCCGGCTTCGCCGCGGGCCCGGCGCAGGCCGCTGAGGCGCACGGGCCCCTGGCGCGCGAAGGGGCCCACCTGTCACATGCCTGTCATCTGGCCGCTATATCCGCCGGGCAGGATCGATCCGCGCAGGGTCGGTTCCGCGCGCAGGACTGGGGGCAGGGACAGAAGTGGCACCGGCAGCACAGAACGACGCCCCGGCCATCGCGGTCTCGGCCCGGGGCCTTGGCCTTGCCCATGGCGCGACGCGGATCCTTGACGGAATCGACCTCGATCTGGCCTCGGGCCAGGTGCTGGCGCTGCTCGGCCCCTCGGGCTGCGGCAAGACCACGCTTCTGCGGCTGGTCGCGGGGCTGCTGGCGCCCGACAGCGGCGAGATCCGCGTCGCGGGCGCCCCGGTCGCCGGGCCCGGCCTTTTCGTCCCGCCCGAGCGGCGGGGCCTGGGGATGGTGTTCCAGGATTACGCGCTCTGGCCGCATCTGAGCGTGGCCGGAAATGTCGCCTTCCCGCTGGAAATGGCCCGGATGCCGCGGGTCGAGCGCGATCGCCGCGTGGCGGCTGCGCTGGAGCGGGTGGGCCTTGCGGCGCTGGCCGACCGCTCGCCCTCGGCGCTGTCGGGGGGCCAGCAGCAGCGCGTCGCCATTGCCCGCGCCATCGTGGCCGAGCCGCGGATCGTGCTCTTCGACGAGCCGCTGTCGAACCTCGACCGCGAGCTGCGCGAGACCATGGTGGCCGAGTTGGGTGCGCTGATCGCCTCGCTGGGCCTGACCGCGATCTATGTCACCCACGACCAGTCCGAGGCCTTGACCCTGGCCGATCGGGTCGCGGTGATGGAGGCCGGGCGCATCACCCAGATCGCCGCCCCCGAGGCCTTGACCGAGGCCCCGGCCAGCGCGCGGATCGCCGAATTCCTGCGTCTGGGCACCGTGCTGGACCTGGCCCGCGCGGGCGGCGAATGGGCCATAGGCGGGCGCCTGGCCGGGCTTTCCGGCGGGCCGGATGCGGGGGCCGCGCGGGCGCTGTTCACCCCGCGCGCGCTGCGCCTTGCCCCCGCCGAAGAGGCCCGGCTGACCGGCCGGGTCAAGACGGTGCAATACCGCGACATGGCCTATGCGGTGACCGTCCTGCTCGACGGGCCGGGGGCGCCGCAGAGCCTTCAGATTTCAAGCGATTCCCGCATGCGCCCCGGGGAGCGCATCGGGTTGGAGATCGTCTCCGAACGTATCCGCTGGTTCCCGGCGGACGGCACCGCCCCGGTTTCCTGAGGACATCATGCTGAAACAAAGCCTGCGTGCCAGCGCCGCATTTCTGGCCCTTGCCGCCCCGGCCTTCGCCGACATCACTGTCTATACCGCCGGCCCCGCCGCGCTGATCGAGAAGCTGGCCGAGGGCTTCACCGCCGAGACCGGCGTGGGCGTCGAAGTCTTCCAGGCGACCACCGGCCAGGTCATGGCCCGGATCGAGGCCGAGGCCGCCAATCCGGTGGTGGACGTGCTGATCTCGGCCTCGTGGGATACCGCGACGGATTTCGCCGCGCGCGGCTGGCTCGTGTCCTATGACAGCCCGAACGCGGCGAATGTGCCCGACTTCCTCAAGACCGAAACCGCCGTCGCCCAGGGCGTCTCGGCGCTGGCCATCGCCTGGAACCCGACTTCGGGCACGCCGCGCCCGGCGGAATGGTCGGACTTGACGACCGAGCCGTTCCGCGATCTGGTGACCCTGCCCGATCCGGCGCAGTCGGGCGCCACGTTCGAGCTGGTGGCCGCGCTGTCCGCCAGCCAGGGCTGGGACCTGTTCGAGGGCCTGGCCGCCAATGGTGCCATCGTCGTCGGCGCCAATGCCGAGGCGCTGAACCCCGTCCTGCAAGGCGCCAAGGCCGCCGTCTTCGGCGCGGTCGACTACATCTCGTTCAACGGCCAGGCCAAGGGCGAAACGATCGAGGTGATCTTCCCCGAAAGCGGCACCGTGATCGCGCCGCGCCCGGTGATGATCCTGGAATGGTCGAAGAACCAGGACGAGGCGAAGCAGTTCGTCGACTATATCCTGTCGGATGCGGGCCAGACCGTCGTCGCGGACAGCAACCTGATGCCTGCCCGCGGCGACATCGCCGCCGCGCGCCCGCTGATCGCCGATCTGACCATCCTTCCGGTGGATGCCGAGGCGGTGCAGGGCGCGCGCGAGTCGACGCTGGCGACCTTCGGCGAAACCTTCGCCAAATAAGACGGGGACATAGGGAATGGCATCGGCACGGGAAGGCGTCGGCGCGGTCGTGATCGTCGCGGCCGCGGGGTTGGTCCTTGTCGTGGCGGTGCCCTTCCTTTTCATCCTGTTGCAGGCGGTGTTTCCGCAGCTTGGTCGCGGCTCGCTGGCCGCGCCCTTCTCGGCGGTGATCCCGGCGCTGGCGAATCCGAAGCTTGTCAGGATGATCGCGAACACGCTCGGGCTCGGGCTGGGGGTGGTGACGCTTTCGGCGCTGGTCGCGGTGCCGCTCGCCATCGTGCGCGGGCTGTTCCGGCTGCCGGGCGCCATGGTCTGGGACCTGCTGTTCCTGGTGCCCTTCATGATCCCGCCCTATATCGCGACGCTGGGCTGGATCATGACGCTTCAGCCCCGGGGTTGTCTGGCGCAGGTCGCGGGGTTCGACCTGTCGGGATTCTTGTTCTCGTTGCCCGGCATCGTCTTCGTGATGACGCTGAACACCTTTCCGGTGGTCTATTTCGCGGTCTCGCGCACGGTCGAGGCGGTGGGCTCGCGCTATGGCGATGTGGCGCGGGTCTTCGGCGCCGGGCCGGTGCGGGCGTTCTGGCGGGTGACGCTGCCGCTGACGACGCCGGGGCTTGCCGCCAGCCTGCTGCTGGTCTTCGCCATGGCGATCGAGGAATACGGCACCCCCGCCGCCCTGGGCCGCCGCGCGGGGTTCGAGGTGCTGGTGACGGCGATCGACCTGAGGGTCTCGGACTGGCCGATCGACCTGCCGGGCGCGGCGATCCTGTCGCTGTTGCTGGTGGCGATGTCCTTCGGCGCCTTCCTTCTGCAACGCTGGATCCTGACCCGGCGCAGCTACCAGATCACCACCGGCAAGCCGCAAGAGGGCGCCAAGCGCCCGCTGGGCCGCTGGCGCTGGCCGGTGCTGGCGCTGTTCGGGCTGGTCGCGCTGGTCTCGACCGGGTTGCCGCTGCTGGCGATCCTGGTGACGGCGCTGTCGCGGACGATCTCGGGCGGGCTGGCCTGGTCCAACCTGGGTTTCGGCAATTTCGCCGCGATCCTGTCGGATGGCGGCGGTGCGCTGAAGGCGCTGACCACCAGCCTGAGCCTGGGCCTTGCCGCGGCGCTGGTGACGGGGATCCTGGGGGCGCTGGCGGCCTATGCGGTGGTGAAGTCGCGGATGCGGGGCAGGGGGCTTCTGGATGCGCTGACCATCCTGCCGAATGCGCTGCCGGGGATCGTCGTCGCGGTGGGGCTGATCCTGGCCTGGAACCAGCCCTGGTTGCCGGTGACGCCCTACAACACCGCGCTGATCCTGCTTCTGGCCTATTGCTGCATCCTGCTGCCGCAGCCGGTGCGCTACGCCACCGCCGCCTTCCATCAGATCGGCGACAATCTGGAGGCCGCCGCGCGGGTCTGCGGCGCGACGCCGGTCACCGCCTTCCGCCGCATCCTGCTGCCCCTGATCGCGCCGGGGCTGCTGGCCTCGATGCTCCTGGTCTTCGCGGTGGCCACGCGCGAGCTGGTGGCCTCGGTCGTGGTGGCGCCGGTGGGGGTGCGGGTGATCTCGACCTATATCTGGCGCCAGTTCGAACAGGGATCGGTGGGGCTGGGCATGGCGATGGCCTTCGTCACCATCCTGATCACCACCGCGCTGCCCCTGGTGGTGCTTAGCCTGATGGGACGGCGCGGCAACCTGCTTTGAGGCGGTTGCGCGGCCCGCCCCCCGCGCCGGTCAGCGGTTGCGCGTGTCCACCGGATAGGCGGTGGTGAACTTCATCCGCTCCATCGCGAAATGCGAGGTGACGTTCTTGATCGGCACCGCATCGGTCAGCCGCTTGTAGAGCCCGTCGAAGGCCGACATATCCGCCACGGCGACCCGCAGAAGATAGTCCATCTCGCCCGCCATGCGATAGGTCTCCATGATCTCGGGGATGGCATGGACCGCGCGGGCAAAGGATTCGCGCCATTCGGCGGTGTGGTCGGGGGCCTCGATCCCGATGAAGACCGTCAGCCCGAATCCCAGCCGCGCCGGATCGGCCAGCGCGACCCGTCCGGTCAGCACGCCGTTGGCCTCAAGCTTCTGGATGCGCTTCCAGCACGGGGTCTGCGACAGCCCGACCCGGTCGGCGATCTGGGCCACCGGAAGGGTTGCATCGCGCATAAGTTCTGCCACGATCTTGCGGTCGATCAGATCGAGGTCGTCCATTGGTCTTCTCCTGCCTTGAGGCGCGCGACATGGCGGCTCTGGCCTATGGTGGTCGAAAAAAGAACTTTTTGTCTACTGTTTTTATCGTATATTTATTCGCGGGATTGAAACCTTTGTTTTCTTGACCTTTCCGCCATAAGTGCGAGGTGCAGGGCGGGAATGTCACCAATCCCGACATTGATTCGCGACCTTTGCACTTCTAGTCTGGCAGCCATGATCACGCAGAAGATGAAATATGCGCTCAAGGCGCTTCTGGTTCTGGCCGACGAAGCCCGGCGCGACAGCCCCGAGGCGCTGACGATCGAAGAGATCGCACGCCGATCGGGCACGCCCAAGCGGTTTCTGGAGCATATCCTGCTTGAGGTGCGCAACGCCGGGATCATCGCCTCGACGCGCGGGCGCTCGGGCGGCTATGCGCTGATCAAGAAACCTGCCGATGTCTCGATCTCCGAGATGCTGCGGCTGATCGACGGGCCGATCGCGCCCTTGCCCTGCCTGTCGCGCCGCGCCTATCAACGCTGCGAGGATTGCGTGGACGAAGCCTCGTGCCGCATCCGCAAGGTGTTTGCCGAGGTGTTCTGGTCCTATCTGCTGATCATCGAGTCGCTGACGCTTGAGGATATGGTGAGATCCTCGGCGGTGGCCGAGACGGTGATGGGCGGCCAGGTGATGAGCGGCTAGGGCCGCGCGCGCCCGGACCCGTGCAATTCCCGCGCATTGCCGCCGTTTCGTTCCCGCCTCGCCCGGCAGGGAATGAGATTGATTTGCGTGGATCCGGCGGGCTCCGAGGGCAATAAGGAAAATTATTCTACGGCTACGGCCAATATTACCGCGATTTTTCGTTTGCTAAACTCGATAATCTCTGTCGTTATTTGGGTATTGGCGGGGCCGCACGGGCCCGGCCCGAACAGGTCGGGCAGGACAGGCCCCGGCAGATGCCGGGCAGGCACTGCCCGAGAGGAACAGGAAGGAGACAGCAGATGTTCGCCGCAGCTTCCGGCACCCTCTTTGCCCGCCCCGGGCACCGCCGCCCCGGCCTGATGCGTCCGGCCCCGGTCGCCGCGCCGGTCGCCGCCCCCGCCCCCGCCGCCATGCCCGGCAGCAACGGCACCTGTGTCGTCCGCCTGATCGACCGCCGCACAGGCCTGACCCATCGCGTCAACGGCAGCCCGCTGGTGGTCTTCACCCGCAATCCGGCCGAGGCGATGGCCGAGCTTCTCGAAGGCCGCGACCGCGGCGCCTGGGAAGTCCGCGTCGATGCCATCGAGCCCTGAGCCGCCAGGATCCGAACCGCAGCAACGGAAGACGACCCGATGACGGTCTTGCATCCGCCACAGGAGTTCCAGGGTCTCGCCCCGCTGCTTCCTTCTTTCGCCTCCATCCCTTTCCTCCGCAGGGCAGGCGCGCCGGAAGCCGCCGATCCCGCCCAGAAGACCAAGGAGAAATCCATGTCCAGAGATCTGACCCAGACCCGGCGCCACATCGCGCTTGCGCGCCTGATCAAGGGCGCCGTCGCCGCCGTCGCGCTGGCCGCGATGGGGGTCACCGGCACGGCGCCGGTGCAGGCCCAATCGCTGCTGAACGTCAGCTATGACCCCACGCGCGAGCTTTACCGCCAGTTCAACGAGGCTTTCGCCGAATATTGGGTGGGTCTTGGCAATCCCGCGCCGGTGATCGACACCACCCATGGCGGCTCGGGCTCGCAGGCGCGTTCGGTGGTCGAGGGGCTTGAGGCCCATGTGCTGACGCTGGCGCTTGCGGGCGACATCGACCGCGTGGCCCAGAGCGGCAAGCTCCCGCTCGACTGGCAGACCAAGCTGCCGCACAACGCCTCGCCCTATACCTCGACCATCGTCTTCCTGGTCCGCGCGGGCAATCCGAAGAACCTGCAAGACTGGGGCGATCTGGTGCAGGACGGCGTCGAGGTGATCACGCCGAATCCCAAGACCTCGGGCGGCGCGCGCTGGAACTATCTGGCCGCCTGGGCCTGGGCCGAGAAGAACGGCCGCGATCCGGCCGCATTCGTGAAAGAGCTTTACGAACACGTTCCGGTGCTCGACACCGCCGCGCGTGGTTCGACCACGACCTTCGTGCAGCGCGGCATCGGTGATGTGCTGCTGGCCTGGGAGAACGAGGCCTATCTGGCGCTGGAAGAACTCGGCCCCGACGAATTCGAGATCGTGGTGCCCTCGCTTTCGATCCTGGCCGAGCCGCCGGTGGCGCTGGTCCCGGGCAATATCAGGACCGATGAGCAGCTGAAGTTGGCCGAGGCCTATCTGGACTACCTCTACAGCCCGGTGGGCCAGGCGATTGCCTTCAAGAACTATTACCGCGCCTGGGACGCTTCCGAGGCGGATCCCGAGGATGTTGCACGTTTCCCCGAACTAGAGCTTGTCACCATCGAGGATTTCGGGGGATGGGTGAAGGCGCAGCCCGAACATTTCGGTGACGGCGGCACCTTCGACCAGATCTATACCAAGAAGTAGGAAAAAGGCAGAACGATGGGCAGACCCCTGATCCACCGATCCCCGATGCCGGGCCTTGGCATCAGCGCGGGGATCACGCTGACCATGCTGTCCATCGTGGTGCTGCTGCCCATCGGTGCCCTGCTTGCGCAGGGCATCGGTTTCGGCTTCGGCAACATGTGGGAAACGGTGAACCGCGAGCGGGTCTGGCGCGCGCTGTTCCTGTCGTTCCGGCTGTCGCTGTTCGCGGCGCTCTTCAACCTGGTCTTCGGCGTCATCCTGGCCTGGGTGCTGGTGCGCTACCGCTTCCCCGGCCTCCGCATCATCGACGCGGCGGTCGATCTGCCCTTCGCGCTGCCGACGGCGGTGGCGGGGATCGCGCTGACCGCGCTTTACGCGCCCAAGGGCGTTTTCGGCTCCTGGGCGGCGGCCATCGACTGGAAGATCGCCTATACCCAATGGGGGATCTTCATCGCTCTGGTCTTCGTGGGCCTGCCCTTCGTCACCCGTACCGTCCAGCCGGTGATCGAGGAACTCGAATCCGAGGTCGAAGAGGCCTCGGCCACCCTGGGCGCCACCCGCGCCTATACCCTGTGGCGGGTGATCCTGCCCGCGCTGCTGCCCGCCGCGCTGACCGGATTCGCGCTGTCCCTGGCGCGGGCGGTCGGCGAATACGGATCGGTCATCTTCATCGCCGGGAACCGCCCGCTGGTGACCGAGATCGCGCCCCTCTTGATCGTGATCCAGCTTGAGGAATTCAACTATGACGGCGCGGCCTCGATCGGGATCGCCATGCTGGTCATTTCGTTCGCCATGCTTCTGGTCATAAACCTGATCCAGATCTGGAGCCGCCGGAGGATCGGACATGTCTGACGCAACCCTGAACGGGGGCCGCGGCGCGGGCCACGGCGGGCGCCGCCCCGCCGCCCCGCCGCGCGCCTTCCGCCCGGCGACCGAGGAAAGCCCGTTCCTGCGCTGGAGCCTGATCGCCCTTGCAGTGGTGGGGCTGGGGGTCCTGGTCTTCGCGCCCATGGCCGCCATCTTCGCCGAGGCCTTGTCGCGGGGATGGGCCGCGGCGGTGAAAAGCCTTGGCTCGCGCGATGCGCAGCAGGCGATCAGGCTGACCCTGACCATCGCGGCGATCTCGGTGCCGCTGAACGCGCTTTTCGGCATCGCCGCCGCCTGGTTCATCACCAAGTTCGATTTTCGCGGCAAGGCCTTCCTGATCACGCTGATCGACCTGCCGTTCTCGATCTCTCCGGTGGTGGCGGGGCTTTCCATCGTCCTGATGTTCGGCGCCAATACCGCCTTCGGCGGCTGGCTGGTCGCGAACGGCTATCCGATCGTCTTCGCGCTGCCCGGCGTGGTGCTGGCGACGATCTTCGTCACCTTCCCCTTCGTCGCGCGCGAACTGATCCCGGTGATGATCGAACAGGGCCGGGCCGAGGAAGAGGCCGCGCTGACGCTGGGCGCCTCGGGGCTGCGCACCTTCCTGACGGTGACGCTGCCGAACATCCGCTGGGCTTTGCTTTACGGCGTGCTTTTGTGCAACGCCCGCGCCATGGGCGAATTCGGCGCAGTTGCCGTGGTCTCGGGCAAGATCCGGGGCCAGACCGCCACGATGCCGATCACCATCGAGATGATGTATAACGAATATCTCTCGGTGGCGGCCTTCTCGCTGGCGGCGCTGCTGACGGTTCTGGCGCTGCTGACGCTGCTGCTGAAGACCGCCCTTGAGATCCGCCATGCCGACCAGCTCGCCGCGATGCGCCGTCACTGAAGACCCGTCGCCACCGAAGACCTGCTGACCCAAATGTCCCGGCCTTGCCAGGCGCCGCGCCGGAGACAGAAGGAAGGACCGCAAGCCATGCATATCGAGATCGACGAGATCACCAAACTGTTCGGCTCGACCGCCGCGCTTCACCCGGTTTCGCTCAACCTGCCATCGGGCGCGCTGGTCGCGCTGCTGGGGCCTTCGGGCTCGGGCAAGACCACGCTTCTGCGCATCCTGGGGGGGCTTGAATATCCGACCTCGGGGCGGGTGCTGTTCGATGGCGAGGATGCGACCAACCTGACGGTGCAGCAGCGCCGCGCCGGTTTCGTGTTCCAGTCCTATGCCCTCTTCCGCCATATGACGGTGTTCGAGAACATCGCCTACGGGCTGCGCGCCCGCCCCCGCGCGACCCGCCCCACGCGCGACGAGATCACCCGCCGGGTGACCAGGCTGCTGGAACTGATCCAGCTTCCCGAGATCGGCAGTCGCTATACCAGCCAGCTTTCTGGCGGTCAGCGCCAGCGGGTGGCGCTGGCGCGGGCGCTGGCGATCGAGCCGCGCATGCTGCTTCTGGACGAGCCGTTCGGCGCACTCGACGCCAAGGTCAGGAAGGAATTGCGCCAGGGCCTGCGCGACATCCATGACGAGACCGGCCTGACAACGATCTTCGTCACCCATGACCAGGAAGAGGCGATGGAACTTGCCGATCTAGTCGTGGTGATGTCGATGGGCCGGATCGAGCAGATCGGCAAGCCCGCCGACATCCGCGCCCGCCCCGCCACCGATTTCGTGCGCGATTTCATCACCGCCTGAGGGCGGGCGGGGCCCGGAGGTCGGCTTCCGAGGGGGGGAGCGGGCGACCTGGCCCGCTCAGCGTCGTTCCCTGCCCGGGTCTTGCCCTTCGCGTGTTCCCGGCCTCGCTATCTGCTGCCTTCGCCCGCCGGTCAGAACCGCAGCGAGATCGTCGTCTCGCCCAGGGCGCAGGTCAATCGCCGCCCTTGTGCCGCCAGCGCCCGGGGGACCAGCGCGAAATGCACATGTGCCGCGCCAAGGTCTTCGGCGGTGCGCGCACCGCCCAGGGTGGACCAGAGCGTCGGATCGGCCCTCATCCTTGCCGCCCTGGCCTCGATCCGCCATCCCGCGCCGCTTTCCTCGACCGTCACCTCGCCGCCCCAGGCCATCGCGCTTTCCACGCATTGCAGCAGCAGGAAGACCAGTTTCACCTCGGGTCGCGGCAGGTCCTGGCCGCTTTGCCATTCCACATGCAGCCGCCCGCCCTGCGCCATCGCGCCCAGAATCGCCGCGACCTCTGTGCGCGAGATGCGCTGGTCGCGCCCGGCCGCGCCGAAGGCCACGCGGAAGAAGCGGATCCGGGCATTGGCATGGGCCACGCTTTCGGCGATCAGCGCGAGTTCGGGGCTCGCCTTGGCATTTCCTTCCATCATCAGCAGCTCGACCCCGTTGCCGATGGCGCCGATCGGGCTGATAAGGTCATGGCAGATGCGCGAGCCGATGAGGGCAGCGAGATCGGGCTTGTCGGACATGAAAGGCTTCTCCGTGACGTCGATGAATTCGCTGCTCGAACCGGGTATGTTCGTCCGCCACCCGTCCCGCCCGGATTGGGGCCTGGGACAGGTGCAGTCCAATATCGGCGGACGGGTTACGGTGAACTTCGAGCACGCGGGCAAACAGGTGATCGACAGCAGATTCGTGGCTTTGCTGCCCGATTTCAGTGCCTGAAACGCATAGTGCGTCCGCGAAGGAAATGATGCAACCGTTTGATGCGGCTGGGACAAGTGCCGTGGCCCCGGTCGCGCCCGCCGGATCGGCCAGGACTGGAGCACTCTGCCATGACGCCTGAGGATGAGACCGCCGCCGCCCGGCTGCATGCCGGTTTCGCCGCCGCCCGCGCTGCCCATCTGGCCGCGCCGATGCCGCCCGCGGCCTTGCGCATCGACCGTCTGCGACGGCTTGAGGCGGCGCTTCTGGCGCGGGAAGAGGATCTGGTCGCGGCGATGCGGGCCGATTTCGGCCATCGCTCGGCCTTCGAGGCGCGGGTGTTCGACGTGACATTTCCCCTGGGCGAGATCCGCTCGAACCGGCGGCATCTGCGGCGCTGGATGCGGGCGCGGCGGGTGGGGATGCCACTTTATCTCTGGCCCGCGCGCGGGCGTGTCCTGCCGCAGCCGAAGGGCGTGGCAGGGGTGATCGCGCCGTGGAACTTTCCGGTCTATCTGACGCTCGCCCCGGTGGCGGCGGCGCTGGCGGCGGGAAACCGTGTGCTGGTGAAGCCTTCGGAACTGACGCCCCGCACCTCGGCCCTTTTGGCGCGCATGGTCGAGGGCGCTTTCGCGCCGGATGAGCTTTCGGTCCATCCCGGCGGGGTGGAACTGGCGCGGGCCTTCGCGGATCTGCCCTTCGACCATCTGTTATTCACCGGCTCGACCCGGGTGGGGCGGCAGATCGCCCAGGCGGCGGCGCGCAATCTGGTGCCGGTGACGCTGGAACTGGGCGGGAAATCCCCGGCGATCCTGGGGCTGCGAGGGGATATGGCCCGCGCGGCGCGGCGCATCGCCTTCGGCAAGGTGATGAACGCGGGCCAGGTCTGCGTCTCGCCCGATTACGCGCTGGTGCCGCGCGCGCGGGTGGCGGAATTCGCCGATCTGGTCGCGGCAGCGATCGCGGGCTTTTTCCCGCAGGGCCCCGCAAGCCCGGATTTCACCGCGATCCTGACCGATGACCATCTGGCGCGGCTCCACGCCATGCTGGACGAGGCCCGCGCCCGGGGCGCGGGGATCCGCGAGATCCTGCCCCCCGGCGCCGGGCCCGCGCCGGGGCGGCTGACGCCGACCCTGGTGCTGGATCCGCCCCTGGACGGCCGCCTGATGCGCGAAGAGATCTTCGGCCCCATCCTGCCGATCCTGCCTTATGACAGCCCCGAAGAGGCGCGCGCCATGATCCTGGCCCGCCCGGTGCCGCTGGCGCTTTACCTCTTCACCGAAGACCGGGCCGAGCGCGCCTTCTGGCTGGAGGGCACCCGCTCGGGCGGGGTCTGTGTCAACGAGACGGTCTTCCATGTCGCCGCCCATCCGCTGCCCTTCGGGGGCCTGGGGGAAAGCGGCATGGGCGCCTATCACGGCCGGACGGGGTTCGACACTTTCAGCCATCTGCGCCCGGTGCTGGACCAGCCACGGCTGAACGGGGGCTTTCTGTTCGACCCGCCCGGCGGGCGGCTGCGGCGGATCGTCGCGCAGCTTTTGCGGCGCATGGTCTGACCTGTTGGGGTCAGGGCAGCAACAGCCCGCCGTCGACATGCAGGGTCTGGCCGGTGACATGGCGCGCCCCGGGCGAGAGCAGGAAGGCCACCGCCTCGGCGATGTCGGCGGGTTCGCCAAGGCGCTGGTTCGGGGTGATCCGGGCGGCGCTTTCCATGGCGGCGCTGGTGGTGGCGGCATGTCCGCCCGCATCCTTGCGCACGAAGCCGGGGGCGATGCAGTTCACTGTCACGCCCTCGGGACCCAACTGCACCGCAAGGCTGCGCGCCAGCGCCTCCAGCGCGGCCTTGGCGGCGGAGGAGGCGGGGAACAGCATCCCGTTGGTGCCGAACCCATGCGCGACGAAGGAGCTGATCGCGACCACGCGGCCCCGGGCCGAGGCGCGCAGATCCGGCAGCGCGCTGTCGACCAGCCGTAGGAAGGCCATGGGCATCAGGTCGAAGGCGGCCTGCAGATCGGCGGGCGTGACCTCGCCGAACCGGGCCTTTTGCGCGCGGCCCGCATTCGAGACGATCTGGTCGAGCCCGCCGAAGCCCGCGCGGGCCGCCTCGACCAGCGCGGGCGCGGTCTCGGGCCGGGCCAGATCGCCAAGCGCGGTCACCACCCCGGCGCCCCGGGCGCGCAGATCCGCCGCCAGGGCCTCAAGCCCCTCGGCATTGCGCCCGGTGTGCAGCACCAGCCGCGCGCCCGGCCCGGCCATGCGGCGGGCGATGGCGGCGCCGATGCCGGTCGCGGCGCCGGTGATCAGAAGGACGGGCTGGCTCATGTCGGATCCTCAGGTAAAGGCGCGGAAAAGCAGCACGACGGCCGAGGCCAGCGAGACGGCGATCACCACGGGTTTCACGCGGCCCCGGTCCATCAGCCGCCGCCCCCAGCCCGAGGCCAGGAACCCCGCCAGCGCGAAGGGCATCATCGCGCCCCCAAGCGCCAGATCGCGCCAGCCGAAACGCCCGGCGAGCAGCAGCGCCGCGATCGAGATCAGGCCGCCGAACAGGAAATAGGCGTTCAGCGTGGCGCGCATCCGCGCCGGTTCCGCATTCTGGTAGACGATGGCCATCGGCGGCGCCCCGATCGAAGTCAGCGTGCCCATGAAGCCCGAGACCAGCCCCGCCCCGAACAGGGTCGAGGGCCGGGTGACGATCTTCCATCCCGCAAGGCTGAGCGCCACCGCCAGCAACACCGCCAGGCCGAAAAGGCCCGAAAAGGCCTGTGGGCTGAGAAGCCCGACCACAAGCGCCGCCGCCGCCGCCGCGATCAGCCGCCCGGCCAGGGCAAAGCCCAGGTCGCTGCGGTTGACGTTCTGCCGCTCGGCCAGCGCGCCGCCGACGCAGACGGCGCTGGCCATGACCAGCATCGGCCCCGGGACGAAGGCGGGGTCCAGCACCGCCAGCACCGGCGCCGCCAGCATGTTGAAGCCGAACCCGGTCGAGCCCTGCACCGTGCCCGCAAGGAACACCGTCACGATGGCCGCGACCCCGGTCAGCGAGATCAGCGACCAGCCGTCGAGGACCCCGCTCATGCGTCCAGGTTCCAGCAGGCGGCCAGATGATCGCCCGTCCGGCGCAGAAGCTGAGGCGCCTCGGTCCGGCAGCGTTCGGTGGCCAGCGGGCAGCGCGGGTGAAAGCGGCAGCCGGTGGGCGGGTTGGCGATATCGACGCTTTCGCCCGGATGGACCATCCGCCGCCGCTGGCGTTGCAGCCGGGGATTGGCCACCGGCACCGCCGAGAGCAGCGCCTGGGTATAGGGATGCAGCGGGCGGTCGTAGATATCGGCGCGCGGCGCGATCTCGACGATGCGGCCCGCATACATGATCGCCACCCGATGCGAGATATGGCGAACGATGGCCAGGTCATGGGCGATGAACAGGAAGGACACGCCAAGGTCGCGCTGAAGATCCTGCATCAGGTTCACCACCTGCGCCCGCACCGACACGTCCAGGGCCGAGACCGGCTCGTCCGCGACGATCAGCGCGGGTTTCAGCGCCAGCGCCCGGGCGATGCCGATGCGCTGGCGCTGCCCGCCCGAGAAACTGTGCGGATAGCGCCCGGCGGCATCGGCGGGCAGGCCCACGCGGTCCAGCAGGTCGCCCACCTCGCGCCGCGCCTGCGCCGCCGAGGCGGCCAGGCCATGGACGATCAGCGGCTCGGCCACGATGTCGGCGACGGTCATGCGCGGATTGAGCGAGGTATAGGGATCTTGCAGCACGATCTGCATCCGCGCGCGCAGGCGGCGCAGGTCCTCGCCCTCCAGCCGGGTGATGTCGCGGCCCTCGAAGACGATCCGGCCGCCCGAGGTCGGGATCCGGCGCAGGATCGCGCGCCCGACCGTGGTCTTGCCCGAGCCGGATTCGCCCACGAGGCCCAGCGTCTCGCCCGGGGCGATGTCGAAGCTGACGCCGCCCACGGCATTGACCGAGCGGCGCTTGCGCAGGAACCCCGCCGGGCCGAGGCCATAGTCGATCGACAGGCTGGAAACCGAAAGCGTCGCGCTCATGCCGCGCCCCTCCATGCGTCGGCCCCGGCCTTGTGGCAGGCGACCGTATGGCCCGGATCCGCCCCCATGGACCGCAGGGCCTGGGGCCGCGCGCAGGCCGCGTCGCGGATCGGGCAGCGGGCCATGAAGGGGCAACCCTCGGGCGGGTTCATCAGTCCGGGCGGCGTGCCCTCGATCGAGATCAGCCGGTCGGCCACCTCGTCGAGCTGCGGGGTCGAGCGGATCAGCCCCTGGGTATAGGGATGGCCGGGGGTCTCGAAGATCGCATCCACCGGCCCGGTCTCGACGATCTGGCCCGCATACATCACCGCGACGCGCTGGCACAGGCCCGCGACGATGCCCAGGTCATGGGTGATCAGGATGATCGACAGGCCAAGCCGCTCCATCAGAGCGGCCATCAGCTCAAGGATCTGGGCCTGGATGGTGACATCCAGCGCCGTCGTCGGCTCGTCGGCGATGACAAGGCGCGGCTCGCAGGCGATGGCCATGGCGATCATGACGCGCTGGCGCATCCCGCCCGAGAATTCGTGCGGATATTGCGCGAGCCTGCGCCGCGCGCCGGAAATCCCCACGGCGGCCAGCAGTTCGGCGGCGCGGTCGAGCGCGGCCTCATGCGAGAGGCCCATGTGCAATTCCATCACCTCGGCGATCTGGTCGCCCACCGTCATCAGCGGGTTGAGCGAGGTCATCGGGTTCTGGAAGACCATGGTGATCTCCTTGCCCCAGACCGCGCGGGGGCGCCTGCCCGCGCCCTGGCCCAGGATCGGCGCACCCTGCCAGCGGATGGCGCCGCCGGTGATCCGGCCGGGCAGGTCGATCAGCCCCATCACCGCCTGGGCGGTCACGCTCTTGCCCGAGCCGGATTCCCCGACGATGCCAAGCGCCTCGCCGCGCCCGACCGTCAGGCTGACGCCGCGCAGGGCATGGACGGTTCCCGCCCTCGTGTCGAAATCCACTTCGAGTCCGTCGATTTCCAGGAGCGGGCCGGTCATGCTATGTCCCTTCTGCGGAAGATGCCGCGCCGTTTCGAGGCCAGCGTGCGGGCGTGGCGCTTTTCACGCTCTTCCGGGTCGGTGGTGACGCGCAGCCAGTTGGCGAAGAGGTTGATCGAAAGCACCATCGCCACGATGGCAAGGCCGGGGAAGGTGACCAGCCACCAGGCGATGAAGAGATAGTCGCGCCCCGACGCGACATCGAGCCCCCAGGAGGCCTGGGGCGGCTGCACCCCGAAGCCCAGGAACGAGACCGCCGCCTCGGCCAGCACGATGCCGGTGAATTCAAGGATCAGAAGCGTCAGCAGCGGCGAGACCAGATTGGGCAGGATATGGCGAAAGATCACCCGGCCCGGGCGGCAGCCGATCACCTCGGCGGCCTCGACATAGGCGCTCTGGCGGGTGGCGGCGGTGATGCCGCGCACGAGGCGGGCATAGACCATCCAGTTGGTGATCGACAGCACCAGGACCAGCGTCCAGACCCCGGGCCCGATCACGCCCACGATCAGCAGGATCAGCAGGATGCCGGGAAAGGCGATCTGGATATCGACGATCCGCATCAGCAGCGTATCGGCCCGTCCCCCCGCATAACCAGCCCAGAGGCCGACGGCCGTGCCGATGGCGGCGGCGATCACGCAGGTGGCGGCGCCCACGGTCAGGGTGGCGCGCGCGCCCCAGATCAGCCGTGACAGCACGTCCCGGCCCAGGTTGTCGGTGCCCAGGATATGGGTCCAGGTCCCGCGCTCCATCCAGACCGGCGGGGTCAGGCGGCTGGTTATCGACTGCGCCTGCGGCGGATGCGGCGCGATCAGGGGCGCGAGCAGCGCCGCCAGCACGATCAGCACCACGACGGCAAGGCCGATCGCGGCCATGCGGTCCTGCCACAGCTCGGCCAGCAGGGCGCGCAGGCCGGTCTGGCGGGCCCGGGAAAGCGCGGCGGGGGCGGGGGAAGAGGCGCCGGCCATCAGTTCAGCTCGATGCGCGGATCGACCGCCTTGGAGAGGATGTCGAGAAGGATGTTCGTCATCACGATCAGCCCGGCCACGATGAAGACGATGGCCTGCATCAGGAACAGGTCGCCCCGGTTGATCGCCTGCACCGCCATCTGGCCCAGGCCGGGCCAGGCGAAGGCGGTCTCGATCACCACGGTATAGCCCGAAAGCCCGGTCACCAGCTCGACCCCGGTGATCGAGATATAGGGCACCAGCACGTTGCGCAGGGTGTGGCGGCGCAGGATGCGCGGCAGTTGCAGCCCCTTGGCCCGGGCGGTCTTGACATAGGGCTTGTTCAATTCCTCGATCATGCTGGCGCGGACCATCATCGTGAACCGCGCCAGCGGCGCCAGCGCCATGGTGGCGGCGGGCAGCACCAGATGGCGCGCCGATCCCGCGCCCGAGGTGGGAAACCACTTCAGCATCACCGCAAAGACCATGATCGCCATCAGCCCCAGCCAGAATTGCGGCATCGCCAGCCCCAGGAGCCCCAGCGAGGTCACGGTGCGGTCCACGATCCCGCCTGGCCGGATCGCGGCGACGGCGCCCAGGGGAATGGCCAGCAGCACCGCCGATCCGATCCCGGCCAGGATCAGGAGAAGCGTGTAGGGCAGGCGCTCGAACACCACCTCGACCGCGGGGCGGCGCTGCCAGAGGCTGGTGCCGAAATCCAGCGTCAGGATATCGCCGAGAAAGCGGAAATACTGGACGATGATCGGCTGGTCGAGCCCGATCTGCGCGGCGAATGCGGCGCGCTGCTCGGCGCTGGCGGTCAGGGGAAGCATCAGGTTCACCGGGTCGCCGAACGCCCGCGTGACGACGAAGACGGTCGTCGTCACCCCGAGAACGATCAGGACACCCTGGAACAGGCGATGAAGGACGAAGGGCAACACGGCAGGTCTGGCTTTCCTGGCAAGGGGGCGCGGGGAACGGGGGCAGGGACGGGTGCGAAAAGGAGGATACGGGCGGAACAGGCGGTTGTCAGATGCCGGAGCGGGCAGGCCTTGCAAGTGGCGAGCGGGTTCCGGCGGCAGCGCCTTGCAGTGGGGCAGCCGCCGACCGCTCAGGCGTGGGATGCGCCGTGGCCGGGGCAGGGGAAGGATATGCGGGTGAAGGCTGGGCGTTCATCGGTGCGGTTCGGGCGAAGCTCGGTGCTGGGGTGCAGGATACGCCGCGGCAGGCTGCGGTTCGGTCAGCGTGATCTGGCGCGGGTGGTCTGGCAAGTGCGGGGCAATATCCGGGCCCCGAACCCGTTTGTGAGGCATCGGGCCGGGTGGGGCGCCGACAGGAACGGAGTGCGGCATGTCGGGCCCACGCCCCGCAGGCGGCGGGGATCGGACCGGCACGGAACGGGCGGAAAGCGGACCGGCCGGATCGTGGAAGGAACCCGCCTCCGCCCGGGCCCGGATGCTTGCGAGCCAGAGCCGGGGGCGGGGATATACGCCCTTCGGCCGCGCGCGCCGGGGCCCTTCCCTCGCGCCCCGGGGGCGCATGAGGGCTCCGGCGCGTGGGCTCTCATTCGCTCACACGCATTTCCGACACCATCAGCTTGGCATCGGCGCGCGGCTGCCATTCCATCCGGTCGGACATGCCGTAGATGTCCTGCAGGTTGAACAGCGGGATCGCATAGTTCAGGTCATGGATCTTCGCCTGCACCTCTTCATACATCGCCTGGCGCTTGGCGGGATCGGTCTCGACCCGGGCGGCATCGATGGTCTCGGCCATCCATTCGTCCGAGTTCGAGGCCGCCGCCCCGTCCTTGTGATAGATGAAGGACATCTCGCGGTCGGCATCCAGAAGCTCGTTCGAATTGGCGATGAAGATCGCGTCCGGGCGCGGGCCGTCCCCCATCAGGCTGTCGAGATAGATCGAGAATTCCTGGATGTCGGTGGTAACGTTCAGCCCGATTTCGGCCCAATAGGCCGAGACCGCCTCGATCTGCTCGCGGTCCTTCAGCCAGCGGCCGCTTTCGCCGACGACGGTGATCGCCGCGCCCTCCAGCCCGGCCTCGGCCAGCAGCGCGCGCGCCTTTTCGGGGTCGTATTCGTAATAGGGCAGGTCGGCGTTGAAGCCGAAGGCGGCGGGGTTGATGTGGATGCCTTTGGCGATCTGGGCATAGCCCATGAACAGCCCGTCGGCCATGCCCTGGCGGTCGATGGCCAGGTTCAGCGCCTCGCGCAGCTTTTCGTTGCCGGTGACGGCATTGTCGGTGCCGATCACGAAGACCGAGGTTTCAAGCCCCGCCACGGCGGCGAATTTCGGCACCGAAGAGGTGAATTCCGGCAAAAGGTTGGTGATCACGTCGAATTCGCCCGCCATCAGGCCCGAAAGCCGGGTGCCGGGTTCGGTGACGAAACGGTAGGTCACGCTTTCGATCTGCGGCGCTTCGCCCCAGTAATCGGGATTGGCGACCAGCTTGAGGTCGGTGCCCCGGTTCCAGCTTTCCAGCGCATAGGGGCCGGTCCCCACCGGGACGCTGCCCAGATCGGCGCTGGCGGTGTGGCCGGGCTCGACCATCTTCATCCAATACATGCGCGAGGGCAGGATCGGGTCGGGGCCGGTGGTCTTGATGTTGACCGTCAGGGCGTCGACGACCTCGGCCCCGGCGATGGTGCCGAAATAGGCCATCTGCTCGGAATTGTTCGCCGGGTCGATCACCCGCTCGACCGAGAACACCACCGCCTCGGCGTCGAAGGGCGCGCCATTGGTGAAGCTGACGCCTTCGCGCAGCTTGAACTGCCAGGTCAGCTCGTCGATCTGGACGGGAAGCTCGACGGCGAGGCCCGGGACCAACTCGCCCGTCGGGGTGCGGGCCAGCAGGGTTTCGTAGATATTGTCGTTGACATGGCGTTCTCCGCCGTCGTCGCGCAGTTGCGGGTCGAGGGTGGAGGGTTCGGAACCGATGGCGATGGTGATGTCCTGCGCCCGCAGCGCCGAGCCGACCGCCGTCGACAGCAGAAGCAGGGCAAGTGCGGCAGTTCTGGAAAAGATCCTGTTGGTCATCGTGTTTCCCTGTTGTTGGCTGGTTCTGTTTTCTGGAAACCGCCTGCAACTTTTCCGGTCGTCGCCAGGCGGCTCCGTGCTTTTGACAGATCAACTCTATGGGGTCATATTCGGCAGGGAGAAACCTCTTATTGTGGTTCGTGCATGACTTTTTCTCATGTCAGCCCCGGGTGGCCTCCATTTCGCGCCCACCGTCTCGCCCACCGTCGCGCCCGTTGAATTCGCGCAGGATCCAGTCGCGCAGCGGCAGCAGGTTGGGGCGGTTGGCGCGCGCCTCGGGCACCACGGCCCAATAGCCCTCGCCCGAGGGGACCGGCGGGCCGAAGGGCAGGACCAGGCGGCCCTCGCGCAATTCCTCGCGCACGAAATGCTCGGGGACGACGGCCATGCCCAGGCCTTCAAGCGCCGCCGCGATCAGCATCTCGCTTTGCGGCAGGCGCATTCCCTGGATCGCGCCCTCATAGCGCAGTCCGGCCGCGCGCAGCCATTGCAGCCACAGGCTGGGGCGGCTTGCGTTCTGCAAGGTCGGCAGGCGGCGGAAATCGATCCCGCCTTCGCCCGCGCCGCAGCGCGCGACCAGGGCGGGCGTCGCCACCACGGCCAGCCGCTCGGGAAAGATCTGGCGCATCCGGGCATCCGACCAAGATCCCACGCCGCGCAGGATCGAGATATCGGCCTCGGAATCCGCGATGTCCGATCCGGGCGGGATGGTCGCGATCTCGACCGGCACGTCGGGGAAGGCCTCGGTCAACTGGCGCAGCCGCGGCATCAGCCAGCGCAGGGCGAAAGTCGGATAGGCGGCAAGGATCAGCGAGGCGTCGGTCTTGCGCCCGCGCACCGCGTCGATCGAGACCTCTTCCAGCCGGTCGAGTGTCTGGCGGATGTCCTGCGCATAGGATTTACCCGCCTCGGTCAGCACCAGCCGCGAGCCGAGCCGCTCGAACAGCCGCAGCCCCAGATAGCTTTCCAGATTGGTGATCTGGCGGCTGATGCCGCTTTGGGTCAGCAGCAGATCCTCGGCCGCGCGGGTGAAGCTGAGGTGCCGGGCGGCGGAATCGAAGGCCTGAAGGGCCGAGAGCGAGGGCATGAAGCGGCGCATGGTGGGGTCCCCGCCCGGCGGGGAACGGGCAGGGGGCGCCGGGCGGAATGATGAAAAGTCATGCCGGAACCACTTTTCAATATTTCCCCGCGACCGGATCCGATGTCTAGGATCGGGACAGGCCCTGCCGCCGGTCGAACTGCCCGGTTTTTGTGCGGACCGCCATTGCCTTGTGCGCGATGCGATGAATTCGCCGGATCTGGCGCCCCCTTCTGGGGCGCCCAGGCCTGCGGGGAACAGCCCCTCCGAGGAACGGATCCTCCGGGGCCCAGGATGAGGATGCCGATGCGCGACCAGCCCGGACATATCCACCACCCCGGCCATGCCGTCGTCATCGGGGCGGGAATCGTCGGGGTGGCGGTGGTGCATGCGTTGCTGGACGATGGCTGGGGGGTGACGCTGCTCGACCCCGGCGCGCCGGGGGGCACCCAGGCGGCAAGCCACGGCAACGGCGCCTTCATCAGCCCGGCCTCGATCGTTCCCATGTCGATGCCGGGGGTCTGGCGCAATGTGCCGGGCTGGCTGCTGGACCCTCTTGGCCCGCTGACGATCCGCTGGCGCGCGCTGCCGCGCCTTGTGCCCTGGCTCTGGCGCTTTCTGGCGGCGGGGCGGACCGAGGCGCGGGTGCGCCGCACCGCCGGGATCCTGAGCGGCCTCTTGCAGGACGGGCCCGAGCGGCACCTGAAGCTGGCGGCGGCCCATGGGCTTGACGGCATGATCCGGCGTGAGGGGCTGGTCTACGCCTATCCCGACCGCGCCGCCTTCGAGGCCGATGCGCTGGCCTGGCGGCTGCGGCGCGAGAACGGCCTTGAATGGCAGGAGGTCGAGGGCGAGGCCCTGCGCGCGCTGGAACCCGCGCTTGGCCCCGGTCACCGCTTTGCCGCCGTGGTGGCGGCGGGGGCGCATTGCAGCGATCCGGCGGGATATGTCGCGGCGCTGGCCGATGCGGCGATCCTGCGCGGCGCGCGCCATGTCCGGGCGGCGGCGACGGGTTTCCGGATCGACGCCGGGCGGCTGTCGGCGGTGGAGACCGGGGCGGGGGTGGGCGCGATTGAATGCGACCGGGCGGTGATCTGCGCCGGGATCCACTCGGCCGGGCTGGCGCGGGCGGCGGGCGATGCCGTGCCCCTGGTCAGCGAGCGCGGCTATCACGTCCAGCTTCCCGACGCCCATGGCGGGCCCGCGCGTCCGGTCCTGCCCAGCGACGGCAAGATGGCCAACACCCCCCTGGCGGGGGGGCTGCGCGCCTCCGGCCAGGTCGAGCTTGCCACCACCGAGGCCGCGCCCGACTGGCGCCGCGCCGATATCCTGGTCGACAACCTGCGCCGCACCTATCCCGGCCTGCGGTTCGACGCGGCGAAGGCGATCCGCTGGATGGGGCATCGCCCCTCGACGCCCGACGGGCTGCCGGTGATCGGGCGCGCGCGGGCCTCGGGCCAGGTTCTCCACGCCTTCGGCCATGGCCATGTCGGCCTTGCCGGCGCGCCGAAGACCGCCGCGATCGTCGCGGCCCTGGCCGGGGGCAGGGCGCCGCCGATCCCGGCCGACCCGTTCTCGGCCGCCCGATTCCGGCGCGCCACCACCCGGCGGGAAGAGGATGCGATGCCGCCCGCCTGAGCCGTGGCGCCCGACTTCGGCCATCATGCCGCAGCCCGGGTGCCGCCCGCCGAAAACCGCTTGCAGACGAAGGACCTGCCCTATGACCGATGCCCCCCGCTTCCTTCCCCCCCGGGAAGGGACAAGGCTTTGCTTTGCCCATCACGCCTATGACATGAAGCCGATCTTCGACGCGCTCCACCCGGGATTCGACACGATCCAGGTCTCGAACCGCGAGGATCTGCGCCGCGTGCTGCCGGGGGTGGACGTGCTGGTCGCCTCGGGCCTGTGGCACAACGACCTGCTCGACGCCGCGCCCCGGCTGAAATACCTGCAATCGGTCAGTTCGGGCACCAACCAGTATGACCTTGGGGCCTTTCGCGCCAAGGGAATCCTGCTGGCGAGCGGGGCGGGCGTGAACATGAACGCGGTTTCGGAGCATGCCATCGCGCTGATGCTGGCGGTCAGCCGTCGGCTGGCGCAGGCGCGTGACAACCAGCATGCGAAATTCTGGCGGCCGGAGCAGACCGATCCGCTCTTGCGCGAGGATGAGGTCGCCGGGAAAACCATGGTCATCCTGGGCACCGGACGGATCGGCGACCGCATCGCTCGGCTGGCGCGGGCCTTCGACATGAAGGTGATCGGCATCCGCCGCGATCCGTCGAAGGGCGCCGGATCCGCCGACGAGGTTCACGGTTTCGCCGATCTCGGGGCGCTGGCCGGGCGAGCCGATGTGCTGGTGCTGAGCTGCCCGCTGACCGACGATACCCGCGGCCTGATCGGGGCCGATCTGATCGCCGCGCTGAAGCCGGGGGCGATCCTGGTCAATGTCGCGCGTGGCCCGGTGGTGGACGAGGCGGCGCTGATCGCCGCGCTGGAGGCCGGGAAGATCGCCGGGGCCGGGCTGGACGTGACCACGGTCGAGCCGCTGCCCGCCGATTCCCCGCTCTGGTCCCTGCCGAACGTGGTCCTGACCCCGCATGCGGCGGGCGAGACCCGGCGCTATGAGGCCAATGTCCTCGACATCCTCGGCCGCAATCTCGACCGGCTGTGGTCGGGCGACGATGCGCTGGTCAACCGGATCGTGTGAGGCCTGCCATGACCACCGCATTCAGACCCGCCGCCCGGCTTGCCGCGCTCGAAGTTTCGGAGATCCTGCGCATCGGCGCGCGGGCGGGCGAATTGCGCGCCAAGGGCCATCCGGTGATCGTCCTTGGCGCCGGAGAGCCGGATTTCGACACGCCCGAGCCCGTGAAACAGGCCGCTATCGCCGCGATCCGGGCGGGGGACACCAAATACACCGCCCTCGACGGCACGCCCGCGCTGAAGGCCGCGATCCGCGACAAGCTGAGGCGCGAGAACGGCCTGGATTATGCGCCCGCCGAGATCAGCGTCGCCGCCGGGGCGAAACAGGTGATCTACAATGCGATGATGGCCACGCTCGATCCCGGCGACGAGGTCGTCATCCCGGTGCCGTGCTGGACCACCTATGCCGCCATCGTGCGGATCACGGGCGGCGTGCCGGTGCTGCTGCCCTGCGACGAGGCCGAGGGCTTCCGCCTGACGCCCGCGCAGCTTGCCGCCGCGATCACGCCCCGGACCCGCTGGCTGATGCTGAACGCGCCCTCGAACCCGACCGGCGCGGCCTATCCCGAGGCCGAGTTGCGCGGCCTGATCGAGGTGCTCATGGAGGCGCCGCAGGTCTGGCTGATGAGCGACGAGATCTATGAGCATATCACCTATGACGGCTTTCAAAGCCGCTCTCCGGTGGCGCTGGAGCCCGGGATCCGCGACCGCTGCCTGATCGTGAACGGCGTCTCCAAGGCCTATGCGATGACCGGCTGGCGCATAGGCTATGGCGCCGGGCCCGCGCCCCTGATCCGCGCCATGGCGGTGGTGCAAAGCCAGTCGACCTCGAACCCCGCCTCGATCAGCCAGGCGGCGGCGGTGGCGGCGCTGAACGGGCCGCAGGATGAAATCCGGGCCCGGGCGGAAAGCTTTCGCGCGCGGCGCGACCTGGTGGTCGGTCGGCTGAACGCCATCCCCGGCATCACCTGCCGCTTGCCCGAGGGCGCCTTCTACGCCTTTGCCGGCTGCGCCGGGCTGATCGGCGCCCGCACCCCCGGGGGCGAGGTGCTGGAGAGCGACCGGGCCTTTTGCGCCTGGCTGCTTGAGACGGCGCATGTCGCCATCGTGCCGGGCGCGGCCTTTGGGCTTTCGCCGTTCTTCCGCATCTCCTACGCCACCTCGACGGCCGAGCTGGAAGCGGCGCTCGACCGCATCGAGGCGGCCTGCGCGACATTGGCACGGCCCTGATCCGGGCGTAGGAGGCGCCGGAAGGGGGGAACGGGGCCGGGAATCGCGGAGAAGCGGGAATGGGCGTTGCGCCGATAAACTGGATCCAGCTTGCCATGCTGGTGGCGCTGCTCGCGGGCAGCCTTGCAGGGGTGCAGGCGCCGGTGGTGCTGGCGGTCCTGCTGATGCTGGGGGCGACGGCCTGGCAGTTTCCCCGGCTTTTGCCGATGGCGCAGTTGTTTCTGGTGCTGGCGCTTGGTGCCGGGGCGCTGGTCTGGGGCCTGCTGCCCGGGGGCGGCGGGGCGGGCCTGTGGCGCGCGGTGGAACAGGGCGCAGGCTTTGCCGCGCTGATGACCGTTCTGGGCATGCTGCGCCATCCCGTGCGCCGCTCGGCCACGGTGCGGGCGGCGGTGCGCTGGCTGGTCGCGCGCCCGCCGCGCCGCCGCTTCGCCGCCGTCGGCGCCGGGGCGCAGGGGCTGGCGCTGCTGTTCAACATCGGCATCATCGGCATGGTCGGCGACCTGCTGCGCCGCCCGGGCGAGGAGGCGCTTCACGATCCCGGCCGCCGCGCGCTGGTGCTGGGGGCGATGCGCGGCGCCGATCTGGTGACGGTCTGGTCGCCCCTGGGCCTGGGCTTTGCCATCGTGATCGCCGGGATCCCGGCCCTGGACCCGCTGGCCTTCCTGGCCCTGGCCGCGGGTTTCGCGGCGCTTGCGACGCTGCTGACCACGCTTTGGCCCATGCTGCCGCCCGAGGCCGCGCTGGAAGAGGATGCGGCTTCGGCCGGGGCCGTGGCGCTTTCGGCCCGGCCGCTGGTGCTTCTGCTGGCGGTCTGCGCGCTGGTCCTGGCGGCCGCGATCGCGCTGCATGAGGTCTCGGGCATGAGCTTCACCCTTTCCAGCGCCACGGTCCTGCCGGTCTTCGCCCTGCTCTGGATGGCGGCCGAGCGCGCGCCCGAAAGCGAGGGTTTCGCCGCCGATCTGCGCGCCACCCTGTCCGGCCTGACCGACATGCGCAGCGAGGCGGCGATCTTCCTGTCGGCCAATGTGATCGGCACCGTGATCGCGCTTCTTGTCGATGCGGCGGGATTGGGGCTGGCGGGTCTGGGCGCGGGGGCGATGGCGCTGCCGGTGCTGGTGGCGCTGTCGCTGCTGATCCCGCTTTGCGCGGCCTGTTTCCTGCCCAATTCCATCGTCGTCGTGATCGCGGCGCAGCTTTTCGGCGCGGGCACCCTGGGTCAGGCGCATCCGCTGGCGCTGGCGCTGGTTCTGGCGGTGGGCTGGGCCAGCGCGATCGCGGTCTCGCCCATCAGCGCGATGAGCCTGATGGTCGCGCGGACCTGCGGCACCCACCCGCAGCGGGTGGCCTGGCGCTGGAATCCGCCCTTCGCGGCGCTGCTTTCGGGCCTGGGCGCCTTGGTCGCCGCCCTGCTGGTCCTGTTGTGAGCGGGCCGCGCCGCCGGGGCTTTCCCCGGCCCGGATCCGGTCGGTATCATGCCGCTGCCGCCCCTCCTCCTGCCGTCCCGTCCCCTGCTGCATCCTTCGCGAAAGAATGAGGCTTCCATGCGTCCCGTCACCGCCTTCGGCCCCGATTTCCCCTTCGCCTATGACGACTGGCTGACCCATCCCGGGGGCCTGGGCCGCCTGCCGCCCGAGGCGCTCGGGCGCGAGGTGGCCGTCATCGGCGCGGGCGCGGCGGGGATCGTCGCGGGATATGAGCTGATGCGGCTTGGCCTGCGGCCGGTGATCTACGAATCGGGTCGTTTCGGCGGGCGGCTGCGCTCGGAAACCTTCGAGGGCAGCGAGGGCGTCATCGCCGAACTGGGGGGCATGCGCTTTCCGGTCTCGTCGCGGGGCTTTTTCCACTATGTCGACCGGGTCGGCGCGGAAAGCGCGCCTTTCCCCAACCCGCTGACCGAGGCTGCGGGTTCCACCGTGATCGACCTTGAGGGCGAGACGGTCTTCGCCCGCACCGCCGCCGACCTGCCGCCCTTCTATGCCGAGGTCGCCCGCGCCTATGGCCGCGCGCTGGAGGAAGGCGCGCGGTTCTCGGACCTGCAAGCCGCGATCCGCGCCCGCGACGCCCTGCGCATCAAGGAGATCTGGAACCCGATCGTGCGCGACTGGGACGAGCGCACCTTCTACGATTTCGTCGCTTCCTCCGAGGCGTTCCGCGCGCTCGATTTCCGTCATCGCGAGGTTTTCGGCCAGGTCGGTTTCGGCACCGGGGGCTGGGATTCCGACTTCCCGAATTCGATGCTGGAGATCCTGCGGGTCAACCTGACCGAGCTTGACGACAACCAGCGCTACATCAAGGGCGGCGTGGAGCAGGTGCTGCACCGGCTCTGGCGCCATGCGGCGGATTGCGCGCATTGGCCGGGGGGCACCACGCTGGCCGGGCTGAACGGCGGGGCCACGCGGTCGCGCGCGGTGCGGATCGCGCGCGAGGGCGCGGATCTGGCCGTCACCGACCGCTGGGGGCGGACCGACCGCTACGGCGCGGTCCTCGTCACCTGCCAGAGCCATCTTCTCACCACCTCGATCGCGGTGGACGAGGCCTTGTTCGAGCAAAAGCTTTGGATGGCGCTGGACCGTACGCGCTACATGCAGGCGGCGAAGACCTTCGTCATGGTGGACCGGCCGTTCTGGAAGGACATCGACCCCGCGACCGGGCGGCCGCTGCTGTCGATGACGCTGACCGACCGCATCACCCGGGGCACCTATTTCTTCGACAACGGCCCCGACCGCCCCGCCGTGATCTGCCTGAGCTATTCGTGGATGACGGATGCGCTGAAGGTGCTGCCGCATTCGGCCGAAAAGCGGGTGGAGCTGGCGCTGGCCGCGCTGGCGAAGATCTATCCCGGCGTCGACATCGCCAGCCATATCCGGGGCAATCCGATCTGCGTGAGCTGGGAATCGGACGAGGATTTCCTCGGCGCCTTCAAGGGCGCGCTGCCGGGGCATTACCGCTACAACCACCGCATGTTCGGCCATTTCATGCAAGACGGCATGGATCCGGCGCAGCGCGGCCTTTTCATGGCGGGGGATGGGGTGAGCTTCACCCCCGCCTGGGTCGAGGGCGCGGTGCAGACCGCGCTCAACGCGGTCTGGGGGATCATGAACCATTTCGGCGGGCGCTCGGCCCCGGAAAACCCCGGCCCCGGCGATCTTTGGCAAAGCCTCGGCCCGGTGGCGCTGCCGGAGTAGCGTGCTTCGGCCGCCGTGCCGGAGGGCTGAGGGGGTTGGGCGTCGGGGCGAGGAAGGCTGCCGGGGCCTGGGCGGGCGCGGCAGGGCTTCACCACCGGCGTGCTTTCGTGGCAAAAGCGGCGGCGCGTCCCCGTTCGGACCTTAGTCGGGCCGTGGGTCTGGCGGGGTCTTCCCGCGCCGCACCAAACCGCCGCGTCGCGGCCCGCCAGACAGGAGCGGAAATGACCCGATCCGATCCCTTCCCGCCCGGCTGCGCGGCATCCTCTTTTGCCCGGCCCCGCCGCCCTCGCACCCGCCGGATCGCGGCCCCCTCTGGCAGGCCCTGCGCATGAGCGGCGACGGCTGGCAGACCCGCGCCTATATGGCGCTGCGTCCGGCGCTTCAGTCCGTGATGCGCAGGGCTCTGCGGCGCCGGTTGCGGCGCGGCAAGGAGGATCCGGCCCGGATCGGCGAGAAGCTGGGCCAGGCGAACCTGCCGCGCCCCCCGGGGCGGCTCTTCTGGTTCCACGCCGTGGGTCTGGGCGAGGTGATGGCGCTGCGCCCCCTGATCCAGGCCATCCAGGCCGAGGCGCCGGGGGTGAACGTGCTCCTGACCTCAAGCGCGCGTTCCTCGGCGCGGGTGATCGGCGCCAATCTGCCGCCCCTGACCCGGCATCAGTTCCTGCCGCTCGACGGGCCGGATTTCGTCGGCGCCTTCCTCGACCACTGGCGGCCCGACCTGTCGGTCTGGTCCGAGCAGGACCTGTGGCCCGGGGCGATCTGCGACACGGCGGCGCGGGGGATCCCGCTGGCCTATGTCAATGCGCGGATGAACGCGCAAAGCCATCGCAGGCGGGCGCGGCTTGGCGGGCTTTACCGCGACCTCCTGCGCCGTTTCCGGCTGGTCGCCGCGCAGGATGCGGCCAGCGCGGCGCATCTGCGCGCGCTTGGCGCGGTGGCGCCGGTGGTGACCGGCTCGCTCAAGCCCGCCGCCGCGCCGCTTGGCGCCGATCCGGTGCAGCTTGCCGGGCTGACGGCCGCGCTGGCCGGGCGGCGGGTCTGGGTCGCGGCCTCGACCCATCCGGCGGACGAGGCGCTGGTGATCGAGGCGCAGCGCCGCATTCGGGCGGAGGATCCCTCCGCGCTCCTGATCCTGACGCCGCGCCTGCCCGACCGCGCGCCCGAGATCGCCCGGGCGCTGGACGCAGCCGGATTGCCCCATGCGCTGCGCAGCCGCGACGGCGTGCCGGGGGCCGGGGCGGCGGTGCTTCTGGCCGACAGTTTCGGAGAGCTTGGCCTGTGGTATCGCCTGGCCCGGGCCGCGTTCATCGGCGGATCCTGTGGCGAGGGCGCGGCCGCCACCGGCGGCCATAACCCCTGGGAGGCGGTCTGCCTCGGCCTCGGGGTGATCTCGGGGCCGGATACCGCGAATTTCGGCGCCGATTACCGCGATCTGGCCGAGGCGGGGCTCGTACGTCAGATCCCCTTGGGGCCCGAGGCGCCCGCCGCGCTGGCCCGCGCGGTTTCCGACGCCTTCGCCCGGGTGGAACCCGCGCCCGGCGCCGCGCCCGGCACCGCCGCCCGCGCCCTTGTCGAGGGGGCGCGGGCGGCCCTTATCCCGCTCGCGCGCGAGTTGATCGCGCTTTCAGGAGGGAAGCCTTGATCCTGACGCTCTTTCTGCTGGCCTGGCGGCTGCTGTGGTTCGTTTTCCTGCCCGTGGTGGTGCTTTATCTGTGGCGGCGCGGGCGGCGCGACCCGGATTACACCGCCCATCTGGGCGAGCGGTTCGGCTTCTACCGCCGCCCGCTGCCGCAGGGCGGGCTGTGGTTCCATGCCGTCAGCCTGGGTGAGATCCGCTCGGCCACCGGGCTGATCCGGCTGGCGCTGGCGCGGGGTGAGAAGGTGGTGGTCACCCATTTCACCCCGGCGGGGCGGCGCGAATCCGCGCGGCTTTTCGCGCCCGAGATCGCCTCGGGCCAGTTGGCGGCGGTCTGGGTGCCTTTCGACATGCATTGGTGCTACCGGCGCTTCTTTCGTGCCTGCGCCCCCCGCATCGGCCTGACGCTTGAGGTCGAGATCTGGCCCGCGATGATCTTCGCCGCCCGCCGCGCCGGGATCCCGCTTTACATGTGCAACGCCCAATACGGCACCCGCCCCTTGGCGCGTGACAGCCGGGGGCTGCGGCTGCGCCAGCGCGTCATTCGGGGCTTTGCCGGGGCCTTCGTCAAATCGCCGCTTCAGGCGGCGCGTTTCGCCTCGGTCGGGCTGACCAATGTCACCGTCACCGGCGAATTGCGCTTTGACCAGCCGGTGCCGCCCGCGCAGCCCGAGGCGGCGGCGCGGCTGCGCCCGCTGCTGGCGCCGGGGCGCGAGGTGATCACCATCGCCAGCGGGGTCGAGGGCGAGGAGGCGCTTTACCTCGGAGTGATCCGCGATCTGATCGCCGCCGCCGGGCGCGAAGGCCGCGTCGCGCCGCTGATCGTCTATGTCCCCCGCGCGCCCGAGCGGTTCGACGCGGTGGCGGCGGGCCTGCGGGCGGCGGGGCTGGGCGTCCTGCGCCGCAGCGCGGCGCTCGGCCCCGATCTGGTGCCGAAGGGCGCGCTGCCAGAGGCCGCGCCCGATGTCTTCCTGGGCGATTCGCTGGGCGAGATGTTCTTCTACCTCGCGCTCTCGGACCGGGTCGTGGTCGGCAGCGGCTTCATCCCGCGCGGCGCCCATAACATCATCGAGCCCCTGATGATGATGAAGCCGGTGCTGACCGGCCCGCATGTCTGGCCGATCGAATTCCCCTTCGCCGAGGCCGAGGCGGCGGGCATCGCCTTCAGCCTGCCCGATGCGGCGGCGCTGACCCGGGCGCTGTGCCAGCCGATGCCGGATCTGACCGCGCGGATCGAGGCCTTTCTGGCCGGGCATCGCGGCGCCAGCGCCCGCACCCTCGCGGCCATCGACGCGGTGGTGGGGCCGGGTCCGCGCAAGGGCTGAACGGGGCCCTGCCCGCAGGCCGGCCGGTCGGCTGGAGCCATGTGAAAATTGCATGGCTGCTTTTGATGCGTGTCAAAGTGGCCTTTCCCGAAACACGTCATGGTGGTGCTCTGGACCCCGGGTTCGCGGCATGGCTTTCGCCTGTGCGCCTTTCCCCGGGGCCGGGACGCGGCGGCAGCAGGGGGATGTGCCATTGCCATGGAAGACGGGCGTCATCGGAACCGGCGGGTGGTTCGATCGGCTGAAACCGGCGGCGACCGGCCTGGTCGGCGGGCCGGTGGAGCGGCTGTCGCCCGCGGGTGTGATCGCCCTGCACGACGGCGATCTGGCGCGGCTGCGCCCGGTGCTGGCGGTGGCCGAGGGCGACCGGGTCCGGGTCGGCACGCGGCTGCTGTCGGACCGTCGCCGCCCCTGGGTCGTCCTCGTCTCGCCTGTTGCGGGCCGGGTCGCGCGGCTGGAGCCGGGCCCGCGCCGAGGCGTCGCCGCGCTTGAGATCCTGCCCGACCCGGGGGAGGCGGGGGAAGCCGCCGAAGACGGCGAGGTCTTCGATCTCTCGGGGGCCGGAACGCGCGAGGGGCTTGTCGCGCTGATGATCGAAGCCGGGCTCTGGCCCGCGCTGCGCACCCGCCCCTTCGGCCGGGTGCCGCGCCCCGAGCCTTCGGAGGCGCCCGAGGCGCTGTTCGTCACTGCGATGGAAAGCGCCCCCGGCGCGCCCGAGGCCTCGGGCCTGATCGCGGCCGAGGGCGAGGCCTTCGCGCGCGGGCTCGCGGCCCTGCGGCTGCTGACGCCGGGGCGGGTCTGGCTGTGCCATGCGCCGGGCCTGACCATGCCGGAGCAGCCGGGCGTCACGCCGCGCGCCTTCGCGGGCGGTCGCGGGGCGGGCCTGCCGGGCCGCCATATCCATGCGCTGCATCCCGTCGCCCGTGGCGGGCGGGTCTGGCAGATCGGCTGGCCCGAGGTGATCGCGCTTGGCCATCTGCTTGGCGGCGGGCGGATTTCCGCGCGCCGGGTCGTCGCGCTTTCGGGGCCGGGGGTGGCGCGGCCGGGGCTGGTCTCGGTGCTGCCCGGCATGGCGCTTTCCGAGATCGCCGCCGGACGGCTGAAGCCGGGCGGACATCGCCTTCTGGCCGGGCCGGAGGCGGGCGGCCTTGCCATTCCGCGCCTGCGCCCGGGCATCCGCCAGATCACCGCCATCGGGCAGGTCGCGCCCGCTGGCGGCGCGCTCGGCAGGCTGGCCCGGCGGCTGCGCAAATCCGTCCACGGCACCGGCGCCCTGATCCCCAATGCCTGGGACGAGCACCTCGCCCCGCCCGGCATCCCGGCGCTGCCGCTGCTTCACGCGCTGGCTTCGGGCGATGCCGAGGGCGCGCGGCGGCTTGGCGCGCTCGGGCTGGTGGAAGAGGATCTGGCCGCGCTTGGCCATGTGATGCGCGCCGATACCGCGACGCTCCTGCGGCAGACGCTGGACGAGCTGGAGGCGCTGGCATGAGGTTTTCCCCGGGCTCCGGCCCTTTCCGCAAAGCCTTTCTCCGCTCGGGCCCGCTGCGCGACGATGTTCCGGCGCTCCTTGGCCTGCTGCCGCCGGTGGCGGTGCTGGCGGGGCAGGATCCCTGGCTGGGGCCGCGCCTTCTGCTGTGCCTTGGCGTGGTCTGCGGCTGGCATCTGCTGTTTCACCGCCTGCGTGGCCAGGCGAGCGCGCTGCATGCGCTGACCTCGGCGGTGCTGATCGCGCTTCTGGTGCCGCAGGGCGCGCCGCATTGGCAGATCGTGCTGGGGGCCAGCTTCGGCGTGGTGCTGGGCGAGCTGATCTTCGGCGGGCGCGGGCGGAACTTCGTCCAGCCGGTGGTGCTGGCGCTGGCCTTCCTGGCCTTTTCCTTCGCCGACCAGCCCTGGCGCGAGGGGGTGGCGATCCCGGCCCTGCTGGCGCTTCCGGGGGCGGTCCTGCTGGTCCTGGCCGGGCAGGCGCGGCTTTCGGTGCTGGCGGGGGCGCTGGCGGGCTTCTTCGGCATGGTCTGGCTGGCGGGGCTTTCCGGCCTCCCGGATCCCGCGGGGGCGGGGGCGCTGCTGATCGCGCTGGCCTGGCTGGTCGCGGATCCGGTGGTCTCGGGCCGGACGCGGGGCGGGCGGCTGGCCTATGGGCTGGTCGCGGGCGGGCTGGCGGCGCTGTTCTCCACCGCCGGGCCGCTTTTCGGCGCGCTGGTCTTCGCGGCGCTTCTGGCGCAGATCTTCGCGCCGCTGATCGACCATGTCGTTCTGTCGCTGCATGTCCGCCGCGCGATGCGGCGCGAAAGGAGGCTGCGCCATGGCTGATCCGCGCGCGCTCTGGCGCGGCTTTCTGGCCCGCCCCAATTCCGACCCGGTGAAATCGGTGGGCATGGCCGCGCTGGTCGCGCTGGTCTGCGGGCTGGCGGTTTCGGTCACCGCCGTCCTTCTGCGCCCGGTGCAGGAGGCCAACCGCATGGCGGCCCGCGACCGGCTGATGGTCGAGATGCTGGAAAGCCTGCCCGGCATTCCCGAGCTTCTGGAACGGGGCGGGCTGGAGACGCTGGTCGTCGATCTGGCCTCGGGGACGGTCGCCGACATCGACCCGGCCGATTTCGATCAGACCGCGGCCAGCCTCGACCCCGCGCGCAGCACGCGGCTTTCGCCCGCCGCCGATCTGGCCGCCATCGGCATGCGCGAGAACCAGTCGCTGGTCTGGCTGGTGCGGCGCGGGGACGCGCCCGCGCTGGTCGTGCTGCCGGTGCGCGGCGCGGGTTATCAATCGGTGATCCGGGCCTATCTGGCCCTTGAGGCCGACCTGAACACCGTGGCCGCCTTCTCGGTCTACGACCAGGCCGAGACCCCCGGCGTGGGCGCGCGGGTGGCCGAGCCGGAATTCGGCGCGGGCTGGCGCGGCAAGCGGATCGCCGAGGACGGCATGATCGTCATCGACATCCTGGCCGGCGCCTCGGGCCCCTACGAGATCGAGGCGATCTCGGGCGCCTCGGTCACCGGCTATGGCGCGATCGACATGGTGCATTTCTGGATGGGGGACGACGGCTTCGGCCCCTTCCTTGAGAACCTGCGCGAGGGGAGGATCCAGCCATGACCACTTCGGGCCTGAGGCAGGTCGTCGATCCGCTGGTCGACCGCAATCCGGTGGCGGTGCATATCCTGGGGATCTGTTCCGCGCTGGCGGTGACCACCGCGATGGGCACCGCGCTGACCATGGCGGTCGCGCTGACGGTGGTGGTCACGCTGTCGGCGGGGATCATTTCGGCCATCCGCGCCCATATCCCGGGCCAGATCCGCATCATCCTGCAACTGACCATCATCGCCGCCCTGGTGATCGTGGCCGACCAGCTTCTGGCCGCCTTCGCCTGGGAGATGAGCCAGCGCCTGACCGTCTTCGTCTCGCTGATCGCGACCAACTGCATCGTGCTGGGCCGGACCGAGGCCTTCGCCATGCGCAACCCGCCGCTGCCGTCGATGCTGGACGCGCTTGGCAACGGGCTTGGCTACAGCCTTGTGCTGATGAGCGTGGCGGCGATCCGCGAGCTTTTCGGCGCGGGCAGCCTGTTCGGCTGGCAGATCCTGCTGCCGCAGGCCGAGGGCGGCTGGTTCGTGCCGCTGCGGCTGATGCTGCTGGCGCCCTCGGCCTTCATCATCCTGGGGCTGCTGGTCTGGGCGCTGCGCAGCCTGCGCCCGCAACTGGCGGAACCGCGCGAATATGCGATGCGTGAAAGCGGGAAGGGGCCGCAGCCATGATGGACCTGTTCCAGCGTTCGATCTTTGAAGAAAACCTCGCGCTTTCGTTCTTCCTTGGCATGTGCACCTTCCTGGCGGTCTCGCGCCGGGTGGAGACGGCCTTCGGCGTCGGCATCTCGCTGATCGTGGTGCAGGGGATGTCGGTGCCCCTGAACCAGTTGCTTTACGCCCATGTGCTGGGGCCGGGGGCGCTGGCCTGGGCGGGGCTGGGCGATGTCGATCTGGGCTTCCTGCGGCTGATCACCTTCATCGGCATCGTCGCCGCCATGGTCCAGGTGCTGGAGATGCTGCTGGAGCGTTTCGTCCCCGCGCTGCATGCCGCGATGGGGATCTATCTGCCGCTGCTTGCGATCAACTGCGCCATCATCGGCGGCAGCCTCTTCATGGTCGAGCGCGCCTATACCTTCGCCGAAAGCGCGGTCTACGGGCTGGGCACCGGCATCGGCTGGGCGCTGGCGATCACCGCCTTCGCCGCCATCCGCGAGCGGCTGCGCTATGCCGACATGCCGAAGGGGCTTGAGGGGCTGGGAGCCGCCTTCATCGTCGGCGGCATCATGTCGATGGGCTTTTCGGCCTTCGTGGGGGTGCGCCTGCCATGATCGAGATCCTGATCGCACTGGTTTTCCTGACCGGCCTGACCGTGCTGCTGGCGCTGGCGCTGCAACATCTGCGCGGGCGGCTGCTGCCCTCGGTCCCGGTCACCCTGACGCTCAACGGCCAGCGGCGGGTCGAGGCGCAGAGCGGCCAGAAGCTGCTCGACGCGCTGAACGCCGCCGGGGTGCCGGTGCCCTCGGGCTGCGCCGGGCAGGGGACCTGCGGGCTCTGTCGCGTCTCGGGGCTGAGCGGCACGCAGGGGCCGCTCGCGACCGAAGCCGCGCGGCTTTCCCCCGCCGATCTGCGCGCGGGCGTGCGGCTGGCCTGCCAGGTCACATTGCGCGCCGACATGGCGGTGACGGTGCCCGAGGACGTGCTGGGCTCGGCCAGCCATGTCTGCCGGGTGGCGCGGATCCGCAGCCTGACGCCGCTGATCCGCGAGATCACCCTGGCGTTGCCCGAGGGCGCCGTCTTCGACTTCCGCGCCGGGAACTTCGTCCAGGTCACCGCGCCGCCCTACCGGCTGGCCTATGCCGGGATCGACCAGCCCTTCGCCGAGGAATGGCGCAAGCTCGGCATCCTCGATCTGGTGGCGCAAAGCGCCGTGCCGGTCTCGCGGGCCTATTCGGTGGCCAGCCGGCCCGAGGATCGCGGGCTCGTCACGCTCAACATCCGCCTCGCGACGCCGCCGCCGGGGGCGGGGGATGTGCCGCCGGGCGTGGTCTCGTCCTGGCTTTTCGGGCTGCGCGAGGGCGATCCGGTCGAGATCGCCGGCCCCTATGGCGACTTCCGCGTCCAGGAGACCGGGCGTGATATGGTCTTCATCGGCGGCGGCGTCGGCATGGCGCCGCTGCGCGCGATGATCCACGAGCAACTGACGCTCAGGGGCACCGCGCGGCGGATGAGCTTCTGGTATGGCGCGCGCAGCCGGGCGGAACTGTTCTATGCCGAGGAATTCGAGGCGCTGGCCGCGAAACACCCCAATTTCCGCTGGACGCCCGCGCTCAGCCAGCCCGCGGCGGGCGATGGCTGGACCGGGGCCGCGGGCTTCGTCCACGACGTGGTGTTCCGCGAGGGGCTGCGCGACCATCCCGCGCCCGAGGCCTGCGAATACTACCTCTGCGGTCCGCCGCTGATGATTCAGGCGGTCAGGGCGATGCTGGAGGATTGCGGGGTCGAGCCGGAGGATATCCACAATGACGATTTCGGGATCTAGGCCGATGGAATGGACAAGACGCGGTGCGCTTTTCGGGCTGGCGGCGGTGGCGGGGCTGGCGCCGCTGCGGGGCGTGGCCGGGGCGCCGGATGTGACGCGGCTTGCGGGGCGCGCTTTCGGCACCGCCTGGCAGGTCCGGGCGCGCGGGCTTTCCGACCCGCAGGCGCTGGCCGGGCGCATCGGCGCCACGCTCGACCGGCTGGACCGCAGCCTCAGCCCGTTCCGGCCCGACAGCGAGGTGACGCGGTTCAACACCGTTTCGGCGGAAATGGCGGTTTCGGAGGATTTCGCCCGGGTCGCCTGCGCCGCGCTGGACCATGCGGCGGCCAGCGGCGGCGCCTTCGACCCGACGCTGGGGCCTTTGGTGAATCGCTGGGGCTTTGGCCCGATCAAGGGCGGGCGCGAGGGCGACTGGCGGCGAATCGCGCTGGACGGTGCCCTGATCCGGCGCGAGGGGCGGGTGACCTTCGATCCCTGCGGCATCGCCAAGGGCCATGCGGTGGATCTTGTGGCCGCGCTTCTGTCGGCCCGGACCGACGACTGGCTGGTGGAGATCGGCGGCGAGATCCGGGTTTCCGGCGACTGGCGGATCGGCATCTCCGATCCGCTGACCGGGGGCATCCATGCCCGGATCCGGCCGGGATCGGGGGCGGTGGCGACCTCGGGCGATCAGGTGAACGGCTTCGATCTGGGGCGCGGCGCCGCGCGGCGCTGGTCCCATGCCATCGACCCGCTGACCGGCGCGCCGGTCGAGGGGCGGATCGCCTCGGTCTCGGTCCTGGCCGAAAGCGCCATGGCGGCCGATGCGCTGGCGACCGCGCTCTGGGTGATGGGCGAGGCCCGCGCCCCCGCCCATGCCGAGGCGCAGGGCGTGGGGCTTTTGCTGCTGCTGCGCGAGGGCGAAGGGCTGCGCGCGGTGATGAACGCGCGCTTCGCCGCCGCCCTGGCCTGAGGCCGCAACCCGGGCGCCTTCGGGCGCCGCAACGTGAAATGCCAAGAAAGGCAGGACATATGCAGACGATCCTTCTGGGGCTGATCCTCTTCATGCTCGCAACCCTTGGGCTGGGGCTGGGCGCGATCCTGCGCCGCCCGCCGATCAAGGGATCCTGCGGCGGGCTGGCCTGCGCCAATGCCTGCCACGCCTGCCCCCGCCGGGCCGCCGGGGCGCATTCGCAAAGGCAGGAGGGCCGCGCGCCATGACCGATGCCATCGCCACCGTCGCCGATCACATGCAGACCGAGCTTGTCACCCTTGGCGCGGGGATGGAGATCATCCACGCCATCACCCTGCTTCTCGACACCGGCGTCTCTGGCGCCTGCGTGCTGGACGATGAGGGGCAGCTCGTGGGTTTCCTGTCCAAGCGCGACGGGCTGAAGGCCGCGCTGAACGCCGCATATTACAAGGAATGGGGCGGCACCGTCGCCGATCTGATGAGCCGCGAGGTCGAGACGCTGGACGCCGGGCTCGACCTCGTCAGCGCCGCCGAGCGCTTCGTCGCCAGCAGCTACCGCCGCTTTCCGGTGCTGGAGGACGGGCGGCTGGTGGGCCAGATCAGCCGCACCGACGTCCTGCGCGCGCTGTCGCGGCAGTGGCGCTGACCGATACCGAAACGCCGCCCCCAACCCGTCGGGGCGGATCTGCCGTCAATCGAGAGGAGAAGACCATGAAAGACCTGAACCGCCGCCTGTTCCTTGCCGGATCCGCCGCCGCGCCGATCGCGGTCGCCTCGGCCGCGCCGAGCCTTGCCGCGGGCCCAGCCGGGATCACCCTGCAAGAGGCGCTTGAGGGCCGCCAGTCGGTGCGACGCTTCGGCACCGCACCCTTGCCCGAGGACCAGCTTTTGCGCCTCCTGTGGGCCGCGAACGGGGTGAACCGGCCCGAAACCGGCGGGCGCACCGCGCCGTCCTGGCGCAGCGCCTATGATACCGACCTCCATGTCGCCACCGCCGAGGGCGTCTTCCTGCACCAGCCCGGGACCAACACGCTGGAGCGGGTGCTCGACCGCGACATCCGTGCCGAGGCGAGCGACAGCGCCTTTGTCGCCCGCGCCCCCGCGCTGCTGATCTATGTCTCGGACGGCGCGCGGCTGCGCACGGCGGCCGAGGGCGCCGACGATCAGGCGCTTGCCGTCGGGGCGCATGTGAATGCCGCCGTGACCGCGCAGAACGTCTATCTGGCCTGCGTGGCCGAGGGGCTTGGCACCTGCCTGATCGGCGGCGCGGCCAACCGCGATGTGATCGCGGCGGCGCTTTCGCTGGCCGAGGGATCCATCGTCACCTATGTCCAGCCGGTCGGCGTGCCGCGATAAGGCGCCGCGCGCGTTGCGGGTCGGGCTTCGCATCGGGCCCGATCCGTGATTGAAATGCGCTTATGGCCGATTACCTGCCGACCCAGTGGTATTACCTCGTGCTCGCCGTCTCCTTCGTGCTTGCGGTGGTGACGGCGATCCATGCCGCCATGACCAAGGACGAGGTGCGCGCGGCCATCGGCTGGGTGGGGGTGACCCTGCTGTCGCCGATCCTTGGCCCGCTGATCTACATCGCCGCCGGGGTGAACCGGATCCGCAGGGACAAGCGGGCGCAGGGGCGCTCGGTCTCGGGGCTTAGCCATCCGGGGGCGGTCCATCCCACGCTTCAGCCCGGGGTGATCTCCCAGGGCTTCGGACGAAGGTTCCAGGCGCTGGCGACGCTGGGAGACAATGTCTCTCAGTTCCGCCATTGCGGCGGCAACCGGATCGAGATGCTTGAGACCGGCGACGCCGCCTATGGCGCGATGATCGCGGCCATCGAGGGCGCGCGGCGCAGCGTGATACTTGAAAGCTACATCTTCGATCACGACCGCATCGGGCTGCGGCTGGCCGGGGCGTTGCTGGCCGCGCAGGCGCGCGGGGTCGAGGTGCGGGTCCTGGTCGATGCCTTCGGCGCGCGCTATTCGCGCCCGACCATCCTCAGGCACCTGCGGCGGGCGGGCCTGCGCGCGGCGCCCTTCAACAGCGGCGTCCTGGTCACGCTGCGGCTGCCCTATGCCCATCTGCGCACCCACCGCAAGATCGTCGTCGTCGATGGCGCCACCGGCTTCACCGGCGGCATGAACATCCGCGAGGGCTTCACCCGAGAGTTCGCCCTGGAGGCCGCCGCGCGCGACACCCATTTCCGCGTCACCGGCCCGGTGGTGGCCGATCTTCTCGCCATCGCCGCCGCCGACTGGCATTTCGCGACCGGCGAGGATCTGGACGGCGCGGCCTGGCGGGTCGAGCCCCGGGCCGGTGCGGATCTCACCGCGCCCATGCTGGTGCGGGCGCTTGATTCGGGCCCCGATGCCGATCTGGCCGCGAATCAGAAGGTGCTGATGGGGGCCTTTTCGGTGGCGCGCCATTCGATCCGCATCATGTCGCCCTACTTCCTGCCCGACCGCGAATTGACCAGCGCCCTGACCACCGCCGCGCGACGCGGCGTAGATATCCGCATCCTTGTGCCCGGACAGAACAACCTTGTTCTGGTCGCCCATGCGATGACCGCCCAGTTCGACCAGGTGCTGCGCGCGGGCTGCCGGATCTGGCGCGACCCGGGAAGGTTCGATCACTCGAAACTTCTGGCGATCGACGGGGTCTGGAGCTTCGTCGGCTCCTCAAACCTCGACTCGCGCTCGCTGCGGCTGAATTTCGAGACCGACCTGGAGATCCTGGATATCGCCATGGCGGGGCGGATCGCTGCGCGGATCGACGCCGGGATCGCGCGCTCGGAAGAGGTCACGCTGGAGGCGCTGCGCGCAAGGCCCTTCCCGGCGCGGCTGCGCGACAGGATCCTCTGGCTCGGCTCGCCCTATCTGTGACACGCGGCTTCGGGATCGTATTGATTCCGGGGGCGCAATCGGCCAGTCTGGCGTTTTCGCGGGAGGGTGCCCGCATTCCCTTCCGATGAGATCCGCATGACCACGACCCTTGCCGAGGAAAGCCCCCTCGCCCCCGATCTGGGCCTTCTCTTCGCGCGCCACAGCGCCGATATGCATGCCGAGACCCCGCCCGGAAGCAATCACATGATGGATGCGGGAGGGCTTGCCGTGCCGGGCGTCGCCTTTTTCGTGCTGCGCGAGGCGGGGCGCCCGGTGGCCATGGGCGCGATCAAGCGGATCGACGCGGGACATGCCGAGGTCAAGTCGATGCATGTGCTGGCCGAGGACCGGGGCAGGGGCCTGTCGCGCCGGATGCTGGCGTATCTTCTGGATCAGGCGGCGGCCCGGGGTTACCGGCGGCTTTCGCTGGAAACCGGGGTGCAGCCGATCTTCGCCCCGGCGCGCGCGCTTTACCTCAAGGCCGGGTTCGAGGATTGCCCGCCTTTCGAAGGCTACGATGAGGATCCGAATTCGGTTTTCATGACGAAGGTGCTTGGCTAAAAGGGGACGAGTGGTCCCGTAGCTCAGTTGGATAGAGCAGCCGCCTTCTAAGCGGCTGGTCGGGGGTTCGAATCCTCCCGGGATCGCCATATCTGGCGCAAGATACTGAATTACTTAGTAAAAATTCATCGTTTACAGTCATTCCGGACAGCGTTTACATCGTTCTGTTCTTGTTCTTCCCCCGTCACGACTGCTCGGCGATTGGCTGCCCGGGTGTAGGCCTCGGCCTCTGACAGGCTGGAGTGCCCGCCCCATGACATGATCGCGTGGGCGGATCCCCCGGCTTCCGCGATGGCCGACAGGCGGTATTTTCTCAGCCCATGGGCGGAGCGTCCGGTGATTTTTGCTTCTATTGCCGCAGCTGAAATCAGATTGGACAGCCCTTTCACCGTGCGCGCTTTGCCCTGAGCCGTCTCAAGGAATGTGAATCCCGTGCCGGACGAGATGATTTCCCGCGCAGCGGCCCTTTCCCCCTCCCATGGCTTTGCCCAGCGAGGTAGCGGGCTGGTCCATGGTACATGCGCCAGCCCGCCGGTCTTTTGCTGGCGGAAAGTCAACAGACCGTCGCTGCCAATATGGGCGCGCGACATGACTGCGGCATCGCTGACCCGGGCCCCGGTCCACGCCAGTAGCTCGAAGGCGATCCGTTGGGGTGTTCCAGCAGGCCAGCGGGCGCGGTAGATGTCAATCTCAGCCTGCGACCAGCTGGCGTGCCCCGGGCTTTTGGTTGAAATCTTTTTGATCCCAGCGGTAGGGTCGGCATCAATCGCATTGTCGATCTTCGCCTGGGCAAAAATCAGGCGCCAGCATTTCAGCGATGCGTTCGCCGGATTCGGATCCAACTTGGCCAGATCGGTCACGATGTGCTTCTCGCGCAAGCCCTTGACTGGCAAGGCCCCATGATCATTTTCGATCCGCTCAAGGTGAAATCGCAGGCTGCCCTGATACGACTTTGTGAGGTTTTTCCACCGCGTTGAGGCGCGCAGATTGCGAACAGCTTGTGCAATCGTCCCAGGCGCCAGCTTGAACGCGTGATCCGGTTTCGTGGATTCGGCCCGGGCCCAGGCTGCGACAAACTCGGGGTGAGTCTCCGGCAGGTCAGGCAGTCGTATCCCTGTCGGCCGATGGTAGCAAAGCAATCGATCGCCACGCCGTATGCGTTGGACGTTCGGGAGCATCACCCCTTCAACCCGAAATGGCGGTCGCATTCATCCACCTCGTTCGCAGCCTGGCTATCGCCCTCATAGGGCAGATCAGAGGCGTAGCGGTCAAGGTCGAGCCTGTCGAACAGGCGCCGACCGCCCAGGACGCGCCGGGGTATGGGCAGGCCGCGCAGGGTTGTGGGCGACACGCCGAGATAAGCCGCCGCCTCCGCGTGGCCAAGCAGGCGCGGTGCAAATGCGAGTTCGGCGCGGGCCCCCATCGTCACTCCCCTCCTGCGATGCGGGCGCGGCGCTTGCGCTCGTATTCGACCCCGACCGATGACATGCTGAGCATATCCTCTGGTAGCAGCCCCTTGCGGCAATGCGGGCAGCATGGTGCCTGTGTTCGCGAGCGCCAGATGTGATCGAGGTTTTTCGCGGCCCGGCTGCGCAGCGTGAAAGCCTCGGCCTCGGCGATCTGCTTCTCACGATAGTCCAGTGCAGCCTTGAATTCGTGGCTGCGCTCGGCGAGGATCTGAAAGGCGTCGAAGCCTTCGATGTCACGCTCGCAATCCTTGCACCATATGCGGCGCTCGCGGGAATCGTAGATCAGCCGCAGGTGCTTGCAGCCCGAATACGGGCGTCTGCTCATCCCGCGAGACACGCGCACGTCGCCGATGTCGATTACAGTCACGCCTGACCGGTATGGCAGTTCTTCGATTGGCGGGTCTCTATGGTTTTCCATCACGCCCCTCCGATCTTCGCGAGGTCGGCGCTGGCACGGATGTATGCGGGATGATCCTCGCCGTTGCAGGCGGCATATGCGCGCGCCAGATCGACCAGCGCCGCCCGCACCTCTTCCAGCGCCTCGCCGTGCAGGCAGGCGTCGGCGCGGACAGGATGCGGATCGCCTATGAACGCCAGCAAATGGTGCGCCGCCGTTCTGATCGCTTCCTCGTCGGCCGCCGATGGTTCCCGTCCCGCAAGACATTCTGTCTCGATCTGGACGATCATTTCTCCGCTCGTCTCGACTCGAACCGACCAGTGATCGTGACGTTCCGGTGCGTCACTCATCCCTTACCCTCCCCGGACAGGGCGGCGCGGATGCGGGCTTCGTAGTCGGCTTGGGCTGCTGCGATTGCAGATGCTTCGTCTTTGTGTTCGCCAAGCCGGGATACTGGCTTCCCGTTAAAGATCACAAACCAGAACGGATCTTCATCCCAATCTTCCTCGGCGATGACGTAATCACCGATGGGTGTCGACGCGAGCCCGCCAGACCAGTCAATAGGCTTGAGTTTCACCTCCCCGACAGGGCGGGAGCGGAGGGCGGCCTCCAGCACCAGTCGCGCATTATGACTGGCCGACCGGGCTGGTGATCCCTGCGTCCGCTCGGTCATCAGGTCGATTGCCTCGCGGATCGCCGCCTCCAGCCCGGCATCCGGCTGCGGGGTGATGGCGCCGCGCGCGCCCATGATCTCCTGCGCGATCAGGTCGGAGTGATCCCATCGGTGGCCGTTTTCGTCTGCGCCGGTCTTGTTCAGATCTTCGATGGTGGCCAGAGCGGCTTCCAGTTCCGCGACACGGGCCAGCGCGGCGTCACGCTTCTTCGTCATCGCATCATAGTCGTGCAACCACTGATCACGCTCGCCCTTCCATGCTACCTCGACTTCTGCCGTCAGCCGATTCACCTCCGCCCACAGGCTCTCCGCGCCGGAGGGGTGGGCGAGGTCGGCGCGGATGTAACAGACCTCATCGCCCCTCATGACCTCGTTGGGGTCAGCCTCGACCCAAGTCAGGTTGTCCTGATCTGCCCAGATCCGTTCCGGCCAGCCCGCCACCGGCTCTGCCTCCACCCCGGCGGCCATGCCCCGCCCGCGCAGGGGCGCGACCTCCGCCTCAAGGGCGGCGATGCGATCCTGATCGGCGAGGTGCTTGCGCGCGAGGTCGGGGGCCATGATGCAAAGCCGCTCGATAGCGTCCTGCCTGCGATCAGCCGATGCCCCGAAGCCTGTTTCGATCACGATCAGGCGTGGGTGATTTTCGCGCTTGCCGACAAACGTCCAGCCGCCATATCCTGGCATGTCAACGCTCCAATCGTCGGCGGTGATTCGGCGCAGTCCGTCCATAGCGGGCCCGGCCTCATCCAACAGCTTGCGCAGATCCTCGGTCACTCGATGAACCCTTCCCTGCATTCAGCGCAGCGCGCCGACATGTGATTGTTGTGGTCGACGGCGCAGGTGACGTGCAGGGCCCGCGTGGCGCCGCAGAATGGGCAATCCACGACCTGGTGGACGATCCGACCCTTGACCATCGTCGCTCTCAGGCCGTTCAGAAGGGGCATGGCTTTCACGAGCCGATCCATCTGTGCGCACATCGCGGCCTTGCTGGCCGCGATCTCCGAATCCGTCTTCGGATCGTAGTCGGGGCAGTCGGCTTTGCGCTCGGGACCGGGGCGGCAGGGATACATGTAAGCCGTCCGAAAATCAGACCCGCCGTTCGCGGTCGTGACGATCTTGCTAATATTGTGCCCAATCTTGCAGCACTGGCCATCAGACAGGAGCGCAGCGCGCCCGTCGAAGTGGCGGCAGGCGCGGCCGAGTTTGGTCGGCCCGTCGCCGATGTTTGGCGCATCGGTCATTGCGCACCGCCTTCCGCGCGGGCGAAAAGCATGGCGTCAGCGTAGGCATAGGCCTCGGCTGACAACTGCGTCGGGCCGAGGCCGCTCATTTCGGGGTTGGACCAATAGCCACCGACGATGCCAGTCAGCGCCTGACCAGCGAACCAGTCGCGCATGGTCATGCCCAGCTCCGGGAAGGGGTAGCCGCTGGGCAACGCACCGTTTGCGTCACACGGCGGCGAAAAGGGAAACGCGGCCCCTCCGTCTTTCGTCTCGCTCATATCGTCTCCTTCCCGCGTGGCGGGGGCTATCTGGGGTAGACCGGCGTTCCATCAAAGAGCCGGTATGGAATGGGTTTCTTGGGGCGAGGGCGGGCCCCGATATGGTTGGCCCGGACGCGCTTCGCCTTGGCGATCTGGCGCACGTCACCCTTGGTTTTCTCCGCGTGGCAGCGCCGGTGCGCGGGCTGGAGATTGTCGCCGTGATCATCGCCGCCGAGTTCGAGCGGGATCACGTGCTCCACGTCCCAAGCCTCATAGGTGCCGTCGATCTTCTCGCCGCAGATGTGGCAACGGCCCTGCGCGCCGTCGAAGATGCGGACCCGCTCTGTGCGGCTGATGCTGCGGCGGGTCATGCTTCCTCCATCCATGCCAGCGCGTCATATCCAATCGCCTCTGACAGATCGGCCATGGCGCGCTGGAAGTAGGCTTGGAATTCGTGCTGCAGCATCGCGTCGAGCGCGGTGCTGTTGGCTTGCATCCCCACAACCCTGCCGCGCAGATCCAAGATCGGCTCGACCAGCCCAGCGTTGATCTTGAGCGCCTTGTGCAGCGCCTCACGCGAGGGCCAGCGGCCTGTTGCCTCAACGGCGCGAGACAGAGCCTTCCAATAGGTGCGGTGTTGCGGCAGGCTGCGGCGCGTGCGGGGTTTCATGTCGAACTCGGTGCCAGCCGGGAACAGCGCCAGCTCGTCGGCATCGAAGCGCGATACCGGGCTGATGCCGGATTGCGTCAGGCGCACGATTGGCAGAGGCGGGGCTTCCCGGCGGGCCATGGCTCACACCCCGCCCGCGCAGCAGATCATCCGGGCCCAGACGTCGCGCACACGCTCGGCCGGGATGTCGAACCGCATCGCTGTCTCGCCAATCGCTGCAGCCTCGTCCTCACCATCGGGCTCGTGACCGATGATCGAGGCGCGCGCCTTGAGCCGGGCTTGCAGGTCGTCGCGGATTTGCTGGTCGGTGATCATCACAGCCTCCGGTCGCAGGCGAAGGGGATGTCATCATGGAGGTCGTTCGCGCCGCGCGCGCCGCCGCCGTTAGCCCCATATGCGGACCCGCCCGACTGCTGGCTGTAGCCTGCGGGCGACTGGTCATAGCCACCGGACTGCTGGCGCTCGCCACCGTCCTGCTTGCCACCGAGAAGCGTCAGGTTGCCCGAGAAGGGGCGCAGCACGACCTCGGTCGAATACCGGTCCTGGCCGGACTGGTCCTGCCATTTCCGGGTCTCCAGCGCGCCCTCGATATAGACGGTCGAGCCCTTGCGCAGATATTGCTCGGCGATCTTGGCGAGCGGTTCTGACATGATGGCTACGCTGT